>JBOHVJ010000345.1:0-5947 GCA_050735075.1 Binatia bacterium
CCTGGAGTCGGGATGTTTCCGTGCAAATAGCTGGATCAAATCCCGCCCGATGACCTTCACTGAGTGATGATAGCAGAACGCTATCGTCTGTCAAGGCCCCGTTGGAATCAGTACTCGCGAACCTCACGTAGTTGAACTCCTAACTAGTGAGTATCTGGACGGCCAGATAGCACGTCCAAGCCTACTTGTCGAAAACTCCAAAATCTAGCCGACTATCCGTCACTTAGCCGCCTCTGTCAAGTCGTGTCCTGCCGTGCTATCCCGCCCGCAGTGTAGCCGGATATTGGCCCGCGCCGTATATCCAGATACCAGCCCGCGCGGTGTAGCGCGATACTGGCCCGCAGACCATCCCTTGTGTCTCATTTCACAATCGGTCCGCAGGGCTGGAAACACCTCGGCCACCTTTGTTCAAAACGTGGGTATAGACCATTGTGGTACTCACATCATTGTGCCCCAAGAGCTCCTGCACCGTCCTGATGTCATAGCCATCTTCAAGCAAGTGCGTAGCAAACGAATGCCGCAGGGAGCGGAAGTGATTAAAGGCAGTTGAGGAATTGGCCTCGCTGATATAGACTCTTTGACCGTCAGGAGGTCCCACGGCCATGACGCAGCCAAAGAGAACCCACCGTCCCAAGGTGACTATTATTGCCAGTAAGGGGGCGAACCAGGCCATCAATTACCTTTTGGAAGATCGGGATGAATTGGAATGGCTAGTTGCAATCGGCCGAAACCGTAAAGGTGACATCTTCTTTTACGATACCGGCGGGGACATTCTTCAAGACCTCGGCGCCCTCGAGTATATTAAGGAGAGAATCATGAGGGACTATTTCGGGGAAGTGGATGAATAGGATGGATGATGCAGAAGACCGGTATTGCCTACCTCCCCCTTCACGGGGGCAAAGCGCCCGCCTGGCTATTTCAGAGGATGGTCCGCTTGGGGCGAGAGATCGTTCGGCTTATTATTGAAGAGCACGGCCCCGAAGAGCTTCTGATTCGGATTTCCGACCCCTACTGGTTCCAATCCCTCGGCTGCGTCTTGGGCTTCGACTGGCATTCCTCCGGCGTTACCACGACTGTATGCGGCGCTCTCAAAGAAGGGCTGCGAGGAATGGAGAGAGAGCTAGGCCTTATCATCGCCGGCGGGAAAGGGGCGACTTCGCGCAAGACCCCGGCAGAGATCCTTGCAGCAGGTGAGAAATTCCCCTTGAAACGTGACCCAAACGATCTCGTCTATCTAAGCCGCTTGACGGCCAAGATCGACAACAATGCTATCCAGGACGGCTTCCAGCTTTACCACCACAATTTCTTCTTTACCCTGAAAGGCTCTTGGGCAGTAGTCCAGCAAGGGATGAGCGATCGCTTTGCCCGACGTTACCACTGGTACTCGGAAAATATCCAATCCTTGACTCTGGACCCTCACTCCGCTATCTGCAGCAACCAGCAAAGAGAGAGGGCACTGAATCTCGTGGCCTCCGAAAGCGCGAAGGCGCAGGAGGTGATGACCCAACTCTCGCACGAAGAGCCGCAGAAACTTACAAAAGAACTTAAGACACTCCAAACCCTATCCCTTCCAACCCATCATGAAGTTTCCCTTAGGGAGCTTCATCCCGAATCCATCGAGAAGGTCCTGCTGAAAACCTATGAGACAAAGGCAAAAGATTTTGAGAGCCTCCTGGGGATGGCCGGTGTCGGAGCCAAGACTCTTCGAGCCCTGGCTCTCATCTCTGAGATCACTTACGGCACGCCTCCGTCATGGAAAGACCCTGCCAAGTTTAGCTTTGCCCACGGCGGTAAAGACGGCCACCCGTATCCGGTGAACCGTACGCTGTACGATCAGTCGGCGGAAATCTTACAGAGGTCTCTGGAACGTGCGAGGATCGAGCGGACGGAAAAAGAAAACGCCCTAAAGAGGCTTTTTACCTCTATTCCTGACTCAGGTAACAACGCATGACTATTGGAACATTCGAGCTTCTCAGACCGACATCGCTCGCCGAGGCAAGCAAGCTCCTCTTGAAATACGGTGAGGATGCCCGGCCGATTGCCGGCGGTACCACCCTTGTGATCCTAATGAAACAACGCGCCGTCCATTTTCCTTACCTCGTCGACCTCCAAGGAATCCCTGACCTAGATCAGATTTCGGTGCAAGGCGGATGGATCAGGATCGGGGCAATGGTTACTCACCGGCGTGTCGAATGCTCGGCGGATATACAACGGTCCTTGCCGGTGCTGGCTGAAGCCTACAGCAAGGTCGGGAACGCTCGGGTGCGCGAGACCGCTTCGGTTGGCGGCAATCTGGCGCATGCCGATTACCGCCTCGATCCGCCCCCTGCGCTTCTGATCCTTGGCGCCGACCTTGTTCTGTTCGGATCGAATGGATTCCGGACCGTAGCGATCAAGGACTTTTACAGAGGAGTGTACGAAACTGCCTTGGAGCCTGGCGAGATTTTGGTCGAGGTGAAGATCCCACCGATGCCCGAAGGAGGCCAAGCAACCTATCTAAAATACAGCTCCCTTTCGGCTAACGATTGGCCGTGTCTCGGAGTTGCCGCTCTTCTCTCCTTGAGAAATGGCCGCTGCCACGAGCTGAGGCTGGGACTTAGCGGCCTTGCCAGCACTCCTTTACTGGTTCGGGGACTAGATTTTGTCCGGGGTCAACTTCTCACAGATCGTCTCCTCGAAGACGTGTCCAAGGTCGTCGATGAGCAGATCTCCCCCATGTCAGATCTCCGAGGTTCTGAGTGGTACAAACGCCGGATGGCCGGGGTCTTCGTTCAACGGGCGATTCGCGAGGCTGAGCGCCGCCTGTCAACTTAATGGAGGTTCCATGTCGGACTACTCTGTAATTGGGCAGTCGGTATACCGGAGAGATGCAACCCAAAAAGTGACCGGACAGGTCCTTCATGTAGGCAATATCGAAATGCCCGGTCTCCTTCATGTTGCCGTGCTCAGGAGTCCCTATCCCCATGCCCGGATAAAGCGCATAGAAAAATCTCGGGCCGAGGCCTTAGATGGAGTGGCCGCAGTGGTCACCGGAGCTGACATTGCTGCCATGCCCGGCGTGGATCCCTATTTTGGTCCAGCCTTCCGGGATCAGCCCATTCTTGCAATCGATCGGGTCCTCCATGTTGGAGATCCGGTTGTGGCCGTTGTCGCAGAGGATCGCCGTCGAGCGGAGGACGCCCTTCAACTCATCGAGGTCGAATACGAGCCTTTGCCTCCCGTCTTGGATGTCCTAGATGCTGTAAAGCCCAATGCGCCTCTTATCCATGAAGAGCTAAGGCCGGCCCGGGCATTCGCCGACCTTGCGCATGTGGAGGCGGGCCAGAAATCTAACATCTGCTACCACTACAAGCTCCGAAAGGGGGATGTGGAGAAGGCCTTTGCAGAGGCGGACAGAATCTTTGAAGACACCTTCAGCTCACCGCCCGCCCAACACATGCCCATGGAGCCTCATGTGACCCTTGTCTATCTGGATGAAAACCAAAGGATCAATGTATGGACAGCCACCCAGACTCCCTCTTTTGTCCGGACTGAGCTCGCTAACATCTTCGGCATACCCATGAACCGCATCCGGGTGCGCGTACCTTACCTTGGAGGTGGTTATGGGGCCAAGCTCTATGTCAAACTCGAGCCGCTTGTCGCCTCGCTTGCCTTGATCACGCGTAGACCCGTGCGCTATGCCCTGACCCGTGAGGAGGAGTTCCAGATCATCACAAAACACGGGGTTGTCGCCAAGCTCAAGACAGCGGTTAAGGACGGCGCTATCAGCGCGCGTCGCTGCGAAGTTTACTGGGATACGGGGGCGTATGCCGAGATCGGTCCAAGGGTAGTTCACAAATCCGGTTACACCTCGGCCGGTCCCTACCGAATCCCGAATGTCTGGATCGACTCCTACTGTGTCTACACTAACAAAACCCCGGCCGGCGCGTTTCGAGGATTCGGTGTCCCACAGGTCATATGGGCGTATGACTCTCAGATGGACATCATCGCCCGCGCCCTAGGCGCCGATCCGGTAGAGTTCCGTCTGCGCCATGCCCTCGACGAGGGAGAGCCGTTTGCGACAGGGACACCGGTATATTCCTTCGGTCTGAAAGAGTCGATCAGGCAGGCAGCTCAGGCCATTGAGTGGTCCAAGCCAAGGGCGCCGAAGAGCGGGACAAAGCTTCGGGGCAAGGGCATCGCTTCTGGCGTGAAGGCCGTTCTCACGCCTTCCATCTCGGGAGCCATCGTCATCATGAATGCCGACGAGAGTGTGAACGTCCTAAGCAGCACCGTAGAGATGGGCCAAGGTTCGGAAACGATGATGGCACAGATCGTGGCCGAAGAGTTGGGGGTTCCCTTCGACAAGGTGCATATTGTCCAGCCGGACACGGATATTACGCCGTACGACACGATCACTGCTGGAAGCCGCTCGACGTATCATATGGGAAATGCCGTACGTATGGCCGCGGCCAAGATTAAGGGCGAACTATTTTCAGTGGTGGCAGCGAAACTCGAAGTAAGCGCAGAGGACCTGGTCGCGCGCGATGGCCGAATCTTCGTCCGTGGGACAAAGGAACGGGGGATGACAATCAGCGAGGCCTTCCTCGCCAAGTTCGGCAGCCTAGGAACCACCATGACAGGGGAGGCCATTTGTCAGTCTACTGCGATTCCGATGGATCCCGAGACAGGCCAGTCTGAAAAGTGCACAGAGTACTGGTTTCCCTCGGCCAGCGCAGCCGAGATAGAGGTGGACACGGAGACCGGACACGTTAGCGTAGTTAAGTTTCTCAGCGTGGGAGATACCGGCACAGCCATCAACCCCAAACACTGCGAGCAGCAGCTCCTGGGATCAGCAACTACTCATCTGGGGCTGTCGTTGTTCGAGGAGATGATATTCGAAGAGGGCCAGCTCATAAATGGCTCACTGCTTGACTATCAGATCGCTTCGATAAAGGACCTGCCTGAAACGTTCGAGCCGATTGTGGTTGAGGTGCCCCATGAGAGTGGGCCTTTCGGGGCGAAGGGTGTGGGTGAAACCGGCACGCTTACCGTCTCGGCCGCCATTGCCAATGCCATTGAGGATGCTGCCGGCATAAGGGTCCGAGAGCTGCCGATCACGCCGGAGAAAATCCTGCGCCGGCTGGCCGAAAAGAGCCAAACAAAGCTACCGGGTTAGGGAACGTTATGAAACGGGCGCTCTTACTCCGAGTCAACGGCCGGGAAGAAAAAATCCAGACCGAGGACGCCGACACCTTGCTTGAGATACTTCGGGAAAGGTTCAAGCTCTGGAGCGTTCGAGAGGGATGCGGGGTAGGTGCATGTGGCACTTGCACAGTCCTCTTGGACGGGCGACCCGTAAGCTCCTGTCTCTTATTGGCCGTACGCGTGGAGGGACATGAAATTGTCACCGTTGAGGGACTGAGCGACGGCCAGAAGCTTAACTATATTCAAGAGGCGTTCATCGAACAGCGGGCCTTGCAGTGCGGCTACTGCACGCCAGGATTTATCCTGACCGTCAAGGCCCTCCTCGACGAGTACCCCGATCCCACAGACGATCAGGTGCGCGAATATCTAGCCGGGAATCTCTGTCGCTGCGGCGGTTACGTGGATATCCTCCGCGCGGTTCGCGTCGCCCAGGAGAAGAAAAGACTTACTCAAGGGCATACGAGCCAAATTCGTAAGTAAGCCGATAATCTCTTTCACAGCAACGAACAGTATCTCCAGGCTTGGCATCGTCAGGAAGGATAATCACACTCTCACAGGTAGGACAACTGACCTTTTTCAGTGTAACGGCGACCAATTGACTTCCCACTTCCCTCAACCTGAGGGAAAGCCCGGCTCAGAAAGGACAATCAATGATGTCGCCATTCCTCGCATTCTCTGGAAGGTCGAGCTCTTGCCCACATTCAGGGCATTTGGCATTCTGCATCTCTACTAAAGTCCCAAAAGGCGCTCGAGCTTCCCC
>JBOHVJ010000346.1:0-18091 GCA_050735075.1 Binatia bacterium
GGCGATGATCGCCTTCATCTTTTCCGGCAGCCCGTTGTACTTGTCCTTGTTGAACATGATCTCGAACTGCTCAGCGTTCTGGTGGTAGCTCTGCAGCATGCACACCTTGGAGACGTCGGGGAAGCCGAGGATGCGGTCCGAGGAGGCGTTGTTGAACTCGGCCGCCTCGATCAGGCCGCGGTCCAGCGCCGGCACGATCTCGCCTCCGGGCAGCGCGTTCACCGCCGCGCCCATGCCGGCGAAAAGGTCAATCGAGATCCCCACGGTGCGGAACTTGAGACCCTTGAAGTCGTCTGCCTTGTCGATCCGCTTCTTATACCAGCCGAGCGGCTGCGTCGGCATCGGGCCATAGAGAAACGAGACCACGTTGGCGCCGATAGAGGCGTAGATCTTGTTGAGCAGCTCCTTGCCGCCGCCGTACTTGTGCCAGGCAAGCAGCGTGTTGGCGTCCATGCCATAAGCGGGACTCGACCCCCAGAGCGCGAGCGCATTGCTCTTGCCGTAGTGGTACACGATCACGCCGTGGCCGCCGTCGAGCGTGCCCTTCGACACGGCGTCGAGGAGCTGGAAGGCCGGCACGACGGCGCCTGCAGGCAAGACCTCGATCCTCAAGTCGCCGCCGGTCATGTCGTTGACCTTCTTGGCGAAGTCGAGCGCGTACTCGTGGAAGATGTCCTTGGATGGCCAGGTGCTCTGCCAGCGCATCGCGATCGGCCCCTGCGCCTTGGCGATCATCGGGAAGCCGAGCGCCGCCGCGCCTCCTGCGGCCACTGCGGCCTTAAGGATATTCCGGCGCGATATTTTCTTGCTGCCCTGTTCCTGGACTTTCTTTTGATCAGTCATAGTCTCCTCCTTTCGTTTCTGGTTCTTGGACCTTGTGCCCATTCGCTTATATATCTTTGCTGGAGTGGCGTCAAGAAACTATTGTTTTGGCAGACAGCCGGCATTATTATGGGGTACCGGTGACCGTGGCAGGGGACCTGAGGTACAGCAAATGAGACGAGAGACTCAAGCATCAATTCCGGAAAACCTAGATGTGGGATAACACCGCGTTCCTCTTGACTGGCGCTTCATCGACGCTGTAGGATCGCCTATACTTCCGACGCCAGGAGGGCTCGCATAGTAGCCGACCGGCGCGGGCGCTCCACATCCGAGGACGGCGCAGCCTCTAGAGTAGAGGATGCCGACCTGGATCTCCCCATCCTGGCCGACGCCAAGGAGCGGCTCAGCGCCCTTGAGGCCTAATAATGGCATTTAGCCAGGAGGATTCAAAAGAATGAGCCGCGACGCCCTCATTCAAGAGCTGCGTGGAATCGTGGGCGATCATTACATGCTCATCGAAAAGGAAGATGTGATCGTCTACGAGCAAGACGGTTCTATCTTCCAGGTCATGCCTGAAATCGTCGTGCTGCCCGGCGATGTCGAACAGGTGTCCGCCGTGATCAAAGCGGCGAAACGAGCCAACGTGCCCATCGTTCCGCGGGGCTCGGGGACAGGGCTCGCCGGCGGTGCGGTTCCCGCCGAAGGCGGCATTGTTCTGTCGTTGGCACGTCTGGATCGCATCCTAAAAATCGATCTGCAAAACCGTATCGCCATCGTCGAGCCGGGCGTAATCAATCTGGACATGACAAAGGCGGTAGCCAAGGATGGCTTTTTTTATGCCCCCGACCCAAGTAGCCAGGCGGCTTGCTCCATCGGCGGCAACATAGCCAACAACTCGGGTGGTCCCCACACGCTCGCCTATGGCGTGACTACAAATCACATCCTTGGCGTCGAGGTCGTGCTGGACGACGGCCAAGTGGTCTGGCTCGGCGGTTTAGTTCCCGATTCCCCAGGCTACGACCTCTGTGGTGTCTTTGTCGGCTCCGAGGGGACGATGGGGATCGTCACCAAAGCGGCGGTGCGCCTGATGCGGACGCGCGAATCGGTGCGCACGCTGCTGGCGATCTTTGATCAAACGGATCGCGCGACGCAGACCGTCGTGGATGTCACCGGCGCGGGAATCATCCCTGCCGCCTTGGAGATGATGGATCGGCTGACGATTGAGGCGGTGGAGAAAGGCGCCCCCTGCGGATACCCCACGGATGCAGCCGCCGTCTTACTCGTCGAGATCGAGGGCGTGCGCGAGCACTCCGAACGGGCCATGGCGCTCGTTCAGTCGATTTGCAAAAGGAACGGCGCGCGCGAAGTCAAAGTGGCGCGCGACGAAGCGGAAAGACAACTGCTTTGGAAAGGACGCAAAGGCGCCTTCGGCGCGCTCGGCGTCTTGGCACCGAATTATTATGTTCAAGACGGCGTTGTGCCGCGCAGCCACTTGCCCGAGATCATGAGACAGGTGGCCGAGATCGGCGAACGCTACAAACTTAGGATCGCCAATGTCTTTCATGCCGGCGATGGAAACCTGCATCCCAACATTCTTTTTGACATGCGCACGCCCGGGGAGCTCGATCGCGCCATCGAAGCCGGCGGCGCCATCCTACGCGCATGCATAGAACTCGGCGGGAGCATCACCGGCGAACACGGCATCGGACTGGAGAAGAAAGCTTACATCGGGTTGCTCTTTAACACCGAAGACCTGGATGCGATGATGCGCGTGCGGCGCGCCTTCGATCCGGAGAGCCGGTTCAATCCAGCGAAACTGTTCCCGACGCCGGTGACTTGTGGGGAGGTTCGCAGGGAGCCGGCGAAGATTCCTGCCGGTCTCTGGATTTAACTGCACCCGGGAGGACGCGTGCTCGAAGCACTCAAGCAGCCATCGAACATTGGATCTGAACCCCACAGGGGCGCGGTGTTGGATATCCCTGAACTCTACCAGTGCGTCCACTGCGGCCTCTGTCTCAACGAATGTCCGACATATAGAGTACTTCACCTCGAGCCCGAATCTCCCCGGGGCCGCATCCACCTGGTGCGGGCCGCTGCGGAAGGCCGCATCGAACCTAACGAACGATTCAGCGACCATCTCTACCTCTGCTTGATGTGCCGCGCCTGCGAGACCGCCTGTCCTTCCGGTGTCCAGTTCGGTCGGATCGCCGAGGCCGCGCGTGAGGTTCTGGGACCTCCGGGCTCCCCCCTGGCTCGGGCCATTGCAATGTTTGCCTTCACGCAGATCCTTCCCTTTCAGCGCCGGCTTAGGATAATAGCCAGGCTCCTGTGGTTCTACCAGCGTAGCGGAGTCCAGCTCTTGATCCACAGGCTGGTCT
This sequence comes from Binatia bacterium, assembly GCA_050735075.1. GTDB lineage: Bacteria > Desulfobacterota > Binatia > UBA9968 > UBA9968 > JAHFAO01. The sequence continues at coordinate 3,201 of JBOHVJ010000346.1, forward strand.
CGGAGCGCTTACGGGAAATGGAGGCAATGCTACCGAGAGTGCCTAATCGGTTCTTCAGGCCAGCGGCAGATTTGTTGCCGGCAATCGGCAAAGGCCGAGCCCGGGTAGCCATCCTGAGCGGGTGCGTGATGAATCTCCTCTTCGGCGACGTTAATGAGGCGACGGTGCGGGTCCTAAGGCGCAACGGGTGTGACGTCTTGATCCCCAAAGGCCAGGGGTGCTGTGGAGCGCTGAACGTCCATAACGGCGAGACGACCATGGCAAAGGTCATGGCCCGGCGGAATATCGAGGCCTTCCTCAACGACGGCGTGGACGCCATCATCGTAAACGCCGCCGGCTGTGGCGCAGCGATGAAGGAGTATGGCCACCTGTTGCGCGACGATCCGGTCTACGCCGAAAAGGCGCAGACCTTCGGACGCCTGGTAAAAGACGCTAGCGAATTTGTCGCCGGGCTCGGACTGGTCGGCCCTCTCGGTCGAATCGGGATGAAGGTTACCTATCAAGATCCTTGCCACCTGGCTCATGGCCAGCGGGTAAGGACTCAACCTCGCGCGCTGCTGGCAGCCATTCCCGGGCTGCAGGTTGTCGAGATGGAAGCATCGGACCGCTGCTGCGGCAGTGCCGGGATCTACAACCTCACCCAACCCGAGATGTCACAGGAGTTGTTAAAAGAGAAAATGGGAGCTATTGCAGAGACTGGTGCAGAGGCTGTGGTCGCACCCAACCCCGGCTGCATGCTTCAGCTTGGCTACGGAGCTCGGCGCTATGGTCCACCGCTAACGGTGCTCCACCTGATGGACCTGCTTGACCGTGCCTACAGCGCTGCCGAAATCTACCCACCGAGATGAAGGTTACAAGCGACCTCCTTGCCGCCAGACTTGAAGCACGGTTGGGACCCGGGTTCGTCAGGAGCAGTCCGCGCATCCTGGCCTCCTACGTGGTAGATGGAAGATCTCCCCGCATCCTCTGTCTTCCAAATAGTCCAGAGGGGGTAAGCGTGGCGCTCAGAACCTGCGCCGAGGCGGAGGCCTCTGTCATCCCCTGGGGTGGGGGAACATCTATAAGTTTAGGCAACATTCCGCGCCAGGTTGAGGTCGTCCTCGGGCTGGAGGGGCTGGATGGGCTGGTGGAGCACGACGATGCCAACCTAACTGCAACTGCTCAGGGAGGGATGAGGCTGTCTACTTTGCAGGAGGCTCTTGGTAAGCGGAACCAGTTCCTGGCCATTGACCCCCCGCAACCCGGCCACAGCACGCTCGGCGGTTTGGTCGCCGCCAATACTAATGGGCCCCGGCGCATGCTTTACGGCAGCGTGCGCGACCTGGTGATCGGGATGAAGATGGTGTTGGTCACCGGCAAGCAGATCAAGGCTGGCGGTAAGGTCGTGAAGAACGTAGCTGGCTATGATATGTGCAAGCTCTTCGTCGGCTCGTTGGGCACCCTCGGGATCATCACCGAAGTCACATTCAAGATGGCGCCGATCCCGGAGAGCGCAGGCACGGCTGTTGCCTGGGGCCCGCTGGCCCAGCTCCTCCAGTTGGCCGATGAGCTATCCCGCTCAACCCTGCTGCCCGCAGCAATCGCGGTACTCAGCGCCGACGTAACCAAAGAGGTGAGCGCCACTTTGGGGGGGCCGGCCGTCGCGGTGTGGGCGGAAGGGTTTGAGGAGGCCGTGGACCGTCATCTTCACGACGTAGAGGAAATGGCGAAGCGGGTCGGTCTCACCTCTCAGACCCTCAGAGATGAGGCCCATCAGCGTCTATGGGGGCATGTTCGTGACTTGAGGGCGCACGGCAATAACGTCCTCTACCGGCTCACTGTTTCCCTGGCATCGGTAGCACGGGTGTTGTCGACCATCGACCAGTGGAGCGTATCCGGGCGTCCCGTTCGAACCATCGCTCATATTGGCAGCGGGACGCTATGGGTGTTATTGGACGGTGATCCGTCGAGTGCAGCGTGGTTTCCAAAACTCACCGCCTTGGCGCAGGAGCATAGAGGCCATGCAGTGATGGCGGGAGCGCCACCTGCACTGAAAGAGGGTGTCGATGTCTGGGGACCCTCGCCACCTGGCCTGGCTATCTTGCGCGAGATCAAGCGCCAATTCGATCCTCAAGGCATCCTCAACCCGGGCCGTTTCATAGCCCGTCTCTGAGTCAGGGAAGCAATGGCACGGCTCCTTGCAACTAGGCAACAAGAATAGTAAGCGGGATGAGTAAGAAGGAGGATGATTTGTGAAGAAGACGGCCTTGGAAAATCTAAAGAGGGATTATGTTACCGCCTTAAGGATCATTAGCGACCAGGGATTGAGCGATGCCTTTGCTCATCTGAGTGCGCGAATCAACGGGGCTCAAAAGATGCTCTTCATGCCGCGCAAGAGCCCCGCCCTCGTTAAGCTCAAGGAACTCTTTGTAGTTGATTTCGAGAAAGGGGTGCCACAATCCGCAGTGCATCAGGCCATGTATAAGGCCCGAGAGGATATCCGTGCGGTTATCCATTTCCATTCTCCTCGGATTGTTTTACTGACCGTCGTTGGCCAAACTATCCGCCCCATGCATAACTACAGTGCAATGTTCTATGAGGGAGTGCCACTATTTGAGGCAACTGGACAGGTGGAAAGTCCGGAGAGGGCGGCTGAAATTGCCAGACTCTTAGGGTCATCCAAAACCATTCTCCTACGCGGACATGGGGCGGTTGTTGTGGGGCGAAGTATCCCCGAGGTTTGCATCCTCTCCCTTTATCTCGAAGAGTCGGCGCGACTGCAGGTGGAGGCGATGAAATTGGGCGAACCCCAATATATGAGCCGTGAGGAAGCAGAGAGAGTCGCACGCAGGACGTTCAAGCCTGAATCCACACTGCGCGCCTGGGAGCATTTCAAGGCGAAGGTCATAATCTAACCTTATTTTCGACCCCGATCCATCATTCTGTACAATTTTGAGCATAGGATGACAGAATTTATCGTTTGGCAACGCAAGAGAATTCCAAAAATTCTTTACCATCAAGGAGACACTTCATAGAGTAGCATTTGGCATACTCCTTGCTCACTATCTGCAACATGAACCGGGCTGCATGGGATTCTGAGTCAGGTCAATCATCGCCGATCGAAACGGAGGCACCCTCCGTACCCGAAAAAGTTGAGGACACCGGTCTAGACTTTGGATTTCTCGCCGACTTAACCTTGAAAACCGTCTATTCCGACACCCATTGCACCACCGAACGGGCGGCCGAAAAACTCAAACTGCCCCTGACCATTACCGAGTCTTTGCTCCAGCACCTCTACCGCGAAAAATTAATCGAAATCCGCGGCCTCGTGGCTCTGCACAATCACCGCTATGCCATGCTTGACCGCGGCTGGGAGCGCGTGAGCCGACTTCTCAATGTCAGCGGCTATATCGGCCCCGCGCCTGTCTCACTTGCCTCCTATAATGCCATGGTCCAGTCTGAGGAAAAGAGCAAAGAACCCATCAAGACTGAATCAGTCCAGGCCGCTCTAGCCCATCTAGTCTTGCCCCAAAGCACCATCCAAACCCTGGGACTCGTCATCAATTCCCGCCGCAGCCTGTTCATGACAGGACCCTCTGGCAACGGGAAGACTTCGATCGCCAAGGCTCTCCATTCTGCCCTGGGCGGCGAGATCTGGATCCCTTACGCCATTGAAGTAGACGGACAGGTCATCAAAGTCTTCGACCTGCACAACCACGAACCTATTAACCCTCCACCTTCGCTTCGATACGACCAGCGTTGGGTCAAGATCAAACGCCCCCTGGTGATCGTCGGCGGGGAACTCACCATCGAAACCATGGACCTGATCTACAGCCAAACCGTGCGCTACTACGAGGCGCCCTTCCAGATGAAATCCAATGGCGGCACCTTGGTGATCGACGATTTCGGCCGCCAACGGGTCGACCCCCGCGATCTGTTGAATCGTTGGATCATCCCGCTCGAGGGTCGGGTCGATTACTTGACTCTCCATACAGGTAAGAAGATCCAGGTCCCGTTCGAGCAGTTGCTGCTCTTTGCCACCAATCTGAATCCCGACGACCTGGTGGACGACGCCTTCTTGCGCCGCATGGGCTACCGCCTCATTGTCGATCCGCCCGATACCGGCACCTACGCACTGATTTTACAGCGGTACGTCGAGTCACACGGCCTCAACTACGAATCCAAACTTCTTGATCTGCTTTTGAAGCGCTATGAGCGGGAGAAGCGTCAGATGAAATGCTGCGAGCCGCGCGACCTCATCGAACGCTGTCTTGACATCTGTCGATACGAAAAGCTTCCGCTGGTGCTCACGCCTGACCTGCTGGAGTTGGCCTGGGCCAACTACTTCGGTTCCAAAGTCGGTTGAAAACCCTCAAAGTGTTGCAGTATTTGCCTGCCACGATTACTCGCTCTCGTGAAACTTCTTTTCAATCAGTTTTTCAATCGCACGCAGTGCCTGCTCAGCATCCTCCCCCTTCGCCTCTACATGGATCTTGCTCCCTTTGCTAGCGGCCAAGGTGAGCACCCCCATAATGCTCCTCCCGTCTACCACCTGACCGTCTTTTGAGATCTTTACCTCAGCGGAAAACCGGTTGACCGTCTGGACCAGAAGGGCAGCGGCTCGCGCATGTAAGCCGAGCTTATTCCTGATCTCAAGTTTTTTGACTACCTTGACCATCCATCTACCCCGTTCCGACGCGACTCACCCTTGGGCATCAATTGGAGACCCATTTGTTAGCAGCTTTCGCACGATGTCAGAATTTTTCCAGACATACGCGGTCGGAGCGGGGTCTACTTGTCGATGTCCCTATGCCTTACATGGATCCGAAACCGCTTTCCGTCTAACTTTTTTTTCAACTCCTCGACTAGAACCACGGACCGATGTTTTCCCCCAGTGCAGCCGAGGGCCAAGGTAAGGCTGCTTTTTCCCTCCCGTTCGTACTGAGGAAGGGTAAATTCCAAAAGGGAATAGAGCCGATCCAAAAAGGCATGGGTCTCCTCCCGCCTTAAGACAAACTCTTCCACCTCGGATGCTAACCCGTTTTTACCTCTAAGCTCGTCGACAAAAAATGGATTGGGGAGAAAACGCACGTCAAGGATCATGTCCGTATCGTGCGGGATACCATATTTATAGCCGAAGGAGGTCAGGAAAATGCTCATCTTGCGCGGGCTCAAGACTTGGCTGAAATACTGTTCCATCTCTTTCTTGAGTTCATGGACATTGAAGTCACTGGTATCAATGATCCTATCGGCAAGGGCCCTCATCCCTTCCAACGCCTTGCGTTCGCGGACAATTCCCTCTTGGATGGGAGCCTCCCCAGCAAGTGGATGAGGCCGTCGGGTCTCGCTAAAGCGACGCAAAAGGACCTCATCTGAGGCATCAAAAAAAAGTACCTCCACCCGGTGCCCTGCCGCACGCATCTCGGCCATGACATCGGGCCAGGACTGAAAGAAGTGACCTCCCCGGAGATCGATGCCCAGAGCGATCCGCTTGATTCCTTCGTGATAGCCTTGGCACAGATCAATAAATTTAGGAATCAAAAGGACCGGAAGGTTATCGATACAGAAGAAACCGTTATCCTCAAGGGCGCGAATGGCAACACTTTTTCCGGAACCGGAAAGTCCGGTGACGACAACGATGTCCAGACCATCAGCCATAGCAATCAGCCTTCAGCCGTCAGCTATCAGCCATTTAAAAGACAAACAAGAGAGCTGACCGCTAATAGCTGAGCGCTGAACTAGAACTTCTCGTCTTCCTCTTTAATGGTGTTAAAGATCTCTTCTCTGGTTTTCCCCTGCATGAGCCGAGCGCGAAAGGCGCTGTCTTTAAGCAAGCGGGAAACCCGGGCCAGGGCCTTGAGGTGGTCTGCCGCTGAGTTTTCCGGAGCTATGAGGAGAAAAAAGAGATAAGTTACTTCCCCATCTAAGGAATTAAAATTCACTCCTTGAGGACTGCGGGCAAAAACCCCAGAGACCCGTTGGACCCCTGGCATCTTTCCGTGCGGTATCGCGACTCCTTCACCGATCGCCGTGCTGCTGACCTTCTCCCTTTGAAGTAGGACTTCGAGCAACTTCTGGGCATCAATAAATTGATCTTGAGACGCTACCCATTCCGCCATCTCCTTAAGGATCGCGTTCTTGTCCCTGCCTCTGAGGTTAGCAATAATCCTGTCGGCATTCAAAAAATCAATAATCTTCAACCCTTCTTTCTTCTCCTTCGCAGCCTCGTCTTAGTTTTATACTTCCTTACCTGTTGCTCAATCTTGTCCATGACCAGATCGATCGCCGAGTAAAGATCTGTTGTCTCCTCCCGTCCATGGATATTTAGCCGCTGCGCTTGTAATGTCACTTCGGCAAGCTGTCTGTCCCTCGAATCCACGGAAAGGACCACGTGGGCTTCCAACGGACGGTAAAAATATTTGCCCATCTTGTGTAGCTTCTCTTCGGCATAGCGCTTCAGGGAATCGGTCGGATCCGTATGGCGGAAGGTGACGGAAACCTTCACGTCTGTCATGGCTGCCTCGGTTCCTATCTTCTACTTCGGGAAATAGTGCTGCCGTCGTTTCGAAGAAGGGAGAATCCCCATCGCCTCACGGTACTTGGCCACAGTGCGCCGGGCAATATCTATCGTCTCCTGACCCAGAAGCCCGGCAATGTCTTGATCGCTAAAGGGCCTGCGAGGATCCTCGGTTGAGATAATACTTCGGATTTTCTCCCTCACGCTCTCAGAAGCCACATCCTCACCATTACCCGCCTTAAGACCGCTTTGGAAAAAATATTTTAGCTCATAGAGTCCCTGGGGAGTATGGACATACTTATTGGCCGTAGCCCGACTCACCGTAGACTCATGCATCCCAATCTCCTGTGCCACATCCCTAAGTACCATGGGCTTCAGATTGCTCACCCCATGTTCCAGAAAATCGTTCTGAAATTTGAAGATACTCTGGGTTACGCGGTAGAGGGTTTGCTGCCTTTGATGAATACTCTTGATTAACCATGTGGCCGCCCGGACCTTCTCCTGAAGGTACTGCCTAGCCTGCCCTTCCTCTTCCCCCACCTGGCCGGACAAGCGGCGGTAGAGAGGACTCACCCGTAGATGAGGAACCCCCTCGTCGTTAAGAAGAACTACGTATCGATCATCTATCTTCTCCACGTAGACATCCGGAATAATGGTGCGGACCTCCTCTTCCTCAAAACCCCGAGCTGGCTTGGGCTCCAGAGAGGTGATCACGTGAGATGCTGCGACCACTTCTTCCACCGAGACACTCAGTTCCCGGGCTAGCTTCTCGTAGCGTTTGTTCTCCAATTGGGAGAGGTGATCGGAGACAATTTGTGCCGCTAGACTGCTACCGAGATCGAGGTTCTCCAACTGGATCAAGAGGCACTCTCTAAGGTCACGCGCAGCAACGCCCACAGGATCAAAAAACTGGATACGCTTTAAAACTTTCTCCGCCTCTTCTGGCGTGGCCCCCGTAGCCTGACAGACTTCTTCCATAGGGAGGGCGAGGTAACCGTTCTCATCCAGGTTGCCGATGATATAAAGGCCGATGACCTTCTCACGCTCCGTTAGCGTCGAAAGCCGGAGTTGCCAGACCAAATGATCTTCTAGGGATGCCTTCTTGGTCAGAGTATTCTCCCAAGAAGGGTGACCCTCGCCCTCCTCGCGGGAGGCCTCTGCGGTCAAGGAACCGTGAATGGCATTGGAATGACTCTCCATATATTCTTGCCAATCCAGGGTGCCAATTTTATCCGCAGCCGAAGGCTCCCGGCTCGGCGGCGGTTGGGGCGGCCCGTCCTGCGTTCCTCCTTCGCCTGTCAGTTCGATCTCTTGTTTCTCCTCCGTCTCCTCTGAGAGTCCTTCTTCCAGTGCCGGATTTTCCTGTAGTTCCCGGGAAATCATCTCCTCCAATTCGATGCGGGATAGCTGCAGCAGCTTGATCGCCTGCTGGAGCTGAGGCGTCATCACAAGCTGCTGGACCAGCTTTTGAACTTGTCTAATCTCTAGGGCCATCGCTAGAGTCTAAAGCCTTCGCCGAGATAGATCTTACGCGCCTTAGGGCTAGCTGTGATTTTCTCTGGGGTTCCTTCTTCGAGGACCAGCCCTTCATTTAGGATATAGGCGCGATCACAAATTCCCAAAGTGTCACGCACATTATGGTCTGTTATGAGGAGCCCGATGCCGCTGCTAGTCAGCTTGCGTATAATTTTTTGAATCTCCGCCACCGCAATGGGATCCACCCCCGTGAAGGGTTCATCCAAAAGGACAAAAAATGGGGAAAGAACGAGGGCCCGAGCGATTTCCACCCTACGCCGCTCCCCTCCGGAAAGGCTATAGGCCTTGTGTGTGGCGAGATGGGAGACCCCGAGCATGTGCATCAGCACCTTGGACCGATCTTCTTGCTCTTCTTCCGTTAAATCGAGAGTCTCCAGAATCGCAAGAAGATTTTCCTCCACGGTGAGTCGGCGGAAAACGGAGGATTCCTGAGGGAGGTAGCTGATCCCTGCACGCGCCCGTTGATAGATCGGCGCCGATGTTAGATCCTCGCCGTTCAAAAAAACCTTTCCCTGATCCGGACGCACTAAACCAACCATCATTTGGAAGGTTGTGGTTTTTCCCGCCCCGTTGGGACCAAGCAACCCGATCACCTCTCCTCCCTTCACTTCCAGGTTAACCCCATCGACCACTCGGCGACCATTATAGGACTTCGTTACCCCTTCGGCCTTAAGAGCGCTCATCTCTCCTTGCCCGGACTCGTCTCTCCCTTACCTCGCCTTTCGAAATCCTCAGGAAAAAGGGTGGTCTTGACTCTTCCCTGGCTCCCTCCTTCTGCGACTGCGCGATCTTCTTCAATGAAGAATATAATGCGGGAGCCTGAGATCTCACTGTTCCCCTGACGCACCACAGGATTCCCGGTGAATATAATCGTCTGTTTGCTGCCATCAAAGACCGCCTTTGTCCCCGTTGCTACTCGGTCCCCCTGGGTTACATGAACTTTGCCCTCGGCAATAACCTCCTTAATCCCTTTCATATCTGGACTGTAGTAAGCAGTCAGCGTGTCGCTTCTCATCGTCATTTCTGCCTGAATCGCAACCACTCGACCCTTGTAGGTGATAGTGTTTCTCTTTCGATCTGCCTCCATACGGTCGGAGGTTACGAAGATGGGATCTTTCTTATTGATCTCGAAGGCGGTTCCCTCGCCCTTCTTTTTTGTCTCTTGCTTCCCTGCTGCCTCTCCGGCCAAAGCCAAGGAATGAACAAAGATCAGAACGCAAACTATGCCGCCCAATCCATGAGCCAAATGCGGCAAACTATCGCCTGCTTTCCTTTTTCCCATGCGACCTAACCCCCACTTTTCTCAGTTGCTCCGGCTGGAACTTGGTCTTTACCCTCTGAAGCAATCGAATCTTCTCATCTTGCAAGGCGATCTCCATTCCCACTCCTTCCACCTCCAGGCCATTTCCCTTCAGGGTCACCTTTCCGGGTAAAACCACTTGATCCTTGCTCTTAAGATAAATGATCTCATCCGTGTTCAGAACAAATCCCTGATAACTAACCTGTATCCCCCCCTGTAACTGCATTTTCTCCATCTCCTGATCCGTGAAGAAGATATGGCCTTCATCCCCGGTGGCCTCTATGGCTCCTCCGTTCTTGTCATAAAAAACCAATCGCGGCTTTTTTATCACCGCCTCCTTTTCAGCCTTTAAGTAATGGGCCTCCTCACCGGCGACCTCCCATACCTTTTGACCGCCTTCCACCTTATTGCGATGGAAATCTTTTATATGCAGGGCGGCCTCGGGTAAGTAATCTAAAAGCTTACGGGGGTTCTTTTTGACTTCTCTGGCTTTTGCCAGCCAGACGCTATCAGCCACCTTATAGGCTATGGCACCTAGGGAGGCGAAGATTCCAATAAGTAAGACAGCTCTGAGGCCTTTGCGCCTCATAGATACCCTCAATTCTAGAAAGGATACCACTTTTCAAAAGGGGCTGTAAAGCCGAAAGGCATGGAATTTGCATCAAACAATTGCTTGATCTAGGAAAGGATAAGATTAGTTGCCGTAATATCTTTGGGTGATCTCTCCCCACTTTCCTTGGGCCCTTAGCAAAAGCTCAACAATCTCCCGCACTCCACCCCGGCCCCCTTCCCGGATGGCTACATAGTCGACTACCGGCTTTAACCCCTCCCAGCAGTTCCTCACAGTCATAGCCAGGCCAACCTGTCTTAGGATGGGAAGATCCACAATATCGTCTCCTACATAGGCTATCTCCTGATCCTTAAGGCCCGTTCTCTTCTTGATTTTCCGATAAACCTCGATCTTGTCGTAGACCTTCTGGTACACCATGCGAACCCCGAGATCTTTGGCGCGATGGGTCACCACCCTCGAGGAGCGCCCCGTTATGAACCCAACCTGAAACCCACCCCTTATTAGGAGCCTGATCCCATGTCCATCACGAACATCAAAACGCTTGATCTCCTCCCCCCGGTTGTCCATAACAATACCGCCATCGGTTAAGACGCCATCAACATCAAGCAGCAGGAGTTTTATCCTCTTGGCCTTCTTGCGGAGCTCTCCAGAGATGCGTTTCACAGGTAGGATCTAGACAATGCCAGCTTTCAATAGATCATGAAGGTGAACGACGCCCATGGGCCTACGCCCTCCATCCTCCAGGATAAAGAGAGAGGTAATCGAGTGCTGCTCCATTAACCCAACGGCCCGAGCCGCAAGGGCATCGGCAGGTATAGTCTTTGGATTGTGACTCATCAGCTCCCTCGCCTTGAGACGGAAGAAGATATCACCTTTGCTCTCTAGACCTCTCCTCAAGTCTCCGTCAGTGATCACCCCGACCAGCTCACCTCGACCATCAAGCACCCCGGTTACGCCCAATCGCTTGGAAGTGATCTCTAGAAGGGTCTCCTTCATTGTGGTCTCCTCATGGACAAGCGGCATCTCTGCACCACAATGCATCAGATCCTCGACCTGGAGAAGGAGCTTGCGCCCCAAGATCCCGCCCGGATGCCGGAGGGCGAAGTCCTCTTCCTTAAACCCACTTCTCTCCAAGAGCACAACTGCCAGGGCATCGCCCATCGCAAGGGCTGCAGTCGTGCTTGCCGTAGGCGAAAGACCAAGCGGACAAGCCTCCTCTTTGACCGCCACATTCAGGATTACATCCCCAGCACGGGACAGGGTTGAGTTGGGATTGCCGGTCATCACGATGAGCTTTAAGCCGAACCGCTTGATGATAGGGAGAAGCTTCAAGATCTCATCGGTCTCGCCGCTATTGGAGACGGCCAGAACCACATCTCCCTTCATAATCATTCCCAAATCACCGTGGATTCCATCGCCGGCATGGAGAAAAAGGGACGGGGTCCCCGTGCTGGAGAGAGTTGCGGCGATCTTGCGACAGATAAGTCCGGACTTTCCGAGCCCAGTTACTATCACTTTCCCCCTGCAGCTATGAAGTATATCCACGGCCTGGACAAAGCTCTCATCGAGCCGGTCGACCAGAGAGAGAATCCCCTGCACCTCTATATTCAGGACATCCCTTGCACGCTGAAGAATTTTAGAGCGATCCATAATCTTCTAAGACACTAGCCAATCTCAGCAAAGCCGTCTTTCATCCTTCACCGTTGCGTCGATCTCCTTAAGCAGCTTGAGTAATCCCTCTACCTCTTTTAAGGGAAGGGAATTGGGACCGTCGCTCAGCGCGCGGTCCGGATCCTCGTGGACTTCCATAAAGAGCACATCAACCCCGACGGCCACCCCAGCCCGGGCCAAAGCGGCAATGAAGTTGCGCTGTCCTCCTGAGGCCTTGCCAAGCCCTCCAGGGAGTTGAAGGCTATGGGTCGCGTCAAAGACCACAGGATAGCCTAACTCCCGCATCACTACCAGGGACCGCATGTCTGATATCAGGTTGTTGTATCCAAAGGAGACTCCCCGCTCAGTGACCATGATCTGCTCATTGCCGGTAGAAACGATCTTCTCGACTACGTTGCGCACATCCCAAGGAGCCAGGAATTGCCCTTTCTTGACATTAATCGCTTTTCCCGACTGAGCTACCGCAATCACGAAATCGGTCTGGCGGCAGAGAAAAGCTGGAATCTGGAGCACATCCGCAACTTCTTTGACCAGAGCAACCTGTTCCTTCTCATGGACATCGGTAAGGATAGGGACACCCAGCTTCTCTCTTACCTCGGCAAGGATCTTAAGACCCTTTTCAATTCCTGGTCCACGATAGGATTCAAGGGAAGTGCGGTTGGCCTTATCGTATGAGGACTTATAAATCAATGGGATGCCGACCCGGTCAGCAACCTCTTTGAGAAAAGTGGCATGGTGGAAGGCAGACTCCCTTCCCTCTATAACGCAGGGGCCAGCGATTAGGGCGAGGGCCTTTCCTGCGCCGATCTCAAAGCCTCCAACTTTGACGGTTTTAGGTATCATTTCACTCAAGTCCGCGCCACTTTGATTCTGGGGACCTCTCTTTGTGCCAGACGGTTTTGCAAGGCCGCCTTGATAAAGCCTTTGTAAAGGGGATGGCAATCCATAGGCCGGGACTTGAACTCTGGGTGAAACTGGCAACCGACGAACCAGGGATGCTCTTTAAGCTCGACAATCTCCACCAAGCCTCCATCTGGAGAAAGCCCGCTCAGAACCATCCCTTGGCGGCTAAAGAGTTCGCGGTAGCCATTGTTGAATTCATAGCGATGGCGATGGCGCTCAGAGATCTTTTTCCGTCCGTAGAGCTTCAAAGCTAAGGAGTCTTCATGCAGGAGACAGGGATAGGCGCCGAGTCTCATGGTCCCACCCTTCTTCTCAATCCCTTTCTGCGTTTCCATCAGATGGATCACCGGATGGGGACTCTTCTCGTCAAACTCACTCGAGTTGGCGCCAGCAAGCCCGCAGACGTTGCGGGCATACTCCACTACCGCCATCTGCATCCCCAGGCAGATGCCGAAGAAGGGAATGCGGTTCTCACGCGCATAGCGCACCGCCTCGATCTTTCCCTCACTGCCGCGATCCCCAAACCCCCCTGGGACTAGGATGCCATCTGCCTGATCCAATAGGCCCCTGACCCCCTCCTGTTCGATCTTCTCCGCCTCGATACAGTTCAATTCAACCCTTGCCTCGTTGGCTATCCCTCCATGAATCAGCGCCTCCAGCAGACTCTTGTAGGATTCCTTGAGGTCCATATATTTCCCCACTACGGCAATCCGGACTGATTCCTTAGGGCTCTTAAGAATCTGGACGATCCTCTGCCATTTCCTAAGATTGGGCGCTCCAGTCCACATATGGAGCTTCTCGACAATCCTCTCATCCAACCCCTCTTGGTGAAAGATCAGAGGGACCTCGTAGATCCACTCCACGTCCTTTGCGGTAATAACCGCATTCTCCTCCACGTTGCAAAAATGGGCGATCTTCGACTTTAGCTTTTTATCCAAGAGCCGATCTGTCCGGCAGAGAAGGATATCGGGCTGGATCCCTACACCGGTGAGTTCTTTCACGCTATGCTGCGTTGGCTTTGTCTTCAGCTCTCCTCCCGCGGCGATATAAGGAACCAAAGTGAGGTGGACATAGAGAACGTTCTCTTTTCCCGAATCCCAGCCAAACTGTCTAACAGCCTCCAAAAACGGAAGGCCCTCAATGTCTCCTACGGTCCCTCCCACCTCGCATATTGCAATATCATAGCCTTCTGCCGCAGCGCGGATGCGCCGCTTGATCTCATCCGTGATATGGGGAATGACTTGTACTGTCCCACCCAGGTAGTCTCCGCGGCGCTCCCTGGCAATGACCGTTTCGTAGATCTGCCCGGTCGTGCAGTTATTCTTTCGACCCATCGGCGTGGAGACATACCTCTCGTAATGCCCGAGGTCGAGATCGGTTTCCGCCCCATCGTCCGTGACGTATACCTCTCCGTGCTGGTATGGGCTCATCGTCCCTGGATCGACGTTGATGTAGGGGTCCATTTTGAGCAGGGTAACCTTCAACCCACGGCTCTCCATGAGCGCCCCGATAGAGGCAGAGGCCAAGCCCTTGCCCAAGGAGGAGACCACCCCGCCAGTCACAAAGATGAATTTGGTCTTCACGTTAGTCATTTCTTTCCTTCAGCCTCAATTTTTTTAAATAGTCTTCCGCCTTTTGCAAATCCTCCGGAGTATCCACCTCCACAGAAGGCTCATCCACATGCATGACTCGGATGCGATACCCATGGGCCAAGGCCCGGAGCTGCTCCAACCCCTCGGTCCGCTCAAGCGCGGTCGGCCGAAGACGGGAGAACTTTAACAGAAATTCGTGCCGATAGACATAAATCCCTACATGGCGATATCCCAAAATCCTGTTCTCCTGCAAGTTAGCAGTAGACGGCGAGCCATTGGTGGTCCCCATACGCTCTCGGATGTAAGGTATGGGTGCGCGGGAGAAATAGAGGGCAAACCCTTTAGAGTCCGTGACAACCTTGACCACATTGGGGTTGAACCATTCTTCTTGCTGATAGATCGGGGTCCCAGCTGTCCCCATAAAGATGGAGGGGTCACGCCGGAGCGGCATGAGGGTCCGAGCGATCGTTTGAGCTCGGACAAAAGGCAAATCTCCCTGCACGTTAACCACCCATTTCGCCTTTATTTTCCTTGCTACCTCTGCCAATCGATCCGTCCCGCTGGAGTGATCCTTTGAGGTCAGCACTGCTTCTCCGCCAAAATCCTTTACCGTCTCTAGGATCCGCCGGTCATCGGTAGCCACCAGCACCCGATCTAAATCACGTGCCTTAGATGCACTTTCGTAGACATGCTGGATCATCGGTTTGCCGCCAATCGTTGCTAACGGCTTTCCGGGAAAACGGGTGGATTCATAGCGGACTGGGATGATTGCTACAACCGCCATAAATTCAAAACCCAGGCACCAGACCGTGGGCCCTAGAG
>JBOHVJ010000347.1:0-8638 GCA_050735075.1 Binatia bacterium
AACGGCTAAGTCTTTGAATTTCGGAGTGTCACCATCCGTTCGTGGTGAGCCTGTCGAACCATGAACGGAATTGCGACACAGTCTCCCTGCCAGGGGGAGAGGGAAGGGTGAGGGGATTATGAGGATCGAAGATCGGTCCTCCATCTTCTATCTTCAGTTTTTTCCGTAGAGCTGAGTGACAAAACCACTGTCCTCCAGCTCTTTAAGAAAGCGCGATTCAACAAATCTCTTTGGATCGGCTCCCCGCGCCTTCGGATTTGTCTTGCTGAGGTCTTCCAAGATCACCTCGACACCTTTCAGCGCGGGATACGGAACCCGCGCCATGAATTTGAGCGCATAGGCGTTGTAGGCTTCTTCCAAAGCCTCCGCGTCGTCGGTCCTCATCAGCTTGGCAATGGTCTTGAGGCTCACCTGCTTGTTCGTTTTGTAAAAATGAATTCCCTCCACAAAGGCCTTGACCACCCGCCGCACCAAATCGTCCTTTTTGTCGATGACAGAACGGGTGGTAACGAAGGAAGTCCCCACATAGTCCAGCCCAAGATCTGCAAGGGCGGCTAGCCTGTTAAACCCCGCCTTCTGCGCCCTGACAGTCAAGGGGGGTTGAAGCAAAATCGCTTCCACTCTCCCGGCCTGTAAAGCGAGATAGCGGTCCGGCGGGCCGCCGATGGAAATCAGAGTTACGTCTTTGTCGGCTTCGAAGCCCCATCTCTT
Source organism: Binatia bacterium (assembly GCA_050735075.1). Taxonomy (GTDB): domain Bacteria; phylum Desulfobacterota; class Binatia; order UBA9968; family UBA9968; genus JAHFAO01. The sequence continues at coordinate 712 of JBOHVJ010000347.1, forward strand.
GAGGGCTACCGTGGCGCCGTAGTGATCCGAGGATCCCACCCTGGCGATGCCGATCTTCTTTCCCCTGAGATCCGCCGGCTTTTTGATCGAAGGGTGAGCAAAGACGGAATGTTCCATGGTATTGACAAAACTCATCAGGATCGCCGTATCCGCCCCTCCCAGGTTGGCCGAGACCGAAGCGGGACCGGCAAAGATGGCAAAATCGACGCTTCCCGCTATGAGAGCCGCGATGTTCGTCGGCCCGGCCACAATGTAGATAATCTGGGGATCGAGATTGTGCTTGCGGAAGATACCCGCATCTCTAGTGACAAACAGGATCGCCTGAGAGGCAGTGAGGGCGCTGTGGGAGAGATGAATCCTCTCCAGCGGCCAACCCCTCTCTGAGAATAAGAAGAGCGAGAAAAGGACGAAAAAGTAAGATCTAACCGCCATGCGTCTCATCCCTTTTCTCCTTTCGGCGCGCCCCCCTTAAACTTGTTAGCGTTGCACGCGACCTCAACCCGGTTCCCGTCCGGGTCCAAAAAACTGACCGAGCGGTTACGCGCGACTTCTAAGATCTCCGGCCCGCTAACAATAGTAATCTGTTTCTCCTTAAGAATCGGGTAGAGATCGTCAACCTCCTTATCCGTCTTCACGTAAACGCAGAAATGGTGCAAGCCAGGGACACCGTCTCCTCCAACTCGATGTGCCCCTAGAGGCAGCTCCATCAGGGCGATGTCATGATGTTCGCGCCCGAAACTCAGAAAGGACATCCTGGTTCTTTGATTTCTCCCCGATACCTTCATCCCTAAGATGTCGCGGTAGAAGGCCTCCGATTTCTCCACGTCTCTCACGTTCAAAACTACGTGCCCGAGCGTGGCTTGCTGAATTGCCATAGTCCGACTCCTTAATAATGCCAATAAAACGTCTATGTCATGTATGTCAAGCTAACAAATCCGAGGCCTCATCACCACCCTGGATGTAGGCCAGTGAGGCGGAATCTCTTAAGAGGGTTGCGTTAGCTGATACTTCCCTTCCTCATCTTGGGTGATTTTGCCTTTTTGGTTAAGCCACCCGATAGCCCGCGAGATCCTCAGATACTCCTCGTTGGGAAAGAGCTCAAGAACTTCGGCAAAAAATCTGTGCGATTTAGAAAGGAGCTTAAGAATTTTTTTCCCTAAGACCTCCACATTATCATCACCCACGATTGACTTCGGAGCACTGATCGGTCTGCTCATCGGACCCAAGTAGTCCTTCAATTGGGCCTTTCCCTGGTTGAAGTAGACAATGCGCTTATAGCGCTCCCGTGGAACGTTCTCCGGGATCGTAGCATCGATCCCCATCTTGGCAGTAGTCGGTATCCCGCCAGTAGGTGGGAGAGACGGATCGAGTGGCTTCGAGCGCGCGTTGGATATAATGACTACATCGCGGTCAGCTTGGACGCGGGTAGCGATCGCCCATTCCACATCTACCGGATCAAAGATATCGATGTCATCGTCGGTAACCACGACGTGTTTGATATCCGCTATGGAGAGAAGCGCGGTGATGGCGTTCTTTCCATCTCCGGGCTGTTTTTTTATAGCGGCGATGATATGCCAGTGGCAGCAACCTCCAGGCGTCACATTAATCGCAGTCGCGTTGACACCGGCCTCGCGCAGAACCCGCCAGGCCGCCGCTTCATAAATGGGCGCGCTCATCCAGATATTTTCCCAGGGCATATGGAGCGCGTAGTAAATGGGGTCGCGCCGGTGCATCATCGCTTTTATCTTAACCCGTGGGTTGTAATGTAGGCCTCCCATCAGGCGGTTAAATTCACAGAACGGACCTTCCGGCTGGGTCCAACCCTCAGGGATGATCTCGCCCTCTAGGACGATTTCAGCATCTGCTACACAAGGGACGGGAATTGTCTCTCCCGCTGCCAAGGACAACGGCTCTCCTCGTAAGCCGCCCGCATATGTCAGCTCATTAATCCCAAGAGAGGCCTTGAAGGTCGATGCTAACATCTCATAAGGATGGGTACCAATAGCGATCGAGATCGGAACAGGCTTTTTCGCTTGCAGCGCGCGCTCGGCATACTTTCTTAGGTTGTTAGGCGTCACAATGTCGATCCCGGTCATGTTCCTTTCTTTCAACATCAACCGGTACATCCCTGCGTTCATCCCGTATTCCGGATCTTCTGCTATAATCACGGCGCCGGTAATCATGGGACCGCCGTCCAACAAGGAAAATATCGGCACCGGCAGTTGATAGAGGTCAACCTTATTCTTGGTAAGGATCACCTCCTTGACCGGTGCTTTCTTGACCAGCTTGGGCTTGATGGGATGCTCCATAGCCGATCGCAGTTTTTCCTCAATGCGCTCGTGGGGGACATCCATACCCAGAGCCAGGCGATTTCTAGACTGGAGAAGACCTGAGACCACCGGCATGGAATAACCTTTCACATGGGTAAAGAGCAGAGCCTTTTCTGCCTGTGGCACCAACGCCGCTACGTTGCGGAGGTCGATAGGTTTAGTAATTTCGAGAAGCTCGTCATTCTCCCGCAGCTTTTGCAAATATCCTCTGAAACTAGCACGCATGATATCTCTCCTATGTGAGCCAACATAGTAGCTGCTACTTAGAGTGTCAACGTGTCCTGCGCTTGACAAGCCATTTCAAATTCAGGTACGGAGAAGACGATGAGCGGATCTTTTGGACTCACGTTAGCGAACCGTGGAGTCATTATCGGTGCGATAAAGGCGGCCGATCTCATCGATATGACCCAGCGGGCTGAAGCCTCAGGTGTCTTCGACGCGGTTTGGGCCGGCGACAGCCTGCTGGCCAAGCCTCGCCTTGAGTCTGTTACCCTCCTTTCTGCACTCGCGGCGGTTACGACGAAGGTGCGTTTGGCCGTGGGCTGTATGGCGACCTTTGTTCACCGCCATCCGGTACTCTTCGCCCAGCAGTGGGCGAGCCTCGATGTCCTCTCTAATGGCCGCGCCTGGCTTGCAGTCTGCCTGGGGGGGCCCAACGAGCAGAGCGCAGCACAGGCGCTCGAGCATGCGGTGATGGGAGTCAAAGCTAATGAGCGCGTGGCACGCCTCCAAGAAGGCATCACTATACTTCGAAAGCTCTTCAGCGAGAGGAAGGCCTCACACCGAGGCCGTTTTTACCAGTTTGAAAACGTGACGCTGGAACCACCACCTGTGCAGAAACCTTGCCCCATTTGGATCGCAAGCAATCCCACCGGTCTGACATGGAAGGATGGCGCAAGCGCCGCCGACGCTGTCATCGAGCGGAGCTTCCGTCGGGTGGCCCGTTACGCGGATGGCTGGATGACCAATAAGGTGAGTCCGGAACAATTTCGGCAACAGTGGGCGCGCATAACGACCATGGCCCGTGAAGAGGGTCGTGATCCTGCCAAGCTGGGAAGCGCCCTTTACCACAACATCAATATTCAAGAGGACCGGAACACGGCGCTGCAGGAAAGCAAGGCATTCCTGGACGAGTATTACACCTCTAATTTCAGTGCAGGGTTTGTAGAAAGCTGGACGATAGCCGGGAAGCCGAAGGAGTGCATCGAGCAACTTAAGGCATACTTTGACGCGGGGATGCAGCACATTACGCTTCGGCTGACATCCTGGGACCAGCAGGGACAGTTAAAACGCTTCGTCTCTGAAGTGGCACCTGCATTCACATGACAAGGGAAGCAGCCTTAGCTGCCTGCCACCCAAGACTTTATCCGATCCATGAATAGGGAAACCCCATAATGCTCACGGGAATCGACCACATCGTTATTGTCGTTATTGATCTGGAAGCTGCCATAAAGAACTACGGGCAACTTGGATTCACCGTTGTTCGAGGCGGGAGGCATCCGGTGGGCACTTACAATGCGCTGATCTCCCTTGTCGATGGCTCGTATATCGAACTGATCGCATTCTATGAAGCTAACCCCAAGCATCGGTGGTGGACGCCCCTCCAGAAGGGAGGCGGTCTTGTCGATTTCTGCATGCAGACTGACGATTTGATGAGAGATACGAGGGAGTTTCGCAGCGCTGGGGTCAACATCGACGATCCTCAACCGCTGACACGGGCTCGGCCGGACGGTTACCAACTGAAATGGGTCCTCTCAATACCTCGCGAGGGACACAGAGGAGTCGCGCCTTTCCTTATACAGGATGAAACGCCGCGCGAGGAGCGAATTCCCCGAGAGATGACTCACAAAAATGGCGCCACCGGCATCGGCACGGTTACAGTCGCCGTGGATGACCTCCAGTCTGTTCGCCACTGGTACAAGACCGTTCTAGGCTATGACGGGAAGATGATGGAAAGGGATAACTTACAGGCAGCGGGGGTGAGTTTCAAAATTGGTCCTCACTTTTTCGATTTTCTCAAGCCGCTGACGCCGCAAAGCCCGCTTGCCGACTGGCTCAAGGCTCGTGGACCGTCACCCTACGCTGCGACTCTTCGTAGTAACTCCCAACAGGCAGCGGCCTTGAACAAAGGCCTCACTCACGGCGCTGTGCTGTCGTTCGAGTGAGGTACCAATATTGGAAAAATCTTACAATTGCAGGAGGATCTATGAGCGTCATTCACCACAAAGACAGGCCACTGCTAGAGTTCCCAGACGAGCCCTGGCGTCCTCCCCTACGTATGGCCGTCAATCGGTCGGCGGGCGCCAATACCGTTTCCATCTGGCTGCACAACCTAGAGGGAAAGAAGCGCGCTCCGTTGCACTGGCACGACGTTGAAGAGGTGCTGGTTTTCCTGGAAGTGGATGGCAAGGGTTTCGCGCGAGTAGGGGACGAGGAATATGAGGTTGAGTCGCAAACGAGCGTCGTTGTGCCGCCTGGGGCAGTCCATTGTTTTGGCCTGCACAGCCAAGGTTCTATGAAGGCAATGGCCGTGCTCCCGGATGCTGACGCGGTGCTGGGGCATCGGATTTTTGAGAGGGGAAAGGAAGAGGCAGAGCTACCCCCGCTTAAGAAATAAATAGCATCCCATCGCACCTGACTACCGCGGCCGATGGGCTTACCACAATGGTTCTAGTCGTTCAAATAGTTCAAATCGTTTAAAACGTCTTGAACGGCTTGAACGCTTTGAACTCGACTCGTCCACAGCCTCGCTCCCCTCGGGCCTTAGGTCTCAAGAAGAAGCTACCTGTTTCACATGTAGTGGGCGAGTACACCCTCTTGCCAAGACTTTTTCATTGAAATAGTATCCGTTCGTGACAGCAGCCACTGCTTTTTTTACCGAAGCCAACAATCCGACGCCTACAATGTCACGACCGAGGGCTTTAACATTGGAGGAGTAAAAAAATGTTGAAGAATGAATCCGCCCAACGCTGGGTCAACGAAGTCGCGGCGATGTGCCGTCCGGACGGCGTCGTTTGGTGCGACGGCAGCGAGGCCGAGCGCGAGAGGCTTCTGCAGGCCGCGGTTCGGGTCGGGGACCTGATCCCCCTGAACCAGAAGGAGTTGCCCGACTGTTATCTTCATCGGAGCGCGCTCAACGACGTCGCACGCACTGAGAACCTCACCTACGTGTGCACGCGTGAAAAAGAGGACGCCGGCCCCAACAACAACTGGATTGCCGCAGCCGAGGCCTACGACCGCCTTGCCAAGATCTTTGCCGGCTCCATGAAAGGACGGACGATGTACGTTGTCCCTTTCCTCATGGGACCCCCCGGCTCTCGTTTTAGCAAGGTCGGCATCGAGATCACTGATAGCGTCTACGTTGTCCTCAACATGCGGATGATGACCCGCATGGGAACGGTCGCCCTGGAGCACCTTGGCAGCTCAAATGACTTCACCCGAGGTCTGCATTCCAAGGCCGACCTGAACATCGATCGCCGCTATATCTGTCACTTCCCCGAAGACAACACCATTTGGAGCGTAGGTTCAGGCTACGGCGGCAACGCGCTCCTCGGGAAAAAGTGTCTGGCCCTCCGCATCGCGAGTTCCTTGGGTCAGCGCGAAGGCTGGCTCGCCGAGCACATGCTGATCGTCGGCGTACAGAGCCCCGAGGGCGAGATCACATACATCTGCGGCGCGTTCCCTAGCGCCTGCGGAAAGACGAATCTAGCTATGCTGGTTCCACCAACCTCCATGAAAGGGTGGCGGGTCTTTACTGTGGGTGACGACATTGCGTGGATCCGCGTTGGCGCTGACGGAAGACTTTGGGCCGTTAATCCCGAGGCCGGTTTCTTCGGCGTGGTCCCGGGCACCAGCTCGAAGACTAACCCCAATGCCATGAAAATGGTGCGGAAGAATACGATTTACACCAACGTCGCGCTGAAGCCCGATGGCACTGTCTGGTGGGAGGGGCATGACGATCCCGCGCCACCAAGCGCCACCGATTGGCGGGGGCGGCCGTGGAAACCAACGGATGGAGAGCCGGCGGCCCATCCGAACAGCAGATTTACGGTTCCGGCAGATCAGTGTCCGTCGATATCACCCGAATGGCAGAACCCGGAGGGCGTGCCGATCAGCGCCATCCTTTTCGGCGCGCGGCGCCAGAAACTCATCCCCCTCGTCTACCAATCCTTTGATTGGCAGCACGGCACTTTCCTCGGCGCCACCCTAGCCTCAGAGACCACTGCAGCAGCCACCGGTGCGGTCGGCGTAGTGCGCCGCGACCCGATGGCTATGCTCCCTTTCTGCGGCTATAACATGGGGGATTATTGGGGACACTGGCTCTCGATGGTAAAGCGCGCCACGAACCCACCTAAGATCTTCCGAGTCAACTGGTTCCGCAGAGATGAGAAGGGGCGATTCCTGTGGCCGGGATTTGGCGAGAACCTAAGGGTACTTCAGTGGGTGATTGAGCGCTCCAAGGGTTCCGGTAAAGCGGACGAGACGCCCATCGGGTACATTCCTACCGCTTCAAGCATAGACAGCAATGGACTTGACGCTTCTAAAGCCACCCTCAATGAGCTGCTGCGGGTTGACCGAGAGGGGTGGCGAGCAAATCTCCGCAGCCAGAGCGAGTTTTTCGAAAAGTTCGGTGACCGACTTCCGGCTGGCATCCGCGACGAGCAGGACGCGCTGGCACGCCGCCTCAAGGAGAATTGAGCAGCGTCACTACGAGTCTATCCCCATCCTAGGGGCTGGCCCTTAAAAAAGTGACCGGGCTACTGTCTCTTGGAATCTTAACCAGATGATAGGGCTGGGTTAACACCTGAATGACCATGGCATCTCGGGGCGGGCTTTTTTCTAGATAATAGAGGTAAAGTCGTGAATTTCTCCGCTCAGCCCTGGTTATCTCTACCTCGTAGCCACCCGTGCTTTTCTCGCCGACAAAGAGACCCACAACCATCTCGGTAGCAAAATTTATAGATGGAGTTGGTGTAGGACCGGCCTGGTTTGAAGAATGCCGTTTCCATAAATCGTCCCACTCGCCTTGCGTCCGAATAACTATCTGCAATGCTTCACGAACACCGCTAAAATTCCCTTTTTGAAGGGTAGACACAGGAACGGAGGTTTGGGTCAAGGCGGGCGATCCACAGTTTAGATGGGCAAGAGTTCCAACTAGGCCCAGCACAAAGATGAGCACTGCTCGATAGTTCCCGCGCGCACTTGAGAGCGCTTTCCGTAACGCCTGGTTTTTTAAAAAAGAGAGCACTTTCGATCCTTCCTTTGTCCAGGCCCTTTGATCAGAAATCTCGCCGCAGGCCTAAAACCCCTTTACATTAAGGAGAAGCAAATGTCCATCCTCGTCTTTCCCTGGCGACTGAAATGCAGCACCCCTTGACAACATACCCGTAGTGCAGTAAAGGAGCACCGGAACTGAAGGCGGGCTGCTGGCCTGGCTCAACCAGCCAGGCGACTCCGCGCATGGGGGAGCCAGAAAGAATAGCGGAAAGTATGAAACCTTTCGGCTGGATCACCAAGGCATGGATTGTCGTGATAACTATGGCCACCACCAGTGTCCAGGTCGCATGCTATGATCCGGCACTGAACTGGAAAGCAGA
>JBOHVJ010000348.1:0-1871 GCA_050735075.1 Binatia bacterium
GGTCACATCTTCGATTCGTTTTACATTAGCCCGGACTGGTCCTCCCTAGCCGGGTGTTTTGTCGATGGACGAAAGACAAGATTGTCTAGATTGAAGCAGACTGTTGAAAAACTCTTGACCTTTCAAAGAAAAACTTTACCGCTATTCTCACTTGTATGCTAAAATGTCTCCCAATTCCGGATTAGGGAGGCACCGTGATAGGAGAAAAAAATAAAGAGGAGAGGCTTTTCTACTATCTTCGACCTGAAGAGCTTATCCCTCAAGATCACATCCTTCGTCTGATCCACCAACACGTAGATTTTACCTTCATCCGTTCTAAGGTAGAGCACCTCTACAGCCATACGGGACGTCCCTCGGTAGATCCAGAGGTCATGATGCGGATGCTTTTAGTGGGATATTTGTTCGGGATCACCTCTGAGAGGCGACTCTGTGATGAAGTGCAGATGCACCTGGGCTACCGCTGGTTTGTGGGGTTATCTCTGGAGGACCCAGTGCCAGATCACTCCACGTTTTCAAAGAATCGCCATGGGCGCTTCAAGGAGAGCGGTATTTACCAGGAGATGTTTGATGCCATTGTACGGCAGTGTATCGAGAAGGAGCTGGTCAGAGGCAAGCATCTCACTGTGGATAGCACCTTGGTTAAGGCGAATGCCTCTTTAAGGACTATGGAGCCCATCGTAGTGGAGTTGCGGCCCAAGGAGTACCTGGATCAGCTAGAGAGGGAAAACCTTGTTAAAGAAGAGGATCGGAGAGTGAAAGGTGATGAGCCATGGCAGCCCGGGGAAGATTTTCCCGCCAGCGCCTGCAAGCTAAGCAATCAAACTCACCGGTCCAAAGTCGACCCAGACGCTCGGCTCATGCGCAAAAGTGAGTTTGCCAAGACCGAGCTGGGCTACGCGGTTTCTTATCTCATGGACAATAAGAGTCGGATCATTGTTGGGGCGGCTCAGAACTTGCCGAATCGCAAGGCCGATGCGGAGATGGCCTTGAATCTTTTGCGCAGAGTGAAGTGGGCCTACAAGCTTGGAGCGCAGACGCTAGGAGCCGACAAAGGCTACGCAACAGGGGAGTTTGTCCATCGGCTTATGACAGAGGAGAAGATTCTTCCTCATGTCCCGATCATGGACACTCGGGCTCAGCATGAGCGAGGGATCTATCCGATTGAGAGGTTTCGTTATGATGTTGAGGGCAACCGTTTTATCTGTCCGCAGGGCAAGATGCTTCGGTACTGGGGAGTGCACTGGCGCAGCAAACAGCATATGTATCGAGCCAGCCCCACGGACTGTGGCCGATGCCCAGTTAAGAGAGAGTGTACAAGGTCGATTTACCGCTCTTTAAGCTATCACATTTACGAGCCCTCGCTGGAGTTAAGCAGACGGTTAACCAGAACCCGTGGTTACAGAATCTCTCAGCTGATGCGCAAGAGGATCGAGGAGCTTTTTGGTGAGGCGAAGGAATTCATGGGTCTTAGACGGGCGAAGTTTAGAAGGGCAATCCATGTCCGGGAGCAAGTTCTTCTGACCGCCACGACCCAAAACATCAAGAGGATGGTGCGGTTGCTCTCCAGGACGGGGCCAAACAGGGAGGGAGGGGTATTGGTTAAAGAGTTACATCCATTTTTTGGAGCTGCTCGTCACTTTGTCTCATGGCTTTGTGACTTTTGGAAAACAAACGACCTGTTTTGTTGTTCTACAACCTAGTTTTTCAACAGTCTGTGAAAGGCCTGACCCCACTGGACCTGACCCTTATGCCTCTTTGACTCTCAACCGCCCCTCTTTGCACCGCTGTGCCTGCCCGCCCCCTGGCAGGCGGGTCCGCCTGTGCGAAGAAGTTGCTCCCAAGCCTCATTGCACCCTCGCCATCGCAGAAAA
>JBOHVJ010000349.1:0-14817 GCA_050735075.1 Binatia bacterium
GATCACGATTGATAAAGAAAGCAAGATCTTGTTTGTCAATCAAGCTGCGGAAAATATATTCGGCTACTCTGTTGCCGAGATGCTCGATCAGTCCCTGAGCATGATCATGCCCGAAAATCTACGCCCCAGGCATTGGGCTTCGCTGAAGCGGTATATCGATGCCGGCAAGACAGATATGCGGTGGAGGGCTGTACAACTCCCCGGCCTCCACAAAAGCGGGTGGCAGATCCCCTTGGAAGTCTCTTTTGGGAAGTTTTTCAAGGATGGCAAGCATTTTTTCACTTGCATCATTCGCGATATCACGGCGCGCAAACGCGCCGAGGAGCAGATCAAGACATCGCTCAAAGAGAAAGAGGTGCTTCTAAAGGAGGTGCACCATCGGGTCAAAAACAATTTGCAGGTCATCTCCAGTATGCTCAACCTTCAGGCCAGACATGTCAAAGATCAAAAGGCCCTTGAGATGTTCAGGGAAAGCCAGGACCGTGTCAGATCCGTCGCGCTTATCCATGAAAAATTGTATCAAACCAAAGAGCTATCGAGGATCGACTTTACGGAATACATTAGAAATCTAGGAACTAACTTGGTCCGCACCTATGGAGTCAATCCGGATTCCATCAGGCTTCAGATCCATACCGATGGTGTCTACCTAAGCGTTGATACGGCGATCTCCTGTGGTTTGATCATCAATGAACTCGTTTCAAATTCTCTAAAATACGCCTTTCCAGCAGGCCAAGATGGTGAAATCCACATCAAGCTTCGTTCGGACAAGGATAATCAGTTTAGCCTGATTGTCGGTGATAACGGTATCGGTTTGCCTAAAGATTTGGATTTCCGCAACACGGAATCGCTAGGGTTGCAGTTGGTAACGACCTTAACGGATCAGATTGGTGGTACTGTGGAGCTTGATCGCGACCATGGGACAGCTTTCAGGATTGTATTCACAGAGTCGAAGTATAGAGGAGGAAGTCAAGGCAATGGAAAACGCGCGCATCCTAGTTGTTGAAGATGAAAGCATCGTAGCGAAGGATATACAAAGCTGTTTGCAAAGTCTGGGATATTCTGTGCCCGCAGTGGTTTCTAGCGGGACGGAAGCGATTAAAAAGGCCGAAGAAACGAACCCGGATTTAGTGCTGATGGATATCGTGTTAAAGGGGCGCATGGACGGTGTGGAGGCCGCCGAACAAATGCGTGACCGTTTCCACATTCCGGTGATCTTTCTGACGGCTTATACGGATGAGGAGACGTTGCGTCGAGCGAAAACAACAGAGCCATTTGGCTATATACTCAAACCGTTCCAAGAAAGAGAATTACACACGACCATCAAGATGGCTCTTTACAAGAGCCAGATGGAAAAGAAGTTAAGAGAGAGCCACGAGTGGCTTTCCACGACGCTCAAGAGTATCGGGGATGCGGTGATCATCACCGATAAAAAGGGGTGTGTGACATTCATGAATCCCATGGCCGAATCCTTGACCGGCTGGAGGCAGGAAGAGGCTAGCGGAAAAAATCTGAAAGAGGTTTTTCGCATTATCGACGAAGAAACCAGTGAAGTTGTTGAAAATCCAATAACAAAGGTAATCCGGGAAGGTGCTGCAGTCGGTTTAGTGAATCATACTTTATTGATAGCAAAGAATGGGACCGAAATATCCATTGATGATTGCGGTGCGCCTATTAGGAATGAGCAAGGGCAGATCGTCGGTGCCGTTTTAGTTTTCCACGACATCACCGAGCACAAGCGGACGGAGGAACAAATTCAACGCAGCTTGCGGCACCTGGCTGTGCTGCGCGAGATCGACTTGGCCATTAACTCGACCTTGGATCTCCACACTGTCCTGAGCATCCTGCTGGAAAAAATTGAGCAGCTTCTCGCTTATCCCGCTGCCACCACCGTCCGGTTATTCAATAGAGACACTGCAGAATTAGAACCCGTAGCCTGCCGGAATCTTGATGAAGTGGAATGGAAGAGAGATGGCTGGAGGTCTGGACGTGGTGTCTCTCAGTTGGTGTTCGAAACCAAGACACCTCTGATCCTCAGCAACGTTCAAACCAATCCAGGCATTAGCCAACCTAATTATTTCCGCAAACACGGATTGGTCTCTTATCTGGGTGTTCCACTGATCGCTAAAGGCAAACCCTTAGGGGTCCTTGGCTTTCACACGAAAAAGGAGCACGCATTTAGTAACGATGAGATCGAGCTTTTCTCTACGCTAGCCAGCCAGGCGGCTCTAGCGATCTTCAATTCCCAGCTCTACGAGCAGAGCAAGAAACAGGCAGTTGAGTTGGAGTTGGCGAACAAGGTGAAGGATGAGTTTCTAAGTCTCATTTCGCACGAGCTTAGGACACCGGTCACGGTTATCATGGGTTATATGCGAGTGCTCCATGATAAAATGTTAGGGGACATTAACCAGAAGCAGGAGGAGGCCCTGCGGAACAGCCTAAGGTACTGCAATGATCTATTAGGCATGATCACTAGTATATTGGAGGTACGCAGGATGGAGGCTGAGGATGTTCAAATGCAAAATCAGTTGGTTAGCCTGGATGACATTCTGGAAGATCTTAGGTCAGTCTACGATGTGCCTTTGAATAATGAAGTTAGCCTGATCTGGGACCATTCTTCTAAGCTTTCGCCAATCAGAACGGACGCCGGCAAGCTTAGGCATGTCCTTCAGAATCTTATCAATAACGCTATTAAATTTACGGAAAAGGGTAATGTCACGATATCAGCCCGGTCCTTACCCGAGACCAGGGCAGCGGAGTTCAAGGTTACGGATACAGGGATAGGGATTCCGAAAGAGGCGCTGCCTTTCATCTTTGAAATGTTTCGCCAAGTAGACGGCTCCGAGAGTAGAACCCATGGCGGCGTGGGACTGGGCCTTTATATCGTTAAAAAGTTTACTGAGATGCTTGGAGGGAAGATTGAGGTCCAGAGCGAGCCTGGCAAGGGCTCGACCTTTACCGTCACGATACCTTATGAGAAGCAGGCGCCAGCGCTGATCTTACCCCCAAAGACAGAGCCCTCTCTAAGATCGGCGAGGGATTGACACCAGAAAGTCTCGATCAAGATTAGTCAGATTGGCATCCGGTTCCTTTGGTTCCTACCAGATCTCTCAAGCGTCTCCCCGGAATGCTGAGCCTCATTGGGGGGCACCCCCGAAGATCAATAAGGCGTCTGCTCCTCCCATTTATGTCTATGATAGGAAGCACTGGAGCCGTTATAGTATCGTCGCGTTATTCTTGGTGGGTGCCAGTCTCGGTTTCCTGTTGGCAGGATGCATGGTAATCGGGCCACAGCCGTTGCAGCCAGATGGGAAAATATATTTTGTACCCTTGCATGAATTCTCATCGCCCTCTTTGATCAAATTGATAACCTATTACAAACGCAGATATGGATTGGCGATTGAGACTTTGCCCTCAGTCAAGTTGGAAGAGGCCGTGGTGGATTTCAGCAGGCGCCAACTGATCGCCGAAGAGCTGATCGCTCTGATGAAGCGCCAGTATCCTGAGTTGGCCAAGGACCCTAAGGTCATCCTCATTGGGATCACACCAGGGGACATGTATATTCGGGAGTACACATGGAAATTTGCCTTCTCTTGGCGCGAGGAGGGACGATTTGCCGTGGTCTCCAGATCCCATGAACTTCGACCAGCCGCCGGACGATGAGCTTCTCCATACCAGGGTGCAGAAGATGATCACTAAGAACATCGGGATTATGTATTACGGCTTGGATCAGAGTACTGACCGGAAAAGTGTTCTCTTCGGCCCGATTCTTACCCTTGACGATCTAGACGGCGTCGGCAAAGATTTCTGAATCGAGCCAACGTTCTTCCATATGAAGCCGGGCAAGGCGGTTCTTCGATACTATGGGGCTGCGTGGTGGAACCAAAAGGCCATTCTTTGGACCTTGGATATCTTTTGGTTCCTTGCGTTCGTCTTCCTCGTGGCAATCTCATTGGACGCAGTTTTCTTTAAAGGGAATAACTTTCGTCTGGTGCTCGGTTGGGCTTCTGGACATCCCTTGCTCTTATTTCTTTGGACAGCTGTTACAGCACCCATTTCTTCTTTCATTGTCCTCTTGCTTCTATTGATCGTGACGACTCCATCTAAAACAGGAGTCTGGTTAGCCAGACACTTCACTCAAGCCTTTATCATCCTGACCATTTTTGTTTTTGCGCTCCAGAGCTTCTTGATGTTCCTTGGGCTCGGGGATCAAAATGGAAGGATAGGAAGATGACGGAGCAAGGTTTTTATGATTCGGAGGCGGAAGCGGAACTGCGGCAGAAAATCGCCGACGGCTCGCAGGATCCCAATGACTACCGTGATTTCGCGGACTTGCTGGTCGCTTCTGGTCTTGACGAGGAGGCGGTCTCGATATACGAGCGGGCTCTCAACCTTCCACTGACTAATTTCCAAAGGGCAACAGTCTCTATGGAATTGGGGTGGCTTTTTTATAACATGCGCCAGCTAGAGCAAGCCCAGATGCTTTCGCATAGTGCACTAGAATGCATATCCCAAGAAAAGGAAAGTGCTGAGATTTTAGCGTGCAGAGGCGCGAGTCAATCACTTCTCGCTTATTGCCTTTGGTTCACAGATCCGAATGCAGGGGACAAGGCAGGGCGTGAAGCCTTAGAATGGGTGGAACAAGCGGTTAGGGGTACCGGAGAATTTGAGGGGAAAGTCGGGGCTTATATCGATGCCGCACGCTTGCACAACTCTTTGGGAAATACAAAAAAGTCAATCGAGTTTTGCGAGAAGTGTCTCCAACGCGATTTGATGGAAAAAGACCGCCTCCCGTGCCTCATGGTATATGCTGAGGCTCTCCGGAGAGAAGGGCGGTTTGAAGAAGGCCAGCAATGCGTGAAAGAGGCATTCCCTTATGTCAAAAAATATAATGGCCTTTTGCCTGCGCTTTACCTAGAGTTAGGACTAAATCAACGATTTGCCAATTTGCTCACCGAGGCGAGGAAAACCCTCCAACAAGCCCTTGAGGCCGGAAAGGCGGATTCTTACTTGAAAGATGAGCCGCGCTTTTTGGCGGAGGTTTACTTTAATTTAGCATCAGTGAGCTACGAATTAGCGGACTATGACGAAGCAGCGGCAGCTTATGAAAAGGTCTTGCTCTACTGTCCCGAGGAAGATCACTACCACTCTTCCGCTCTCCTTTGGCTGGGGCATTGTTATTTTGAAAAAGGAGACCACGGGAGAGCGCGGGATTACTATGAGAAAGTGATGGCAGCGCCTCATGCCTCGGAGGCTGACAAGGTGGCGGCCCGAGGTAGTCTGGTAAAGCTACCTCTGTCTACCAAAAACATGAGCGTATTTATCGAAAAAATAGTCTTATACTTTCAGCTAATCTGGCATCACGTGGAATTTTATGGTTTTCCCATCTCGACCGAAAGCTACTACGCAAATCTTGGAGCGACCTATTTTAAGCTCGGCAAATTCCGCAAAGCCGTTAAAACGTTTGAGAAGTCAGAGAAAACTCGCCCCAGTGGAGACATTCCTTCTGCAAGATACAACAGCTACTACCTAGGATATGGCTATCTTAATTTAAAAGAATATCCCAAGGCTCTCGAATACTTTCAGAAATATGTGTCCCTAAAGCCAAACGATGCCGAAGTAGAGGCAGTCGTAATGTGGTGTGAAGCACAAATGAATCCCAAACAAAGAAGTAGCTCAGAAATCCAGGAAAAAGAAGTTGTTAGGTAGGTACCAGAGGTCAACCGTGGCAGAGCCAAATTCACCGCAAGCCAAGGGCACCCGCGTTGCGATATGGGTCGCTATTTTCGCTGCTCTCGGTTTACTGCTTGCATTAACAGAAGATCTGTTCCGCTCTTTTCATCCTATTGGCATTCTAGAAATGCTCGGGGGAAAAAGGCTTCGCACAGCGTTAATTGATATACTAATCTTATTGGTGTTTTCATCGCTGCCAGGCGGAGCGATTGGTCTTGGACCATGAAGGATATCTGCCTTCTTTTGCCCTGATCAGCGAGGGAAAGACCCATGATGTCAAAGTGGCTCATACTCTTTCGTTTGAGCCGGGCACGGTGGTGGTGGATGACCGAGGCTACAACGACTACCGGCTGTTTGCGAAGTGGACTGAAGAGGAGGTCTATTTTGTGACCCGGATGAAAGAGAACGCCCTTTATAAGGTGGTAGAGGATCGCCCCGTACCTCAGAATCGTCATGTGCTGAAGGATCAGGTCATTGGTCTTACTGGGATTGATGCCTGGGAGAAATGCCCCTACCTGCTTCGTAGGGTGGAGGCCTACAGTGCTGAGAAAGGTGAGGTGCTGGTGTTTCTCACCAACCATTTTGGCTTTGGGGCCACCACCATTGCCGCGATTTACAAGGACCGTTGGCAGATTGAACTGTTTTTCAAAGCCCTCAAGCAGAACCTCAAGATTAAGACCTTCGTGGGAACATCGGCAAACGCGGTCAAGATTCAAGTATGGACGGCTCTGATTGCGATGCTGATTCTGCGCTATCTGCAACTGAAATCCAAGTTCTCCTGGTCGCTGTCCAACCTGGTGGCCCTGCTTCGGATGAACTTGTTTACCTATCGAGACCTCTGGGCTTGGCTGGACCAACCCTTTTGGGATACCACCTCAGGCAGAAGTATTGCCCCAGCAGGAGGTTTTGGTCTTTGTTTAATTCGGACAGCAGAAATGAGGGTCTCATTTTTAAAAGATGAAAAACCCGTCCAAATACAAAGGAAAATCAACGGTCCAAAATCTAAAACCAAGCTAATTTGGACAGCAATGATCCCTCATCTTAGAAATGTCGATATGGACGGAGCATTGGTTTGTCTATTCAGGATTGAAAGAAGTCCCTATAGGATATGGCGTGCTGATTTTTCTTGCAGCTTTTCTCTTTTTTCTGGACAGAGTATTTCGATCCAGTTTCGATCACGCAGCAGGAGTGAGGGAGATGATCTTGGTTAGAGAAGTAAGCAGCAGAAGTTGGAGTTCGCTGTAGGGAGCTATGTTGCTTGTGGTGCTCTGTTTAGTGATTTGGCAGATCCTCGTTTTCTTTGCCTATCTAGCAGGTGCCACGCTTCAAACCGCAAAGGGATTTGCCACGTTTCTGGTGACTCTTATTGTACTCGTTGGGCCTATCATCCACAATGAGGTGGGTAGTCAAGAGGCCCTATTTCTCAGGTGGGAGGCGGGTTCTTCCAGCTCAAGAAGGAGTGTAGACGCAGATGCCACGTTGCGAATGGGCCAAAACAGAACTGTCTATCGCCTACCATGATAAAGAGTGGGGTGTGGCGGTCCATGATGACCGAGCTCTATTTGAGTTCCTGATCCTAGAGGGAGCGCAGGCGGGATTGAGTTGGGAGACCATCCTAAAAAAACGAGACAACTACCGGAAGGCCTTCGACAATTTTGATGCCCGCGCCATCGCGCACTACAACAAGCGCAAGGTGGCGGAGCTGCTCGCTAATCCTGCGATCATTCGCAATCGGTTGAAAATCGCCGCCACGATTCAAAATGCCAGGGCTTTCCTGGCAGTCCAGAAAGAGTTTGGCAGTTTCGATGAGTATGTTTGGCGCTTTGTAAGTGGCGGGCCGAAGAAAAATGCGAATCGGAGAGTAAAGGAGATTCCAACCCGAACGCCTGAGTCTGATGCAATGAGCAAAGACCTATCACGACGCGGTTTTAAGTTCGTTGGGTCAACCATCTGCTATGCTTTTATGCAGGCAGTTGGGATGGTCAACGACCACGCGGCAGATTGTTTCCGACGATCGGAGATTCATAGGAATAATAGAGGAGTCAGCGACTCACATGAATCCTGTTGAAAACGCAAGGGGCAATAATCGAAGCAAGAGCGCCTCTCATAAGAGGCCAGTGTCATCCTTAGGTAACTTGTTTGCAGCGTTCTTTTGTGTTGGTATAGTTCGAGGGCGAGTGAGCTGACTGGCCGTATTGTCTTCGGCATTTTTGCAGTCATCCTTGATGTTCTAATCGTATACATCTTGATTATGGTTCTACGGCGGATAATGAGAAGGTAGTGGATGAAAAAGGTCTACAGCGCGCAAGATCCTCTAATGATAGGTCATCTTAGGAATGTCCTGGAAACCTATGGAATCGAGTGCGTGATCAGGAACATGGACCTTGCTGGTCTGATTGGGGAGCTTCCTCCGATCGAGTGCTGGCCGGAGCTGTGGGTGATAGATGATGCGAGGTATGCGGAGGCTCAGGCGGTACTGAAAGAAACTCTGGCTGCCCTTGCATCCGTAAAGAGACCCTGGAAATGTAGGAAATGTGGCGAAGAGGTCGAGGGACAGTTTACCGAGTGCTGGAATTGCGGAAATAGTCGTCCTTAGGGAATAGACACATTTCGTTTTCATTCTGTGTTCTGATTATTGGCTATGCCAAAACTCCAAAGCATGGCAGCTCGCTAAACTTGGCTTTAACCTGCCCCTTGACCCCGGCCTTTTATCTGGAATAAATAACATTCCGGACTACGCTTTAATATTGTCTTATGGTCGCTTCATAGCTGCAGGCAATGCAGCGTTTGCCATTTCGCTCATGAGTTTGTTCATGAAAGAAGGGGAGTTTCATACGGAGGTGTTTTATGCGTTTGATTGATGCCGACGGCCATCTCGAGGAGAGTCCAGCGACCTTTAGCGACCAGTACCTCGACCCGGCCTTTCGAGCTCAGCGTCCTCGCGTTGTGGCCATGGATGGCATGATTTATTGGATAATCGACGAGCAGTTATTTCCGCGGCGTCTGGGACGGGGGTGCCACAATCTGGGTACGCCTGCAAGCTTCAACGGAAAACCTTCCCCGCATGCAGCCAAGAAGGTCGATACCCTCCCAAGCATGGAGCTTAGCGATGTTGGCTCGCGGCTTCAAGCGATGGATGAAGAGGGGATCTCTATCCAGGTCATCTACCCGACTCTGTTTCTCGCCTCTCCCTTGAGTTCCAATCCCCTGCTGGTGACGGCGCTCTGCTCCTCATACAACAGGTTTTTAGGAGACCGGCTGGGGAAAAATGAGCGTGTAAAGTGGGCCGCCGTAGTGAACCTGGATGACGTGCCGGCGGCGGCGCATGAGGTCCGCGAGGCGCGTAAGCTTGGCGCCGTGGCAGTCATGGTTCTTGGCACCGCTGGAGATCACATGCTGGATCACCCACGTCTAATACCGTTTTTTCAAGCCCTAGCTGAAGAAGACCTTGCCCTGGCGGTTCACGTGGGTTGGGCTTGTCCTTCGCTGAACAATCTTTTTACGCATATCTATCCCTCATCGGTCAACGCCTTTCTTATGCCCGTCCTGCTTGGCTTTTCAGCTTTGATCAGCGGTGGTGTGCTGGACCGTTTCCCCAAGCTGCGGGTGGGCTTTTTGGAGGCTGGTTGTCAGTGGATTCATTTCATGGTGGACCGCCTGGACCACCGCTTCAAGCATTCTGGGAATGTCCTAGCCGATATCCTGCGTGAGACGGCTCCCAAGGCTAGGCTCTCTCCGATGGAGTACATTCGCCAGGGGAACCTCTACTTCAGTACCGAGGTAGAAGATAAACTCCTGCCGCAGGTGATCGAGCTGGCGGGTGAGGGACAGATCATCTTCGGCTCTGACATGCCTCATGGAGACCGCGAGCGTTTTGCCGGGAGGCTGCTGCAGGAAAGAAAGGACATAGCCGATTCGGCCAAAGAGAAGATCCTGTGGCAGAACCCCTCCCGCTTGTACGAGTTGAATCTCTAACGCGAGGTGCGAGGAAGGTGCGCAGGGAGGAGAGAGGCTGACAGAAATGGAGGTGAGTGCAATGGCAAAGGATACATCGTCAATCACCGGTTTCCACGCTCATATTTATTATGATCCTGCAACTCGTGACGCGGCCGCGCGCGTGCGGGAAGGGTTGGGCGCTAGATTTAAGGTGCAGCTTGGGACGTGGCATGACGAGCCCGTCGGTCCGCATCCAAAATCCATGTATCAAGTTCTCTTCTCATCGGATCAGTTTGGCGCGGTCGTGCCCTGGTTGATGCTTAATCGAGAGGGATTGGATGTGCTCATCCATCCTGAGACCGACGACAATGTGAGAGACCATTTGGACCATTCCTTGTGGCTGGGAAAGAAGCTGGAGCTCAATATCCGTCCTCTTCAACGAGCTAGAAGGTCCTAACTGCCGTAAACCTTCATCAGGACCAGAAAAGAGACTTTAGTTTTTTGCGCAGACCTCTTCCCGTTCTCTTTCTTATCCCGAGCCACATTCGGAGAATAAGATTGCGGAAAAACCAGACCGAGGATGAGGAGGTGCTGATCCAAGGGTGATTGAATTCAAAGTCGGCTTTGAAGGTCTTCATCTCTAGAGCCCTGCCGAACCTTCGTTTAAAGATCGGCCGAATACTTAAGGCGTGCCGAGATTCAGCGAAAAGGATTAGAGTTTGAATGGGCGAGAGAACCTTGTTTCGTGCAATCTTCATCGCCAGGTCTTCTTCGTTCTTCGCAATGATAATAATGACATTAGTGCGAAATTCATCTGGGGTGACGGAGCGCAAGATCAAATTCTCTTTTAATTCCAGTTCCAGCTCACTACTCTCTTCGTGACTAGCGAGCACAAAGAATGTTTTAGGCCTCGATATCTGCATGGATCTTTGCCATCGCTCCAAAGCCCTTTCCAGCGCCTTATGGGATGCGGCTGACAGATTCTTAGAGTCAAGGCAACCATAAGGCATGGGCAGTATAACAATATTGGAAATCTCCGGCTCCTTCCCCTGTTCAGGCTTTGTTTGAGAACGATGTCTTAATTTTACGCAAAGGTTAGAAAGGAGTAAAACGAAAAGTACCAGCTATGGCGCGGGGTTTACTCTTTTTGCTATTTGAGCAATGATAACTGAGGGAGACCAATTAGCGAAAGTTCTATGTCGGTAGAGCAAACCAATAGCAGGGAACTGGGAGCGATGCAGCACCACTCAGGGTATGTCGCTATCGTTGGACGGCCTAATGTGGGGAAATCGACTCTCCTTAATCAACTTTTAGGCGAGAAGATCGCCATCGTCACGCCAAAGCCACAGACCACGCGCAATCGAATCACGGGCATTAAAACAACACCAAACTCTCAGACTGTCTTTCTGGATACCCCAGGGATTCACCAAGCCCATTCGCTCATGAACCGCCGCATGGTGGAGATCGCCCTCAGGACCTTGAGAGAGGTGGACGTAGTCCTCTGGCTCGTCGATGCCCGCGGAGGGATGCGACATGAGGATGAGGATATCGCTCGAACACTTGGAGAGTCCCAGGCAACGACACTTATCTTGCTTAACAAAATGGATCTCATCTCCAAGGGGAAGCTTCTCCCGCTCATGGAGCGGTGTTCTACCCTGTTACCCGAGAGAGAGATCGTCCCGATCAGCGCCCTTAAGGGAGAGAATATACCTCTTCTTTTGGATCTGATCGACAAGCTGCTCCCCGAAGGTCCGCGCTATTACCCTGAAGGAGAGGTCACTGACCAGACGGAGCGTTTCATCGCCTCTGAAGTCATCCGGGAAAAGATCTTTGTTCTGACCCGCCAAGAGATCCCTTACGCCACGGCCGTCACTATCGATGAATTCACTGAGAAAGAGGAAAAGAACCTGGTGGTCGTCACGGCGACGATCCATGCGGATCGTGAATCTCATAAGCCTATCCTCATTGGCAAAAAAGGGGCAATGCTCAAAGAGATTGGCAGGCAGGCCAGAGAAGAATTGGAGAGGCTCCTGGGCTGCAGGATCTTCTTGGAGCTTTTTATTAAGGTTCAAAAGGGATGGACTCAAGATCCCCATGCATTGGCCGAATTCGGCTTGTAGATTGGTCAGGATGTCCCAGCTAAACTCCGATCCATCCCGTCGCTTGCCTGTTTTGGCTATTGTCGGCCGACCCAACGTGGGTAAATCCACTCTATTCAACCGCCTTACTAGAGAAAAGAAGGCCATAGTGGACAACTTGCCAGGCGTTACTCGGGATCGCAATTACGCCCAGGTGGAGTGGTACGGAAAGAGATTCCTCTTAATCGATACCGGGGGTTTTGAACCTGACCCGGAGACCCCACTCAAAAAGCAGATTCAGGAACAAAGCCGGCTAGCTATAGAGGAGGCGGATGTGATCCTCCTTCTTTTTGATGGAAAAGCGGGCTTGAACCCGTTGGATCGGGATGCCGTGAAGTTGCTGCGACAGGTGAAGAAGTCAGTTTTTTTCGCTGTAAACAAAATTGATTCGCAGCCCAAAGAGGGTCACCTGTATGAATTCTATGCTCTAGGTCTGAGTCAGATCTTTGCTCTTTCGGCAGAGCACGGACTTGGGCTTTCAGACTTAATGGATCGAGTCGTGGGAGATTTTCCGGCCGGAGAGGATCATGGCGCTGGTGGAGATGAAGAGGGAAGGGCGCGACCGATGTGTCTGGCCATCGTTGGCCGCCCCAATGTCGGGAAATCTACCTTGGTAAATCGTCTTCTTGGCTACGAACGCTCTGTGGTGGATTCGCTCCCAGGCACGACGCGGGATGCCGTGAATAGCCCTTTCAGTTGGGGCGGAGAGCAGTACACCTTAGTGGACACGGCAGGGATCCGCCGCAAGGCAAGGATCGTAGATCGGATTGAGCGTTACAGTGTGATCCGATCTCTCGGTTCAGTGGATCGGGGAGATCTGGTCATTCACCTCTTGGATGGTCCTGAGGGAGTTACCGACCAGGATGCGCAGATCCTGGCTTATGCCTTTCAGCGCGGGAAGGGGTTGATTTTAGCGGTGAACAAGTGGGATCTGGTGGACAAAGGTCAAAGGGAGACAAAATCCTACAGTGAGCAGGTCTATCACAAGCTCTCGTTTATCGATTTTGCCCCGCTGGTATTTATCTCGGCCATTACTGGTTATGGTATCCGAAGGATGATGGAGGCAACGCAGCGGGTGGCGTTATCCTACCAGCGGCGGATCAAGACCTCGACGCTGAATCAGGCCCTGGGCGAGCTGTTCAAGAAGCACTCTCCCCCTCTGGCTCACGGGCGGCAGGTCAAATTCTTCTATGCGACTCAGACTGCCTTAAGACCCCCGACATTCACGCTTTTTGTTAACTCGCCCGAAGGCGTTGCCCCTAGCTATGAGCGCTACCTCATCCATCATTTACGCGCCGCCCTTGGACTGGAGGCCTCGCCTATTCGGCTTATCCTGCGTGGTAGAAGGAATGATGGGTCGAAGGCGACAGAGAGATCGAGGGTCAAAAGGACAAGGGGAAACAAATGAAACCTAAATTGTTCATTGCAGTCACCGGAGCTGGAATCAAAGAGGTAAGACTAGGAGGTAAGAGTGGAGCAACCCACTCTCGGCACAAGGGGGAAGGGGCCCTTGCCCGGCGTTGGAGGAAGGCTGCCGGGGAGGAGTTAGCCGCCTACTTTGCCGGGCGGCTGCGTTCTTTTTCTCCACCCTGTGATCTTGGCAATCTACCTCCTTTTACGCGGGCGGTCCTAAGAATTACGGCACGAATTCCGTATGGAGAGGTGAGGAGTTATCGGTGGGTCGCAGAACGATTGGGGAACCCCAGATCACCACGGGCAGTGGGCAATGCCTTGGCAAGAAACCCTATCCCCATTATTATTCCCTGTCATCGCGTGGTCTGTAGTGACGGAACCCTTGGAGGTTATGCCCTGGGCCTTAACTGGAAGAGAAGATTGCTGAAGCTAGAAAAAACCCACCTCAGGGGATTTTGAGCAAAATTCGTTCGCTCTTCTTTTACGGCCGATCTCCTCCACACTTGAACCACTCCCGTTGCCTGGGAGATAATCCTGGAGTTTAGTTCGATTTTAGAATAAAATATCAAAATTGCCCTTAAATCTCGATTCCGAAGGCCTCCGGTTGAAAAACGATGGGGAAGGTATGGTTGAGCCATTGATAGCTCTTGATGAAGGTTTTTTCTTGCCTTCATTGGACGAAAATGAATCTGCCTCTTGGCTCGCCCTGGCACGGGTCAAAGGATTGGGGTGTGCGAGCTTCAAAAAACTGGCCGAACACTTTGGTGACCCGAGACAGGCCCTTTCTGCTTCGGAGAAGGAGTTGGCCCTAATCCCCGGTCTGGATAGGGGAGCGATCGAAGGTCTACTAACTTTCACAGGGTGGGATGAGATCAGAACGGAAATGCGCCGCATCTCGGAAGCGGGAGCGCGGATACTGCCTTTCACTGATCGCAACTACCCTCCCCGACTTCGTATGATTCCTGATCCGCCTCCCTTTCTCTATGTAAAGGGAGAGGTTCGAGAAGAAGACGAAAGGGCTGTGTCTGTAGTGGGATCGCGCAGCGCCAGCGATTATGGAATAAAAATAACCCGAGATCTCTGTCAGGGCTTGGCCTCGTTAGGTTTTACTGTAGTCAGCGGCATGGCCCGAGGGATAGACGGAGAGGCGCATGAGGCAGCCTTAGGGGCGGGTGGAAGGACTGTGGCCGTTTTGGGTTCAGGGGTAGATATGGTTTATCCGCCGGAACATGAGGAGCTCTACCGGAAGATATGCCAACGCGGCGCGGTTCTTTCCGAGTTGCCGATCGGGACGCCTCCTTTCTCCTATAATTTCCCCTCCCGTAATCGTCTGATCAGTGGTCTCTCACTTGGGGTTGTAGTGGTCGAAGCAACAGAAAGGAGCGGCTCCTTGATCACTGCTGGGTTGGCTTTGGAGCAGGGGCGTGAAGTTTTTGCTGTGCCCGGGGAAGCGGGGGGGAGCCGCAGCCGCGGGCCTCACCGTTTGATCCGTCAGGGAGCGAAGTTAGTCGAGAGCGTCGGGGACATTTTGGAAGAGATCGCCCCTCAGCTTCTGGGGCGGGGGGCGGAGCAAAAAACGTCCCTGCCTTCTCTCCCACCC
>JBOHVJ010000350.1:0-1640 GCA_050735075.1 Binatia bacterium
GAGACCACCGACTTCTTTTGCGAACTTCTGGGACAGGACACTAGCTAGCCTATTCTGCTGCCCTGCCTCTTCTATTTGATCACTTTATCCGCCCGCATACCCATTTTAGATTTTCGATACTTCGACCCCGCTCAGTACAGGTTTTAGATTGCGCAATCATCGGATAACTCGGTCGGCTCTCACCAAGACGTTCGGCGGTATCGTGAGGCCGATCTGCTTCGCTGCTTTCAGGTTGATGACCAGCTCGAACTTCGTAGGCTGCTCCACCGGCAGATCGGCAGGTTTCGTGCCTTTCAGGATCTTGTCCACGTAAGTCGCGGCGCGCCGGGCCAAGTCGGAACGGTTCACCCCATAGGACATCAGGCCCCCGTCATCCACAAATTCTGACCTGTCGTATATCGCCGGGAGCCGGCTCTTTACCGCGAGTTCTGCAATCTGTGTTCGCTGAGAATTGGCGATGCCGCCCGCCACCATCATAAGGACTGCGTCAGCCCGCCCCTTGCTCGCGGCTCGGAATGCGGTCTCAATATCCTTGGGACCTAGTACGTCTAGGTATTGAAGCTGCACTCCGAACGCCCCTGCGGCGAGCTCGATCTCTTTTAGCGCTTGTGCGTTGCCCGCTCTGGTTGAAGTCCCGAAGACGGCCACTCGCGAGAGCTTGGGAATGGTCTCCTTCAGAAGCTCCAGTTGTTTTCCGCTTAGCTCCGGGGCTAAGGTTGACAGTCCAGTAATGTTTCCGCCAGGTCGCGCAAGGCTGGCGACGAACCCTGAGCCAACAGGATCGGTATGCTGCGTCATGACAATGGGAATCGTAGAGGTTGCTTCCTTGGCGGCACGCGTTGGTATCGGACCGCCGGTGACGATGATGTCGACCTTGAGACGCACTAGCTCGGCCGCGAGCGCGGGAAGGCGATCGAGTTTTCCCTCTGCAGATCGATACTCAATGACAACGTTTTTCCCCTCCACATACCCAAGCTCGCGCAGACCCTGGCGGAAGGCCTCGACGCGGGCCGATTGAGCGGAAAGGGAGCTGGCAAGTAGGTATCCTATCCGCGGGATTTTCGTTGGCTGCTGCGCCTCGGCTGGGAAGCAAAACGCCAAGAGCGTAGCACCTAGAGCAAGGCAAATAATTCTTTTACTCATGAGTTCCTCCTCAGTGCCAAAATCCAAAATCGCAAAGCCAAAATTATCCTCTGTTGCCTACCTCAGCCAGAGGCTGATCAGCCTAAGGCTGAGCCTACTGCCTTCTTCTACTGCCTTCTTCTACTGCCTTCTTCTTACTTCCTCCTGTTTGTCTAGCTGCGGCAGTATTACTTCTTTAACTCCTCTCACCCTCATCCTCTCCCCCTTCGAGGGGGAGAGGGAAGGGTGAGGGGGTGTCACCTCATTGCGTAGAGGGATTTAACAAACCCGCTATCTTCGATCTTCTTCAGAAAGCTCATGTCATAAAACTCCTCAGGGCTAGCGGTCGCCGCTTTGGGCTGTTTGTGGGCCAAGAATTGCAAGACATTCTGCACTGCCTTGGCGCTGGCGTACGGCATCGTGGGCATCAGCTCGACATAGTAATCGTAGCCTTCCTCGGCCCTCGCACGGTCTTTCATCTTCAGGTAGTTCATGATCACCCTGATGCTCTTCTCCTT
>JBOHVJ010000351.1:0-2669 GCA_050735075.1 Binatia bacterium
GTTCTGAAAGGCGCTCCAGTTTTGCAAGATCCTCTATTAAGCCAGATAGTGCACATGTCGGGAGCCTATGAGACGAGGTTGGAAAGAGCGATTACTCTCTTGAAGCCTTGTAGTATTGAAGAGATTGAGCGGATCTTGTCGGAATTAACCGCTTTCCTGGGTAAGGATCCGACTCCCGGCGGGCGTGCCTTTCTGTCTTGGGAGGAGGTACGGGAAATGTCATCTTCTGGCCTCATCTTTTTTGGGTCGCACACCGCTAGACATGCTATCCTAACAACTCTCACAGAGGAAGAAGCTCAGGCTGAATTAAAAAAATCAAGAGACATTCTGGTCTCTCATAAGGTCGTAGACGCTACGTTTATACCTTTCAGTTACCCAAACGGAAATTTTTCGGGTAGATTGAGTGAAATAGTCCGGGAAGCGGGATACCATTTGGCGGTTACAACTCGATATGGGTGGAATCACTGGGAGGAAAACCCTTACACGCTACGAAGGATCGCAATTCATCAAGATATGGCGTCTACAGAAGCACTCTTCGCGGCAAGAATTGTCAACCTTTTTTGAGAGTGGTTGAACTACACGGAAGCCGTGCGCTTCCGTTGGCTTCTACTTTTAGGGCCTAATTCGGACTGCGTTGTCTAGCTTGGTGGAGGCAGAACGAACGAAGCGACTGCCAAAGCGATGACCCTTAAGATCTGCCACCTCATTTCCGGCGACCTTTGGGGTGGTGCCGAAGTGATGGCCTTTCATCTCCTTAATGGCCTGCAGGCGTTACCTGGCGTGGATCTGTTCGTGATTCTCCTAAACGAGGGGAGACTCTCGGAGGAGCTTCACGGGCTAGGTATTCCTACATATGTAATAAATGAGAGCAAGCGCTCGTTTGCGGAAATAGCTTGGATAGCAACAGAAATAGTAAGAAAGCGAGCACCGCGGATTATTCATTCTCACCGATACAAAGAAAATATTCTTTCCTACCTAATAGCTAATACCCTGGCCAAGGATGCAGTTCTTGTGAGTACACAGCACGGCATGCCTGAATTCTATGGTGGCTTTCCGAGTATGGTGCATCGCTTGAAGTCAGCGCTCCATTATCGATTGGTAGCATCCAGATTCGAAAGGATGGTGGCTGTGTCTCTAGACATCAAGGAATCGCTGGTGAGAGATTACGGTTTCCAGGAAAAGCGCATTCAAATAATCCATAATGGAATTTCCATTCCGGAGACTATTTCCCGGAATTTCCGGATGAAAGATTACCTTGCCATCGGTTCAGCGGGTCGATTCTTTCCCGTTAAAGACTATCCCTTCATGGTTGAAGTCGCGAGAGAGGTGATTGGGAAAACTGACAAGATTCGTTTTGAACTGGCTGGTGATGGGCCCATGATTGGAGATATCCAAAGGCTCATTAAAACGTACGGATTAGAAAAGCACTTCCTCCTACGAGGTTTTCTTAATGACGTGAGCGTCTTCTACAATGGACTCGATGTCTATCTCAACACCTCGATTCATGAAGGGATCCCCATAAGTGTGCTCGAAGCTATGGCGTACGGGCTTCCGGTTATTGTTCCCAAGGTCGGGGGGCTTAGGGAAATTGTGACAGACGGAGTGGATGGATATATCGTGGATGCTAGAAACCCAAAGGAATTTGCCGGCAGGTGCTTATCCCTTTTCGAGAATTCAACAGTCCGCCGTGAGATGGGTCATGCGGCGCGACAAAGGATAAGCCGGGAGTTCGCAACACAGCGAATGATCCAAAATTATACAGATATGTACGTGCAATTGATCAGAAGCAATGAGCCGGGAAAATCTTTGTGAAAGTTCTTTGACAAATTCCGATATGGGCGCGGGCCTTACTCCACTCGGCATAGACATAGGGCTCCGCCGGCAGCGGTTTCATCGGAGGCAACGGACGCGCCTCTCGGGAGGGCCGAGGCGGTGGGAATAGGAGCCGCTCAAGAGTCGCTTCATCGAGTCCTTGAGGCAAAGGCCACTTCAAGGCCACTTCAATCCCGCCCCTTGGGAACTGAATCTTACGCATGGATAACTTCGCCATTGGCAAGCTCCCAAAATCGGGAAAGATGCCATTAGACGCTCTCGTTATCCCGCGTCAGCTTCTGCTTCAGTGAAAATCAGCGATTTCCGACCCCGAAAAAGCGTTTCGGCGCGTGCCGCAATCACTGATCGATTTTGCCCGGAATCAGTGATCGGTTTCAATCGGAATCGGTGATCGATTTAAGCCGGAATACGCACCAGGTGAGCGTCGGAGGTAAAAACCAGCAATAGGGTACAGGCAATATGGCGGAGATCCTGTTTATAGGTTCGCTCTTTCTCACATTTTTTGCTTACTTCGGTTATCCTTTTACACTTCTTCTGGCGGGCTGGGTCTCGGGTAGGGACGTAAAAAGGGCTATGATCGTACCCCGCGTCACCTTCATTATTACGGTTCACAACGAAGAAAAAAGAATCAAGGATAAGCTTGAAAACACACTCGGTCTCGATTACCCGAAAGAACAACTGCAGATCCTTGTGGCTTCGGATGGTTCGAACGACCGTACCACTGAGATCGTCCGAGACTATTCGGATCGAGGGGTTCGGCTTCTTGACGTAGCGGATTCAGCAGGCAAAGAGAACGCTCAGAAAGAGGCCGTTAAGAAAGCTACGGGAGATGTTAT
>JBOHVJ010000352.1:0-1963 GCA_050735075.1 Binatia bacterium
GAGCTAACCACTTCTGAGTACTAGTGCCCGTCTCCAGCCGGGCTCAGCCAAGGTCCCCCGCGTAACTGAGGGAGTACGAAAAAACCGGTTCTTATTTCTTGGTGTTCCTTCGCGTCTTGGCGCCTTAGTGCCCGTTAAAAAATAAGTTAAGCACGACATAACATGCTGGACAAATCGTCAGCGATTTGATATATCACCATGGGTAAGTCTTTTCAAAGGGGCGTCCCATGGAAGCAGGCTTTGTCGACTCGCAGGCGGGAATAATCAAGGCGAAGTACAGATGGTTGTCTCGGGTGATGGATGAACGGATGTGTCGGTGGTGGGCGGGAAGCGAAGCGTTGATCCGTGGACGCGGAGGAATCACGTTGGTGTCCCAGGCTACGGGGCTGAACCGCAACACGGTCGCCGCAGGGGTGAAGGAGATCCAGCAAGGCGAGACCGCTTTAGGGAGCAGAGAGGGAAGATCTGCCATTCGGAGGCCAGGCGGAGGGCGCAAATCACTGGGGGAGCATAACCCGGGGCTGAAAGCTGCTCTGGAAAGGCTGGTCGAGCCTGTGACTCGCGGAGATCCAACGTCGCCCCTGCGGTGGACATGCAAGAGCGTGCGTCGTCTGGCACAGGAGCTACAGTCGCAAGGGTACAAGATAAGCCCGCCAACGGTCGCGGAGCTGCTGTATCAGATGGACTATAGCCTGCAGGCGAATCGTAAAACGCGAGAAGGGGCAAAGCATCCGGACCGCAACTCTCAGTTCGAGTTAATTGCCACTCGAACACAGGAGTTCATGGAGCGCGGTCAACCGGTAGTTTCCATCGACAACAAGAAGTGCGAACGGGTGGGGAACTTCAAGAATGCAGGTCGCGAATGGCGGCCGAAGGGATCGCCCGAACGAGTCCGCATCTACGACTTTGTCGATCCTGCGTTGGGCAAGGCGATCCTACACGGCATCTACGATGTCGGAAACAACTCCGGCTGGGTCAGTGTCGGAGTCGACCATGACACGGCCGAATTCGCGGTCGAGTCATTGCGTCGGTGGTGGAAGCAGATGGGCTCGAAGGTTTATCCGCGGGCAACACAACTATTAATCACAGCCGATGGTGGAGGAAGCAACAATTATCGCTCACGTCTTTGGAAGACGCAGTTGCAAAATCTCGTCGACGAAACTGGGTTGGAAATCTCCGTCTGTCATTTCCCACCGGGAACCAGCAAGTGGAACAAGATCGAACATCGAATGTTTTGTCACATCACGGAAAACTGGCGTGGGCAGCCTTTGGTGAGTCACGAAGTGATCATCAATCTCATCTCTGGTACGACCACCACAATGGGCCTAAAGATTCAGGCCTCTTTGGATACGAACCGGTACCCTAAAGGCATCAAGGTGAGCGCGGAGGCGATGCGGAGCCTTCAGATCCAACCAGAGGCGTTCCACGGGGAATGGAACTATACGGTCCTGCCACGAAAAAAGCTGGAGGACCCGAACATTAGAGAAAAATAATCGCTTAACTTATTTTTTAACGGGTACTAAGGGACCCGCCGGTCGCTGAAGACAATCTCGCCGAACATCCCGGGCACGTGAAAGTCATTCTTGAGAGTTGGAGACCATGCCAAGAACGCCGGCGCCGGCAGCTTTTCCACCCTGTACAGATTCAATCGCCAGCGATCTCCCGGCTGGGGCGGTGTCTTAGGCGCCGGCACAATGTCTTCCATAGGCGGTGCGATTTCGCAAGTCCATTCCCTGTCGCCTCCGTTGCCGTCTACAGTGCCGTCCACCTGGACAGCCCATCGCAGCTTTTCGCTATTCCAACTTTCGTAACGCAAGGGCTTGCGCACGTCCAGGAGAAATATGTCGATCATGGTTCCGAGAGGGTTCACCTCCAGCTCAATATAGCTCGTCTGTCGCGGATCAGCCTGAAGGAACACCTCTACGACCTCCTCCTTCCAGAGGTGCTCGTCCCGCCGCTTAAG
>JBOHVJ010000353.1:0-11544 GCA_050735075.1 Binatia bacterium
GGGATAGGGAGCCCCCCGATTAGGGAAACTTGTAACTTGCAAAAAAAGCGGGGCTTGGTATCTTATCCACGGAAAGAGAAGGGGTAGGGGTTAAGGAAGGACTTCTATCACAGGTATGACGCCTTGAGACTGAACAACTGAGGCGCTGTTCATTGCGAAGCATCAGGAGGGAAAGATGATTAAAAATATCTTGGTTCCCCTCGATGGTTCGGATCATTCTAAGGCAGCCCTGGAATATGGGCTTTGGCTGGCTGAGAAGTTCAGCGGCACCCTTTTTGGTCAGCACGTGATCGACACGGTTTCGATAGAGGGGACCTTCTTCCACGATATCTCCGGCTCTCTGGGATTCGAGCCCTATCTGGATTTCTCGACCAAGATGCGGGAGGTCTTAGAAGAGAGGGGGAAGGCTATACTCGAGGATTTTAGCCAGCGCTGTAGGCAGAAAGGGATAAGGCATGAGACCTTCCTCGACATGGGTATCATCCCCAACGAGATCTGTGAGCGGTCCAAGGTAGCAGACCTCGTGACCTTAGGTCACCGTGGGATCAACGAAGAATTTTCTTCGGGTCTCCTAGGGGGCACGGCAGAGAGCGTAACCCGGAAATGTCCCCGCCCGGTCTTCGTCTCGACCAAGAGATTTAAGATCATTGAACGTCCCCTTTTGGCCTATGACGGTAGCCAGAGGGCTAGCTCCGCTATGGAGTCTGCTGCCGAGTTTTGTACTCAGCTACGGCTTCCGTTGACCGTTCTTTATGTCCCGAAGGAAGAGAGGCTAGGGGAGAAAGTTCTACGAGAAGCCAAGTCCTATTTAGGCTCTTATGGAATTGAGACCCGCTATGAACTGGCCAGAGGATACCCCGAGCAAAAGATTGTGGACTATTTGGTCAACTTCAATTACGATCTCCTCTTTATTGGGGCCTATGGTCATCGGCGGATTATTGAGATGGTCCTGGGTAGCACCACAGAGTACGTGCTAAGAAAAAGTCCCTGCCCAGTTTTCCTAAATCGCTGAAAAAATGAAGGATTAAAGGATCAAGGGACAAAAGAAGAAAGGGGTAGACCCTTGAACTCCTCCTCCTTTAAACCTCGATTCCTTGGAGGTTAAGATAGAGGTTAGGATGATGACCGGAACAAAGTTCCCGGCTGCGGCAGTGCAAATGCTGGCATCTCCCGATAAAGGTAAGAACCTTGCGGAGGCCGAAGCGAGGCTTCGCGAGGCCGCTGCCAGAGGTGCCAGGGTTGTGGCTCTACCTGAGGTATTTAATTGGCGTGGGGCCAAGGAGGAAGGGAGAAGCCAAGCCGAATCCATTCCTGGCCCCACCTCTGATTTCATGGCGCGTCTGTCCCGCGAACTCGGTATCTATCTCCTGGCGGGCTCAATTCTAGAGAAGATCCCTGCCAGCAACAAGGCCTATAACACAAGTCTATTCTTTGATCCTAAGGGAGATCTCCTGGCGTGCTACCGCAAGATCCACCTTTTTGATGTCCAGATCGAACGGGGTGTTTCCACTATGGAGTCTGAGACCCGCCAGGCTGGGGAGACGATTGTGATGGCCGAGACCGAGCTCTGCCCAATGGGACTCACAATCTGCTATGATCTTCGTTTTCCTGAACTGTATCGTGCCTTAGTTGCCAAGGGTGCTCAATTGATTTTTGTCCCGTCCGCCTTTACGGTATTGACCGGAGAGGCTCACTGGGAGCCTCTCTTGCGGGCGCGGGCCATAGAAAATCAGGTCTATATCA
Source organism: Binatia bacterium (assembly GCA_050735075.1). Lineage (GTDB taxonomy): Bacteria > Desulfobacterota > Binatia > UBA9968 > UBA9968 > JAHFAO01. The sequence goes on from JBOHVJ010000353.1 coordinate 1,744, forward strand.
TCGCTCCAGACCAAATGGGTAAGAACTCGCAGAGCTTTGCCACATACGGTAATTCGATGATCGTGGATCCGTGGGGCAAGGTTCTAGCCCGGGCTTCTGACATTTCCGAGGTGATCTTTGCTGAGATCGATTTAGCCTACCTGGCCAGGGTGCGTGCTGAGTTGCCGGCCCTCTCTCATCGAAAGGCATTTAAGGTAGTTTAAGAGTTGAACCTGACCAAAGAACATCAGCTCGCTATCTTTCTCTTCCTAGGTTTTATCTGCTATCTCACCTTTTTTCGCGGCTTGGGTGATTACGGCTTGTGGGATCCCGATGAGGGCCGTAGCGGAGTGATTGCAAAGGAGATAGTGGCTTCAGGAAACTGGTTGACCCTGTCTCATAGTGGGGAGCCTTACTATGACAAACCACAACTCTATTTTTGGCTTGTAGCCCTCGGGATAAAACTTTTAGGCCTTAACGAGTTAGCCGTTCGACTCCCTTCGGCCTTGGCAGCGAGTTTAACGGTTGGCGTTGTTTATTTGTGGGGGTGTTTTTCTGGTGGTTGGAAGTGGGGTTTATGGGGAGGACTGGTTTTAGCCAGCTCTATGGAGTTTATTGCTTTGGGCCGCTTTGGCAACATGGATATGGTCTTCACATTTTTCTTTACTGCCGCTCTACTCTCCTTTCTTCGGTGGAAGCAACAAGGTAAAGGATGGATCTGGCTCTTTTACCTGTTCCTCGCCCTTGCTTCTATTACCAAGGGACCCGTGGGCGCACTTCTCCCCTTACTGATTGTGGGAATCACGGTGAGCCTGCAAAAAAAGTGGGCCCTCTTGCGGGAGATGCGGTTACTCCCGGGCCTGGGGATGGTGGTTTTAATCTTTGGTTCCTGGTGTCTCCTGACGGCTCTTCGTGATCCGGAATACGTTAAAACGTTCTTGTGGAACCACAACATACTTAGGTTTTTCATTTTGCAGCGCGGGATAGGCCACCCCGAGCCTATCTATCACTTCTTTCCAGTCCTGATGGTAGGTTTTCTGCCATGGAGCTTTTTTCTACCACCAGTTTTGCACAATCTCTGGGAGCGGAGAGTTGAGGAGGGACAAGAGGAGAAATTATTCCTTGTGGTCTGGTTGACTACCGTGCTGATCTTTTTTTCTCTCGCGCGCAACAAACTGGGCACTTATGTTTTGCCTGCTTTTCCACCATTAGCGCTGTTGACTGGAGGTGTTATCCGGCAGTGTATGGAGGGGGGAGAGGCTAGGCCGTGGAGACGCCGCTGGATTCTTTACGGCAGCTTTTGCTGGCTCTTCTTCATTGTGTCTCTCTCCCCTTTGAGTGAGATGGTTCTTAGGGATCGCTATCCACAATATCTCCCACTGAATCCCCATTTATTTCTTTCCGCCCTTTTTATTCTGTTAGCAGTGCTTGGATGGGTTTTAAGGAAAGAGAGCTGGATCCCAGGGATTGTTTCCCTTTCGTCGCTGTGGCTCGTTCTATGGTTCTACGGAGTAAAGGCTCCCGACATTTCTGAATTGAGAGGCACGCGGACTCTGGCTCGAATGGTCAATGGCAATGCGGCACCGGAGTACCGGGTAGTCGCTATCCGTGCCGAGTCGTTTTCATTTTATTTGTCCAATCACGTCCAGGTGGTTTCCCAATCGGCCATGATTGAAAATATGTTGGAAGAGCCCATACCCACCGTCGCGCTAGTTAAGGAGAAGCATCTAACAGAGATGCGCCATATCCACCCTTCGAGACTCTTTGTTTGGAAAGCCGTTTCTTCAGCACGTGCATTGGTAGCTAACTTCCCTCTTATTCCTGCTCAGGATTTAGGCAGGGTGCCAAAAGATTAGGCAAGTTAAACCCTCCCTCCGTTGAGTTCCGATAATAAAAATTCCGTAATTAGGCACCTTTTGGCTGAAATCGAAGTTGGCATAAGGTTTGCTGTTTCATGAGGGGCGGCAATCACTAATTTATTCGTGCTTGATACGGTAAAAATATCCTAGGAGGCTTTATGAAGATGGTCGAGGCCATTATCAAACCTTTTAAGCTCGACGTGGTCAAAGATGCCCTAACCAAGGCCGGTGTCCAGGGGATGACGGTAGATGAGGTGAAGGGGTTCGGACGCCAGAAGGGACACACCGAGCTGTATCGCGGCGCAGAGTATTCGGTTGATTTCCTGCCTAAGGTCAGGATTCAGGTTTTAGTGCCGGATGACAAAGCTGCAAAAGTAGTCGAGGTCATCATGGATTCGGCCCGGACCGGAAAGATCGGCGACGGCAAGATCTTTGTTACTTCCGTGGAAGATGTGATCCGGATCCGCACTGGGGAAAAGGGCCCGGATGCGATCTAAAATTAGCGGAGGAAAAAATGGATAGTGGCAAAAAAATACGGCTTTTTATATCTCTCGTTATGCTCCCGGCATTGCTGTTCATGGTGCCGATGAGCTTATCTTTCGCAGGGGAGGCTCCAACCGTGACTCCAGCACCCGTTGCTCCCGCGGCGCCTGCTACACCTGCTCCAGCGCCACCCCCGAAGATTGACCCAGGCGATACTGCCTGGATGCTTACATCGGCAGCTCTAGTGCTCATGATGACGATCCCCGGCCTCTTCCTCTTCTATGGCGGCCTAGTACGGGGAAAAAATGTCCTTGGCACGATGATGCACAGCTTCATCATTGTTGCGTTGATTAGCGTACAGTGGGTGCTTTGGGGTTACAGCCTGGCCTTCGGGCCAGACGTGGGCGGAATCGTCGGTAGCCTGGCCTGGTTTGGCTTAAGCGGAGTGGGACTAGATCCAAACCCTGACTATGCCAAGACAATCCCACACCAAGCCTTTATGATCTACCAGTTGATGTTTGCGATCATCACCCCTGCACTTATCACCGGAGCCATTGCGGAGAGGGCAAAATTCAGCACATTTATCGTTTTTATCCTGCTCTGGGCAACCTTTATTTATGACCCTCTGGCTCACTGGGTGTGGGGCGTAAAAGGATGGCTGAGAGAGATAGGGGCTCTGGATTTCGCTGGTGGTACGGTAGTGCACATCAGCTCAGGTGTGTCAGCTCTTGCGGCTGCGCTTATGTTTGGCAGAAGGGTTGGCTATGGGCAAGAGGCCATGCCGCCGCACAATCTCCCTTTTAGCGTTATTGGGGCCTCACTCTTGTGGGTTGGCTGGTTTGGCTTTAATGCTGGAAGCGCCCTGGCTGCCGACGGCCTGGCTACCAGCGCCTTCGTTGTTACCAATACGGCAACGGCAACAGCCGCCCTTTCATGGATGTTTATGGACTGGATCTTAAGAGGTAAACCCACGGCTCTGGGAGCTGCCAGTGGAGCTGTGGCCGGGCTCGTTGCCATCACGCCTGCTTCAGGCTTTGTTGGACCAATTTCCTCGATCTTGATTGGCATCGGCGCTGGGATCTTCTGCTCAATGGCCTGTAATCTTAAGACCAAGCTGGGTTATGATGACTCGCTCGATGTGGTGGGTGTGCATGGGATTGGGGGAACCTGGGGAGCACTAGCAACAGGTCTTTTTGCCTCGAAGGCCATCAACGCAGCCGGGAACGACGGTCTCTTCTTTGGCAACCCCGGGCAACTCTGGGTGCAATTCGTTGCTGTGCTGGCGACTTGGATCTTTGCCTTTATCGGCACTCTGATCATCCTCTCGATTCTCAAGGGAGTAATGGGGCTCAGAGTATCAGATGAAGAAGAGCAGATGGGATTAGACTTAAGCCAGCACAATGAAAGGGGCTATGCCTTATAGGTCGAGAAATATGATAACAGGGCCGTCCATTGAGATTTTCATTTATTGCTGAAAGAGAGGAGTAACCGAGATGACGCCGAAGGAAGTGTTAGAGTTTGCCAAGAAGAACAAGGTGGAGATAGTGGATTTAAGGTTTGTCGATGTGCCAGGGCTGTGGCAGCATTTTTCGATATCCACCAGCGAGCTTGGCGAGGAGCTATTCGAGGAGGGGATAGGCTTTGATGGCTCCAGCATTCGGGGCTTTCAGACCATAGACGAGTCCGACATGCTGCTCTTTCCGGATGCGGACTCGGCCTTTATCGATCCGTTTAACGTTCACCCGACGTTGAACCTGATCTGCAACGTGAGGGACCCAGTGAGTGGGGAGGCCTACAGTCGGGACCCGCGGTATGTGGCGCAGAAGGCGGAGAAGTATTTAAAGTCCACGGGGTTGGCCGATACGAGCTACTGGGGGCCGGAGATAGAGTTTTATATTTTGGACAGTGTGCGGTTTGATCAGAGCTACAACTATGGATTTTACTACATAGACTCGGAGGAGGGGTTTTGGAACTCTGGGAACGGGGAGAAGCCGAACCTGGGGTACAAGCCGAGGTACAAGGAGGGGTATTTTCCGGTACCGCCGATGGACCATTTGCAGGACATACGTTCCGAGATGCTTAGGACCTTGGAGAAGTGCGGGGTAGTGGTAGAGATTCATCATCACGAGGTCGGCACGGCAGGGCAGGCGGAGATAGACATGAAGTATACGACTTTGACCAAGATGGCCGATCAGGTGATGATCTACAAGTATGTGATCAAGAACGTGGCGCAGAGGCACGGCAAGACGGTGACGGTGATGCCGAAGCCGATTTTTCAGGACAACGGGTCAGGGATGCACACGCATCAGAGTTTGTGGAAGGGGGGGAAGAACATCTTTTATGACAAGAAGGGCTATGCGTTGATCAGCGACACAGCGCGGCACTACATAGGGGGTATCCTCAAGCATGCCGATGCGTTGTGTGGGATAGTGGCCCCTACCACCAATTCCTATCGTCGGTTGGTGCCGGGGTATGAGGCGCCGATCAACCTGGTTTATTCGCAGAGGAACCGGAGTGCGTGTGTGCGGATACCGTTATATTCCAAGAGCGAGAAGGCCAAGCGGTTGGAGTTTAGGACCCCTGATCCTAGTTGTAATCCTTATTATTCGTTTGCGGCGCAGTTGATGGCGGGACTGGATGGGGTAAGGAACAAGATAGAGCCGCCCAAGCCGATCGACAAGGATTTGTATGAGCTAGAGCCTGAGGAGGCGGCCAAGGTGAAGTCGGTGCCGGGGTCGTTGGAGCAGGTATTGGATGCGCTGGAGCGGGATCATGATTTTTTACTGAAGGGGGATGTGTTTACCAAGGATGTGATAGAGACGTGGCTTAAGTACAAGCGGACCAAGGAAGTGGATGCCATCAGGCTCAGACCCCATCCCTATGAGTTTGCACTGTACTTTGATATCTAACCCTCACCCCTTCCCTCTCCCTGGCCAGGGGCACCGGGCGAAAACATGAAAAGGAAGGTGTTGGTCATAGACGACCACCTCCCTTCCAAGACTTTTCTGCTTAGGGGTTTGACCGAGAGGGGGTTTGCAGTTGTCGGTGAGGGAGCGAGTGGTAAGGACGCAGTCAGGTTGGCGAACACCATTGTTCCTGATGTGGTCCTGATGGCTGTCGGTCTTTCTGATGTGGACGGCATCAGTGCTGCCAGAGAAATTATGGAGGCAAACCCGCTCCCGATAATTCTCCTTACAAGCCATTACGACACGGAGACCATTGAGCGGGCCAAGGCGACGGGCGTGATGGGCTATCTCATCAAGCCCTTAAGGGAAGAGGAGCTTAATCCGGCTATCGAACTGGCGATCTCACGCTTTGCTGAGTTTGTTTCCCTAAGACGGGAGAACGAGGATCTTCGCAAGGCCCTTGAAGCTCGTAAGACCATTGAGCGGGCCAAGGGAATCTTGATGAAACAGCAGGGTCTTTCTGAGACTCAAGCCTTTTCGCTCATTCAGAAAAAGAGCATGGATATGCGCAAATCCATGGTAGAGATCGCGCAGGCAATTATCCTGACAGAGGAGATAACTAAAGAGAAAACAAGCTAGCTAGAACAGACGGAGATAGAGAAAGAGTTCTTCGGTTCCAGCGTTGCGACCGGTGAACAGGCAAAGGCGCCAAATCTCGAGAGGGATAGAGCGCCTTTTTTGTTTTAATAAGAAGAAAGGGGAAAAAACATGAAGATCTCAAGCTTAAGCGATCCATTTGATCCCAGCACTTCGCTGGTTCACTCCGGGCACGAGGAATCCGGCACAGAGGGAACCTTAAAACAAATGCCTCAGACAACCGAGGCGATCATCGATCGCGCGGTGGAGGGTGCAGTTGTCCGAGCCGTATTTGGCAACGACGTAAACCGACGCGAGTTCCTGCGTCGTGTCGGCTCTGGTACAGCATTAGCGATCTTGAGTTCGGTATTTCCGCTCGGTGCAGCCAAAGCGCTCGCGCAGGAGAAGACCGGTCCAATTGAGAAAAAGGATCTGAAGGTTGGTTTTATCCCCATTACCTGCGCAACGCCGATCATCATGGCCGAGCCGATGGGCTTCTACAAAAAGCACGGTCTAGATGTCCAAGTTCTGAAGGCATCTGGTTGGGCCATGATCCGCGACCTCGCAATCAACAGAGAGACAGACGCCACTCATATGCTGACCCCGATGCCCATTGCGTTCACGATGGGTGTGGGCTCGCAGGCAGTGCCTTTTATTATGCCGGCGGTAGAGAATATCAACGGCCAGGCCATTACCCTCCATAAAAAACACAAAGGCGTTAAAAGCGCCAAGGAGATGAAGGGCTTTAAATTCGCTGTCCCCTTCGACTACTCAATCCACAACTTCCTTCTCCGGTACTATCTCGCCGAGGGCGGCGTCGATCCTGATAAAGAGGTGCAGATTCGTGTCATCCCGCCGCCTGAAATGGTGGCCAACCTCAAAGCCGATAACCTGGATGGACTCCTGGCACCAGACCCGTTTAATCAGAGAGCTGTCTTCGAGGATACGGCGTTTATCTACATGCTGAGCAAAGAGATCTGGCCCGGCCATCCCTGCTGTGCCTTTGCAGCACGTAAGGATTTCGCAGAAAAGTATCCTAATACCTTTAGGGCACTTTTCAAGGCAATCGTGGAGGCCACGCAGTACGCCCATCAAGCATCGAATCGAAAGGAGATCGCCAAGGCGATTTCTCCCCGCAACTACTTGAACCAGCCGGTCGAGGTGGTGGAACAAGTACTGACTGGTGTGTTCCCAGACGGTCTGGGTAATACGCGCAATGTCCCCGACCGCATCGACTTTGACCCCTTCCCCTGGCACTCGATGGCTGTCTGGATCCTCACTCAAATGAAGCGTTGGGGGTATGTCAAGGGAGATGTTGACTACCAGAAGATCGCAGAGCAGGTCTATCTCGCTTCCGAATGTCGTGAGGTCATGAAATCTCTAGGCTATAAAGCGCCGGCGCAGAACTCGACCAAACATAACTTCCTCCTGGGAAAGACCAAGGTATTCGATCCCGCTAAACCGGAAGAGTATGTCAAGTCCTTCGCTATTCGGCGGGCTTAAATTTAATTCAAGGAAGATAGAGATGAACGGTGTCGGTCAGCTTGCTAAGAGAACGGAACGGCAGAAGGTAATCTTGTCCTTTTTTCTTCTCCTTGTGGTCTTTCTCCTCTCTTGGCAACTCAGCACAAAACCCTCAGTCGGTGGTAAAACCGAAGGGCTTCCTGGGCCGCTAGCCGTAGCGGAGAGAGGCTGGGAGATGATCTCAGATCCGTTTTATGACCGCGGGCCGAACGACAAGGGCATAGGGGTCCAGCTCTTCTATAGCTTAGGCCGTTTGGCTGCGGGCTATAGCGCGGCTTCGATTGTGGCTATCTTTCTCGGTGTGGTCCTTGGACTTTATCCGGCCCTTTACCGTGCTGTTAACCCCTATATCCAAATTCTGAAGCCGATCTCCCCTTTAGCCTGGATGCCCCTGTTCCTTTACACCATCAAGAACTCAGCGTGGGCCGCAGTGATGGTCGTCTTTATGTCGTCGATATGGCCCACGCTGGCGAACACCGCCTTTGGGGTCAATACCATCAAACGCGACTACCTGAATGTCTCCTCCCTCCTTCAGCTCTCCTGGTTCAGGCGCTTCTTTAAAGTGATCCTGCCAGCAGCCGCCCCAGCAATCGTAGCGGGGCTCAGGATCTCCATCGGCGGTGCCTGGATTGCGATTGTCGCGGCTGAGATGCTGATTGGTGGGACTGGTATTGGATACTTTGTCTGGAACGAGTGGAACAATTTGCAGTTGACCAGCGTGATCTTTGCCATCCTGACGATTGGCACCGTCGGGGTCTTGTTGGACGCGGGTTTTGGTCGCGTAGCTAAGATGGTGAGCTACACAGAGTAAAAAATGGCCTTTCTTAAGATCGAGCAGGTCACTAAATACTTTGCGGGATCCAATGGGAGGGGGAATCTCTGCGTCTTTAAGGACGTCCATTTCAATATTGAAAAGGGAGAATTTGTAACCATGGTGGGTCACTCCGGTTGCGGCAAGACCACACTCCTCAACATTATTGCAGGATTCGAGGCGGCCTCCAATGGAGGGATCATTCTCGACGGAAAAGAGGTCACCGATCCAGGGCTGGACCGGATGGTCGTCTTTCAAAATTTTTCGCTCATGCCTTGGATGACCGTATACGAAAATATCCACATTGCGGTTAAGGCGGCCTATCCCAAATGGGACCGCCGGCGTGTGAACGAATACGTTCAGCAATACATTGATATGGTCGGTCTAACAGGGTCTGAGCCTAAGAAGCCGGTGGCCCTTTCGGGCGGCATGCGCCAGCGGGTAGGACTTGCCCGGGCCTTTGCGGTCCAGCCTAAGGTGCTTCTCCTTGATGAGCCCTTTGCCCAGATCGATGCCCTCACCCGTGGGACCATTCAAGAGGAGCTTATCCGAATGTGGATGGCTACAAAGAACACGGTCTTCATGGTGACGCATGACGTCGATGAGGCGATCTTGCTCTCCGATAAGATTGCGTTGATGACTAACGGTCCTGAGGCTCGGTTGGCGGAGATCATCGAAGTGAAGATCCCCCGGCCGCGCACCCGCGAGACGATCGTTGATAACCCGGAGTACACCCGGATCAGAAAATACGTGATCCATTTTCTGGTCGAGCGCTCCCGGAAGATCCAGGAGCAAGGAGAGGTGCCAATAAAGCAATCAGCAGTCAGCGATCAGCTTCCAGCCAAAACCTAAAGGCTGAACGCTATTGGACTAAACCCGAAATCTAAAATCATAAATCGAAGGAGGAGGTAATGACAATGGCGATTCAAAATGTAATTAGCCGCGAGGAAGCGACGGCCCAAATCCTTGCAGCCAAGAAGCTAAGGGGATTAACCTTTCAGCAGATTGCTAAGGCTGTAGGTCGGGACAAGGCCTGGACTACGGCGGCGCTGCTGGGACAACATCCCATGTCTAAAGAGGAGGCCGAAGAGACGACAAGGGCTCTGGGCCTAGGACCAGAGGTTGCCGCATCACTACAGGAGATTCCCATGAGAGGTTCACTGGATAGCACTGTCCCCGTGGACCCTACCATCTACAGATTTTATGAGGCCATTCAAGTCTATGGCACGACGGTTAAGGCCCTCATCCACGAGATGTTTGGTGACGGCATCATGAGCGTCATTGATTTCGAACTGGACGTCCAGAAGAAGGAAGATCCGAAAGGCGACCGCGTGGTGGTAACTCTAAACGGAAAATTCCTTCCTTATAGGAAGTGGTAAGATAAGCGCGAGAATAGGCATCTCCAACAATGCTTAGTTTTTAGACAGTGCTGATTAACAAGTAGTCGTTAGTTGGGCAGGAAAAGAGACACGGCTTAAGAAATCATTATGTTTTTAGAGGAAAGATTTATGGCATAAAGGTTGCTTATTTATTATCCCGATTTTACTGAAGGCGAAGAGGCCTTCGAGATAGGGCAAAGGCGCTCACTGAGAAAGGGTAGAGC
>JBOHVJ010000354.1:0-4413 GCA_050735075.1 Binatia bacterium
ATAGGGACGCGTGCCCAAGAACGAGTAGCGAGCCCAACGCTCACTTCCCTCGACACTTTCGAGCAGGAAGGCATATCGGTCCCTCTCCAATCTCTTGAAAAATGAGAGGGGGGTCTCCAGGTCCATCAGGAGTTCTTGATAGATCGGGATCAGATTTCCTTGCTTGGCAAGGCGACTGAACTCCTCAAATGACGGTTGAATCATCTTCCCTCGGTTGAAAATGCATAGTTGTCCTCGGTGGAGAAGCTCTCCGGTCAGGGGAGATGGGCCAAACCTCCACTCTCGGTTCCCCTGGCCGTCGATCTCCTCCCCCTCGGCCAGCAGTTTTTCATCAACACTTTGTACACATTTTAACCTAAGAGGGTCGATTGTACTAGTCAAGAATAGGGAGGAGTTTTTAAACGCGCTCTGATAAATTTCATTGGCAACCATTTGAATCGGTGGTACATATAAAATGAGGAGGTGGTGCTATGAAGTTTTTTATCGATACTGCGGATATCCAAGAGATCCGTGAAGCTCATAGCCTTGGCCTCGTTGACGGAGTGACCACCAACCCCTCACTTATCGCCAAGACAGGTCGAGGATTCGGTGAGGTGGTTAGCGAGATCTGTTCCGTAGTGTCCGGACCGGTGAGTCTTGAAACTGTCAGCCGAGACGCGGCGGGAATGGCTCGGGAAGGAGAGGATCTCATCCGCTACGGGAAGAATGTGGTGGTCAAGGTCCCCTTGACCACAGAGGGATTAAAGGCGGTGAGGCTTCTGAGAGAAAGGGGTATCAGAACAAACGTCACTCTCTGCTTTTCTGCGGTCCAGGCGCTTCTGGCAGCGAAGGCAGGGGCCGCTTATGTCAGCCCGTTTGTTGGTCGCCTCGATGATATTTCCCAGAGCGGAATGGAGATTATTGAGCAGATCGTGAAGATTTTTGCTAACTATAAGTTTACCACCGAGGTGCTAGTGGCGAGCATTCGTCATCCCATCCATGTTTTGACTGCAGCCCTGATGGGGGCGCATGTTGCTACCATGCCTTACGCTGTGATCAAACAGTTGGCACACCACCCATTGACCGACATCGGTATCGAAAAGTTCCTTAAAGACTGGGAGAAGGTCCCGAACAAGTTCTAATAACCTCCAAATTAGCACTCAACTTTAGCTGATACCTGACAGGTATTCCCTATAATTTTATTGCCCATCGCTGTTTGACAACACTCCAGCCCTGAGCTAGATTAAAACGCTTTTTTGCAACACGTCTTTCGCCTAACGGGCATGGTGCGGCAAGCGTTTTTTTTGCAGGAGGAGATATGGTGCGCAGAGAAAAGTCAAACTACGTTATCCAATCAGTTTCGCATGCCCTGGATGTCATGGAGCAGTTTTGTGGGAGCTTAGATGAGATCGGGGTGACGGAGCTTAGTAAGAGATTGAAGCTACATAAGAACAACGTTTTTCGTCTCCTTGCGACCCTGGAGGCGCGCGGATATGTCGAGCAGAATAGAGCTACAGAGAACTATCGCTTGGGTGTGAGATGCCTTCAGCTAGGTCAAACCTATGTGCACCAAATGGGGTTTCTTCTCCAGGCCAAATCCACACTGGAAGAGATGGTCAAGTCCGCTAAAGAGAGTTCTTTCGTGGCCGTGAGGAAAGGGACCGTGATTGTCCCTCTGGAATTTGTTGAGCCGAAGAATGCTGTTCGCGTGGTTTCGTTCCTTGGGGCGACACTCCCCCTGCACTGCACAGCCTCAGGCAAGGTTCATCTGGCGTTTGAATCCGAAGAGGCTTTGAACCAGGGCCTCCCTGAGAACCTCCCTCGTTATACCGATAAAACGATCATCGATCGACGGTTTCTCTTCGAACAACTAAAAGAGATCAGTTCGGCTGGTTATGCTGTGGAGCAGGGAGAGTTCATGGAGGAGGTCATGTCTGTTGCGGTGCCCATACATGACTATACCCGGAGTCTTGTGGGTAGCCTGAGCATAACCGGACCGGCTCACCGCTTAACAGGCGAGAAAGTCCAGAAAGAGATTATTCCGTTGATCCTGAAAGGTGGGAGCGAGCTATCGAAGCGGCTGGGCTATCAGGATTGATCGTCCATTAGCTATCATCTGGACCATTGCCACCGTTCTCTGTTATTCAAATCAGTTCTGGACTCCAATATTCCCTTAAAGGACACAGAACCGAAAAGGGAACCATAACTTATGCTGACCACCATAGAAAAGATACTGTTTTTTCTCCTCGTCGTTGTATCATTGGCCTACTCGGGGAATGGCTTCTACCGTGTCTACAAAACTATCGCCCGCGGAAAGCCTGATGCTCGCTTCGACCAACTACCGCGGCGAGTCCTGCGCGCTTTGTGGCAGGTTTTCGCTCAACGGACCGTATTCAAAAAACGCCCGGTGGTCTCCCTTCTCCATGCGCTGGTTTTTTATGGCTTCCTCTATTACTTTCTGGTTAACTTGGTGGATGTCTTTGAGGGATTTTTTTTGTTTAACGCTAGTGGTGGCGGCTGGAACCCTTTCAACCTGCTTGCGGATCTCCTTACCGCGGGCGTTCTGATTGGTATTGTGGGCTTGGCGATTCGCCGGTTCCTAGCACGACCGCAGGATCTTGTCTTTGCCAGTAATGTTCCCATCCACAACCAGGCGCGTGGCGGTATCCTTCGCGATTCCGCCATTGTGGCAGGCTTTATCTTCTTTCACGTCGGCAGCCGTCTCCTGTTCAAAGCTACGCATATAGCCAAAGAAGGTGCTGACTCCTATCAGCCGGTAAGCTCGGCTTTTGCGGCTATTTTCGTCGATATGAGCCCCGTTGCCGTGGACCTGCTGCGCCATTTTTTCTGGTGGGGGGCGCTTGGCTCGATCCTACTTTTTCTCCCTTATTTCCCTCGCTCCAAGCACATTCACATTTTTATGGCTCCCATCAACCTGGCCTTGAAGAAGGAGCAGCCAGGCGCGCTGGAGGCTATGGATTTTGAAAAAGAGGAAACCTTCGGAGCGGCCAAGCTCGAGGACTTTAACTGGTCTCGCCTTTTGGACGCTTATAGCTGCATTATGTGCAACCGCTGTCAAGACGTCTGTCCGGCCTACGCCACCGGCAAGGCTTTGAGCCCGGCAGCGATTTTGATCAACGAGCGCTATGAGCTGAATAGGATCTTTTCCGGATTCAGTGCCGGGCAAGAAAGTCCGCGTCCCTTGCTCGATTTTGCGCTCAATGAAGAAGCGACTTGGGCCTGCACTACCTGTAATGCCTGTGTCGAAGTGTGCCCGGTAGGTAATGAGCAGATGCTCCATATCATTGATGTGCGGCGCGAACGGGTCCTTATGCAGGCGGATTTTCCTGGCCAGCTCAAAAAGGCATTCAACAATATGGAGCAGGTTGGAAACCCCTGGGGAATATCAGCGGACAATCGCCTTGAGTGGACAGAGAAACTTCCCTTCAAAGTTCCTACGGTGGAACAAAACCCCAATCCAGAGGTACTTTATTGGGTAGGGTGTGCCGGTTCGTATGATCCTCGCGCTCAACAAATTGCCCGCAGTGTGACTGAGGTCCTAAATGCGGCTGGGGTCAACTGGGCGATACTGGGGCGCCAAGAGAAGTGCACCGGCGACGCAGCCCGCCGGGCAGGGAATGAATATCTCTTCTCTCAACTAGCGACAGAAAATGTCGAGACACTTAATGCCTTAAAGCCCAAAGTTATTGTCACCAATTGCCCTCACTGTTTCCATACCATCAAAAATGAGTACCCGCAGTTCGGCGGGAACTATCTCGTGAAGCATCACACTGAATTTATCAACGAACTTATCCAGTCTGGCAAGCTCCATGTGACAGCGAGGTCAAGGGATGACGTTACCTATCATGATCCCTGCTACCTGGGAAGGCATAATGGAGTCTATGACCAGCCTCGAGATATCCTCTCTTTAGCGGGTGTCAGGTTGAGTGAGCCGGATCGTAATCGCAACAATAGTTTCTGCTGCGGGGCAGGAGGAGCCCAGTTCTGGAAAGAGGAAGAACCGGGGAAAGAGCGGGTGAGCACCAATCGGTACCGCGAGCTTAAGGCTACGGGAGCGAAGACGTTGGCGACAGGCTGCCCTTTTTGTATGCGCATGTTTACGGAGGAGGCGGCGAAAGAGCCGGAAACAGCCATGGGGGTAATGGATATTGCAGAGATTCTGGCGCGAGATCTTCGAAAGTGAAATACGGCCAATGGTTGCGGCTTGTCGTCGCTTTGACGTGGGTATTGGGGGTCTTCGCTTGCCGCCACTATCCCCGTGTAGTCATCTCGACAAAAGGGGGCAAAGAACTTGCGGTGCGGGTCGAGGTCGCAGATACGCCGGCAAAAAGGGAATTAGGGTTACAATACCGCCGCGAGTTAGATGATGATCAGGGGATGCTGTTTTTGTTCCCGGCTGAAAGGGTTCAATCC
>JBOHVJ010000355.1:0-13790 GCA_050735075.1 Binatia bacterium
CACATATTCCTGTCGCTTGGCCTCATAGTTCCTCTGCGCCTCACGAATCGCCTCTTCATAGGGACGGCGGAGCTCCTCGCAGCGAGCCTCGGCTTCTTCGAAGGCCTTGCGCGCCTGCTCGCACTCCGCCACCACCGAAGCGTGCTCCCCTCGAGACAAGACCGCATTCGTCACCGCAAACTCATAATCGTTAATCCGCTGCTCGTAGTTACGTCTCTTCTCATCTAAGGCCTCCACAAGCTCCCGCCTCTCTCCATCTCCCTGTTGCCAGCGAACCAGGTATTCACCGAAGGCTTGACGGGCTTCCTCAAAGGCCTGTCGGGCCTCAGAATCTCCACTATTGCCAGCTCCTAAAAGGGACGCCTCCAGGCCTTCTTTCGCCCGCAGGTAGCGCTCAGGGATGCTGCGCAATTCGTGCAGGACCTCAATCAATTCGGTCGCCGAGATCTCTTCGTACTCCTGCCTCAGCGCTCGGAAAGGAGAAAGCTCTCTGAGACGCCGCTGGATCTCGGTAGACCTCTTGAGCGCCTCTCCTCGCTGCTGCTCGTAAATCTCACCTTGATTCCGATAAAGTCCCTCCGCCTTCTGGATCTCCTCTTCGTATTTCTCCTTCAGCTCTCTCAGTGCGTCCTCGTAGCGCGTCGCCCCCTGTAACGGCAGCTTGGAAGCCCGGCTGATCCATTCGTTCTCCATGTCGGAGCGTGCCAAAAACTCAGGGTTCCCGCCAAGCAAGATATCGGTCCCGCGTCCGGCCATATTGGTGGCGATGGTCACCGCCTGGTATCTTCCCGCCTGGGCGATGATCGTCGCCTCCGCCTCGTGATTGATGGCATTCAGAACGTTATGCTTGATCCCTTTTTTCTTAAGCATCTTGGAAAGCCGTTCCGACTTAGCCACGGAAGTGGTTCCGACCAGCACAGGCTGACCTTCCCGATGACAGCCCTCGATCTCCTCTACCACCGCATCAAACTTTTCCTTTTCGCTCTTATAAACCACATCGGGGTTGTCCGCTCGGATCATCTTCCTATGCGTTGGAATAACCACGACGTCGAGTTTGTAGATCTTTTTGAACTCTGTGGCCTCGGTATCAGCGGTGCCTGTCATGCCAGCCAACTTCTTGTACATGCGAAAATAGTTCTGAATGGTAATGGTCGCTAAGGTTTGGTTCTCTTCACGAATGTGCACTCCTTCTCTGGCCTCAATCGCCTGATGGAGCCCGTCCGACCAACGTCGCCCCGGCATGAGTCGGCCGGTGAACTCATCGACGATGATGACCTCGCCGTCCTTGATGACGTAATCGACGTCCCGCTTGAAGAGGGCGTGGGCCTTGAGCGCTTGATGGACGTGGTGCAGGGTGTCGATCTGTCGCGGATCATAAAGGTTATGAATATTCAACAGGCGCTCTACCTTGGCCACCCCGGTTTCCGTCAGGGTCACGGTCCGGCTCTTCTCATCAACGGTATAGTCTCCTTGCGCCTCGATGGCTGCGCGCCGTTCCTGAGACGGATCGCCTTGAATAACGGCGCCACGCTGTAGCTTAGGGATAATCCTATCGATGACGTAGTACTTGTCCGTCGACTCTTCTGCGGGACCGGAGATGATCAGCGGGGTTCTGGCCTCGTCGATCAGAATGTTATCCACCTCATCGACAATGGCAAAGCTGAGATCCCGCTGGACATATTCCTCCAGGGAAAATTTCATGTTGTCCCTTAAGTAATCGAAGCCAAACTCGTTGTTCGTCCCATAGGTGATGTCTGCACGATAGGCCTCTTGGCGCGTAATGGGCCGCAGGTTGAGATAACGGTAGTCCTTGGGGATATAAGTGGGATCGAATAGATAACTCGCCTCGTGAACGATGGAAGCTACGGAAAGGCCGAGCAAGTGATATATGGGACCCATCCACTGGACATCTCTCTTCGCCAGGTAGTCGTTGACCGTGATGAGGTGAACCCCTTTATCTTCTAGGGCGTTCAGATAAAAGGGGAGCGTGGCCACCAGGGTTTTGCCCTCGCCGGTTTTCATCTCGGCAATCTTGCCTTCGTGGAGGACAACACCGCCGATTAGCTGGGCATCAAAATGGCGTAGCCCAATGGTCCGCCTCGATGCCTCCCGCACCGCCGCAAAACTCTCTGGGATGAGTTCATCCAAAGTCGTCCCGTCGGCAAGGCGTCTTTTGAACTCATCGGTCTTCGCCCTTAACTCCGCGTTCGTGAGCTTTTCGTACTGGGGCTCCAGGGCGTTGATCTGCTCAACCAGTGGCTGGATGCGCCGGATCTCTCGCTCATTCTTCGTGCCGACGATCTTTTTAATTAAGCCAAGCATAAAATTCAGGCTGGAGTCGTGAGGCAGCAGCCAGCAGTAACCGATGCCTGTTGCCTTTTTAGTAAAATACACGATTCAGGATAGGTGACACAAGACATGAAGCGATTAGGAAGCGGCTTGTCTCTGCGGAAAGGCCAACCGCTCCAATTTCAGGCAACTATGAGTCATGGGCCATCTGGTTCCCTAGCTCCTTCTCGCAGCTCGGGGCAAAACCAAAGACTTGCTCCCAGACTTCCTTGGATTCCATGCAGAGATAGACGAAGACCGTTGGCGAGGCGTTGCGAATCCAGCGGAGCATCTTGCGATACATACTCACCCGCAGAGGGTGGAAATAGCGCATCTTACCATCAGGACAAAAAACCTGTTCCCCGGAGAGAAGCCGGGTAGAGGGAAACCTCTGCCTCATGATCCGCTTTAAGCTTGGTGTGTTGCGCAATACCCCCATGCTGAGCCAAGCAATCCTTCGATAATCCACCGCCGCAAAAATCCTCTCCACCATCTCCTGATAGTCTTTCTCCCAACCGGCGTATTCTATCATCGGATCGAAGTGAAAGCCCAATCTATATCCCGCCTCCTGGCAGCGGCGCGCGGCCATGAGCCTTTCATCAAAGGACGCCGTCAGATGTTCATCCGCGTCGATCACCCTTTGAGGATTCATGGACCACGAGACCACCACGCGCCCTTTAGGATCCAAACCTAACAGACCCTCCACCCGGTCACTCTTGGTCTTAAGCTCAAGTAATGCGTTGGTCTGTGCGGCAAAAAACGGGACGATCTCCGCAGAATATCCGACATAAGGATCCAGAGCGAGACTGTCCGTGATCTCGCCGGTGCCAATACGGAAGAAAAAACGACGGTGCTTACTAAGAAGCTGATGAGCTTCTTCCAAAAGGTCATTTACGTTGCTGTAAACCTTGAGCAGGGGATTATGGGCCAAATAGTCTTGGAGGTAACAGTAGCTACATTCCATCGGGCAGTTGCTGGCAAAATTGATGACAAAATAGTTGCAGCAAACCTGTCCCTCGCTGCCTGGGCACTTCTTCAGAAAATCTCCTTTATGGCGCATTAACAAAAGCTGTCTTTTTCCTTCCCCCATGGCATCGCCTGTGGCAAAGAGAGAGGAGCCAGAGAATTGAGGATCATCGATAAAGGAGAAAGGCACATTGGGGAGAGCCTTTCGTAAATTCCTAAAGATTGAGCTCTCCTCTGATCCGACTTCCACAAGCACCTGATCAGGTCGAAAGTCCTGCATCCCCCTCTCCCCTCAGTAGAGCAAAGATCTCCTTCATGGTTTCCTTCTCCAAAGCCCGCCGCATTTCTCCAACCAGCCGCTCTAACTCCTCATAGCTCGCGGCTCTCGCCTGGACAGTCAAGAATCCTCCCTCCAAACCTGGTGGAATGCTAATCTGGACCTGGGGCTTAAGGTTGAGCTCGCGGATCCTCTTATGAATCTCGCCCTCGATCTGAGTCAGCCGAGGGAACCTGAGACGTCGCATTTCCTCCTTGATGTGCTTAAGCTTGTCGTTTCGGTTCAAACGAGGGTTCGACAAGATCCGTAAGACAGATTCTCCTCTGAGGATTTTACAGAGACTCATGCCGTCCCGTACAGAAATCTCCTCCAGCCAATCCAAGAAATCCCGGAGATGGTTCTCTCCCATTTTCAGTTCCTGAACCAAGCCCCAAAGGGCCCCCCCGGTCAGCCTCAGTCGTCTTAAGCCACCGCTGTAGGGTCTGTTTGTGAAACCCTTTCGCTTTGCCGTAAGCAATGATTTGCTCCACCATAATCTATTTCCTCAACGAATTCAGATAATAATTCCTCATACATTAAAGCCTTTTCTTCTTTTCCTCTCTTCCTTGCGCCTTGGGCCAGGATCGCCACTTTATTTGCCAAGACTTGGATGGTCCACGTCCGTCGTTCACCTCGGAGGCCTGAGCGGAGCAGTTTTTGAAGGGCCATGGCGCGAAACCGATCCAGTCCCCAAGTCGAGCGGGACAACTGATCCCCATGCCCTCCCCTTTTTAAGACGAGGGGCTCAGGGATCAAAGGGACTGGAGTATCCACAGCGATGCGGAGCCAAAGGTCGTAGTCCTCACATACCATAAAGGCTTCATCGAATCCTCCGAGCCTCTCCATCAGCCCTCTGCTCATCATCACAGCCGAGGGGCTAACCAGGCAACGATCGAGACTTGCACGAAGGATATCTCCCGAAGGTTTACGATGCTTCTTTTTCGGGTTCACTCTCACTCCATTCCTTATCCAAATTTCCTCCGTCTGGCAGATCTGAATCTCAAGGTGCGCCTCCATGAATGCCACCTGAGTTTCAAGTTTTCTCGGCTTCCACATGTCGTCGGAATCCAGGAAGGCTAGATATCTGCCGGAGGACCAGCGAACTCCGATGTTGCGCGCTGCGGCTACACCGCGTCTAGGATGACAAATCACACGAAGGGCTGAGCTGTAGCCCACTAGCTTCTCAACCGTTCCATCTTCTGATCCGTCATCCACAACAATCAGCTCGAAGTCCTTGTAGCTCTGACCGAGAACGGATTCGATGGCATCGCAGAGCATCGGCCAACGATTGTAAGTGGGGATGATAACACTTACTAAGGGCGTCATTTTTCATCTTTCCTAGCTTTTAAAGGCTAAAGAATCAAGGGGCTGAGGCGCAACTTCAAATTTATATTGACAAGCCTTGAAAGGCCGGGATAGTATGCGGCCGTTTCCGTCAAGCTCATTTTTTATTTCTCCTTTTTTAAATTTGGAACCTAGTGACAAGGCAAACTTTGCGGCAAAAAATTAGCCTCCTAGAGCTTGCGGTATTAACATAAGGAGCAAATTCTATGTGGCGCTGGAGAGGAAACAGCTCGGCCTCCAACCAGGCCGCGACATCTGTGATCGATCAGGGGTGTGAACTCGAAGGGCGTCTCACTTATGTCGGGACACTAGTCCTGAACGGAAAATTCCGAGGAGAACTCGTCTCGTCAGATACGCTTCTTGTGGGAGAGACAGGACAGGTGGAGGCCGGGGTGCAGGTAGGCATTGCCATCGTGAGCGGACAGATCACAGGCAATATCAGCGCTCGAGAGCGCATCGAGCTACGGAGTACCGCCCGAGTCATTGGGGATATCGTAACCCCTGTTTTGGTACTGGAAGAGGGAGTGCTCTTTGACGGCCGCTGCACGATGAAGGGGGAAGAGCTTCAAGCCGCCCAGAAGAGCTCGTAAGACAGCAGCGACATGGACAGGAAATTTTCCATCCTTATCCTGTCTTGGCGGGGAACGCGCCTGCGCCGCTTCGTCTTTTCCAAGAGGTCACTTAGGTGTTTGTTGGCCGGGACAGTGATCTTGCTGGGCTTCAGCGGGTGGCTGTTTGGTGATTACCTCTGGATGAAATTTCAAAGAAAAAAGGTAAAACAGATTAGAGTGGAGGCAAAGGCTCATCGGCAGCAACTCTCCACCTTACAAGAACGGACGAAAGATATCCAACACCTTCTGGCTGACTGGAAGGGGCTTCAAGAGAAGGTCCAGGCCTCCCTCCCAACGCAACGTCAGTCCTCTGCCAATGGTCATCTTAAAATGAAGGAACTGGAGAAGAGCTTGGTATCGCTCCAGAGCGAACTTGAGCGCCTTATTGCTTCCACTCCTTCTGGCCGGCCTCTCAAGGGTCAAGTAAGCTCAGGGGTCGGGACACGCATTTCTCCCTGGACAGGAAAACCGGAGTTCCACTCCGGACTCGATATCCCGAACCCCACGGGGGCTCCAGTCTATGCGCCTGGGGACGGGGTTGTGGATCTAGTCGGGGAAAGTAATGGTAAGGGCCTGACCGTGGTCTTGAACCATGGTCAAGGGATCACCACCCAATATGCCCATCTATCCAAGAGCAACGTCAAAAAGGGAGATCGGGTCCGCAAGGGTCAGGAGATCGCGAATGTGGGAAATACGGGGAAGAGTACGAGCCCGCATCTTCATTACGAGGTGCGCGTTAACGGAGTCCCCATCGATCCGCGCCGCTACCTCATGGAATGAAACCCTCCATCTTCTTAAAGAACTGATCCACCATCATCTTGGCAACCCCCCCTAGCATCCGTTGTCCTACGCCGGCGATCAATCCTCCTACCTTGGCATCCGTGCTGTATCTCAGCACGGTCTCCCCACTTTTCTCCTCAAGATCAATCGTTACGTCTCCCTGCATAAAACCGGGACCTCCCGATCCTTCTCCGCCCAGGACATAGTGGACCGGGGGCTGTTTCTCTTTGATCGAGACCTTTCCTTTATAGGTTCCTTTGACGGAGGCGACGCCGATTTTCATCGTCGCCTCGTATTGATCCGGACCGATTTCCTTGAGACCCTCGCACCCGGGCATACACTGCGCCATGATCTTCGGATCTAGAAGCACATTCCAAACTCTTTCTCTTGGAGCCTTAAAGGTGTAACTACCTTCGATTTTCAAAAGATTCCCCTCCTCATCTTTGATTCTGCCCAGCGATCTTACCACATGGTTGACAAATCTTCTTCTTAGGCCGTTCAAAAAGGAACCGCCTGCCGGGGGTATCTTGAAGGGCCGATGCACTGGACGAGGAGGCTCAAGCGTATCTCAGAGTTACTATCAGCCATTTGGTGAGCGTAAGACGACTGTATTGCAGCGGACCAGAAAGATATTCCCAGGCAGGCGGGTTACCGCATCAACCTAAGATGGCGAGGCTTGCCGCTTCAGCTTCCTGATAGTCCATGCCTGTCCCAGGATGACAGCCAAAAGCACTCCTAAGGCAAGAAACTCCCATCCGCCCAGCGTGCCTAATCCTTGAGACCTTTCTATCTGTGCTGGCATCTTGAGAATCTCGTCCAAGTGGTGAATGTAGAGATCACCCCCCAACGTCTTTCCATCAACGATGCAGGTCCAATTGACATCTCGCCCCTTCAATATCCGGGGCTCCACCCCGCACTGAAACCCGCCCTCCTTGAGCAGGTCGCGCACAATCTCAGGATGCTTGCTCCAAATATCCGGCATCTGGATCATTCCTCTTATTGGTCTTTTCCTTGACCCCCTCCAGACCTTGCAACCTCCTCATTCGACGCTATTACCCGAACGGAACCATAGCTTTCATCCTCTAAAATTACAATACTTGTGATCTCGTATCTCAGCTGACTTGGTGTCTCAACCCTGGATCCCACTGCTCTCCGAGGGGAGAGAAGCTGCAGGCAGTGGACGTAGGAGGTGAGAGGTTCCGCAAATATTCCCGGTTGAATCCTTTCTCCTACTCCGTTAAACTTTTATTAGCCTCATGAAAAAAGTCCTGACCCTTCTTCTCTCCCTTTTCTGGCTTGGCTTTCCCTGTCAGCTCTATTCACAGGAGGAAGGGCTCCGCGAGCTTTTCTCCAGAGCCCATACCCTCTTTTCCCAGGGAAATCCTTCCCAGGCAGAGGAGCTTTTTCTCAAAACCTTGGATCTCAACTCATCTCTGGAAGACTACAGCCTCCATTTTCTGGCTGTGATCTCTTTTTCCCGCAGCGACTTGAGCCTTGCCCGCAATTATCTGTCCAGACTCAAGCAGAGGTTTCCCCAGAGCGTCTGGGTTCCTCATGCGGAATTGCAACTAGCAAAAATATCTCTGGCGGAAAAAAACTATGACCAGGCCATGGACGAACTCCAGGCCCTCCGAACCCGGACAGCAAAAAGGGAAATTTCCGCTGAGGCCCTTTATCTCCTGGGGCAGATTCGCGAAGTCCGAGGAGAGCTGACCCAGGCACACTCCCTTTACCAGGAATTGCGCCACACCTCCCCCCATTCCCCTTGGGCCGCTGAGGCGAGAAAAGAGGTGAAAAGATTAAGAGAGCAACACCAAGATCTCTTTGGCCTCACAACACCCAACGCCTTATCAGACGAAGGAGAGCTGCTATTACGGGAACGGGAACATCAGGAAGCCGAAGCAGTATACCGGAAAATTCTCGATCTCGTCTCTTACGGAAGCCTCCGTCCCCGCTTCCTTATGGCCCTAGCTAACGTCTATCGAGGGGCCCGGAAACGGGAGGCCGCCATACCCGTTCTGGCCGAGATCATACAGGAATATCCTGACAGCCCTGAAGCCTCGGCCGCCCTCTACCGCCTAGCCGAGATCTATTGGAATCGCGATGACAACCTCAAAGCCCTCGGTCACTTTACGCAACTGAAAGAACGCTATCCAAAAAGCCCTTTCATCGATCTTGCGGATTTCGCCTCCGCGCGCATCTACGAATCTCGGGGCGAAGTGGAAGAGGCCCTGCGCATTTACCAGAGTTTCTCCAAAAGATTCCCCAATAGTCAGCACCGCGAGGAGGCCGCGTGGAGATTGGCATGGATTTATTACCTTGAGCGCGATTACGCCCGCGCCTACACGGCTTTTAAACGCCTCGCCGCAGGCAAAGGGAAAGAGAGTTACAAGACTGCGGCTCTTTACTGGCAGGCCCGCACTGCCGAGAGGATGCAGCAATCCGACGAAGCAAAACAGCTCCTTCTTCAGATCCTAAACTCTCCGGAGGACAGCTACTACAAGGGACCGGCTGCCAAGTGGCTGGAGAAGATGGGTGTGGCCTTCGAGGAGAAGGAAGCGTCAAAATCGAATCTTTTTCCTGGAGCTATTCCTCCTCTTAGTCCGGATCGAGCTTTCCATCTCTCTCGGGCCCAAGAACTGGCTGAGATTTCTCTCAACCAGCTAGCTATCGCTGAGCTGGACGCAATCAGCGGGGATCTCCCCGTAAAGCTTCTCCTAATGCACGAGTATGCCCGGAACGGGGCTTACGCCCGCAGTGTAGCCCTTGCATACCAGATCTATCATCCCTCGGACGAGTTGTACCGTTACCGTTACCCCCTAGCCTATTGGGCAACCATTCAGAAGATGGCGGAGGAGAGGGGGCTCGACCCCTATTTGATATTGGCGTTGATTCGTCAAGAGAGCCTTTTTGATCCCAAGGCGCTTTCCCCCGCGTCGGCCTTTGGATTGATGCAGCTTCTTCCCTCAACCGCTGCTCAAGCAGCCGCACAGTTGGGACTTCCCTCGCTCCAACGCGACAAGCTCTTCGACCCGGACCTCAATCTCACGCTTGGGACCCACCATTTCAAGGAACTCCTAAAACGCTACTCGAACAATCTGGTCAAAGCGATCGCCGCTTACAACGCCGGAGAGAGAGCTGTAGCCCGCTGGGAAAGACAGATCTCTGCGGAGGACGAAGAGGAGTTCATCGAGAGGATCACCTATGGAGAGACCCGCCTCTACGTGAAGCTCGTCCTGCGCAATCATCGAATCTACCGCAAGATCTACGACAACCAGAAATGACAAAGCGGCCTAGAACTGAGACACCCCTGATTGGGATCACCCCCGATACCGGAACAACTCGACCCACCCGCTCCGGTAGTAAGGGGGAACCATTGATTGTTCTTCAGAAGAGATATCCGCGGGCAATCCTGGATGCTGGCGGGATTCCCTTGGTCCTCCCGATTACTTCCTCTCGAACGGCGATTCGACAATTTGTGATGCGCTTGGATGGCATCGTCGTCAGCGGTGGAGACTTCGACATCGATCCAAAACGCTACGGTGAAGAACCGATAGAGGCGTTGGGACAGGTGAGTGAAGAGCGAACAGATTTCGAGTTGGAGTTGATCTCCTTAGTGCTCGAGCGCAATCTCCCTCTGCTCGGCGTATGTGGGGGCGCGCAGGCGATCAATGTCGCCCTCGGCGGTTCCCTCTATCAGGATATCGCTACCCAGATACCCGACGCTGGAGAGCATCAACAGGGAGCTTTGAAGGACCGGGGGGGTCACCAAATAAAAATCCACAACGGGACCAGGCTCCGGCAGATCGTGGGCAGAGGGACCTTGGAGGTCAATACCACCCATCACCAGGCAGTAAAAACACTGGGCAGGGGTTTAATCGTTAATGCCACTGCCGAAGATGGCATCATTGAGGGTATTGAGAGCAAGGATCACTCTTTTGTCTTGGGAGTTCAGTGGCATCCTGAATTCTTGATCGAAAGGGCCAGCGCTCAACGGCAAATCTTCACTTCGTTCATCAAAGCTACTAAAGAAGATGGATGAGTGACCTGTTGTCCTTTCTAAATAGAACCTGCAGTTAACAGAAAAGTTCAAACTTTCTGTTATCATTTTCCTTATCGTCCTTACTCAACGATTCTTAGTGTTAATTTGTCTTACACACATTTTGTAGGGACTCGCCTACAGAAAAAGAAATAAGATTGCATGAAAAATCCTTCAAAAGAGTTTTTCTGAAAGATGAAAAACATCCAAAATCAATAGGAAGCATGATCGAGCAGACTTGGCATAGGCCTTGCTTCTTCAAAATCCGCCCTGAGCAGAACTAGGACTTAGAGATCGGTTGCGTGGCCTGACCCTCCCTAAGATTTTTTTCGCGATCATTAAATATTACTGTGGAGAAGCGAGCATCCTCTGTCAACCCTGAAATAACAAATACCGTCGCAGGGGATTTCCTCGTTGGAATCAAAAAGGAGACCGTTTCTAAAAGATATAATGGAGCTCATGAATCAGCCACCATAGAAAATCTATTTTTCTCCTTCGACCGCTGCCTTGCACCTCTCACAGACAGGAAAGCAATTAAAGCAAAAGGTAAATTTCTCTACCTCGGGCAGGAAAAGTTTTTTCTTAAAGGAGTTACTTACGGTCCTTTTGCTCAATCCACTCACGGCGCTCCTTTTCCAGAAAAACCACTCGTGGCGAAAGACTTCGCCATGATGGTCGAGTTAGGAGCAAATTGTGTAAGAACTTTTACAGTACCTCCCGAATGGCTTCTTGATCTGGCAGCATCCCATGGCCTCCGGATATTGACCGGCATTCCCTGGGCACAACATGTCAGTTTTCTTGACTCTTCTTCCCTAAAGGCAGATATCCGGCGGACAGTTGCCAACGGTGTGAAGGCATGCAGGTCTCACCCCGCGGTCTTTGCCTATCTCGTCGGCAATGAGATTCCTCCTGATATCGTCCGTTGGTATGGGCGGGAGCGAGTTCGGACTTTCGTGCGGGAGCTTGTAGAAGTAGCTAAGGATAACGATGGTGGTGCCTTAGTGAGCTATGCCAATTTCCCGTCAACTGAGTACCTGGATGTCAACTGCACTGATTTTCTCGCGTTCAATGTCTATCTCCATTCTGAAGAGGATTTTCGCCGCTACCTGGCACATCTACACATCCTAGCTGAAGATCGACCTCTTATCCTAACCGAGTTTGGCATTGATTCTCTACGCGAAACAGGGCAGGCGGAGATCCTTTCCTGGCAGGTTCACGCAAGCTTTGAAATGGGCGTGGCCGGGACGGTAGTCTTTGCCTGGACAGATGAATGGGCTACCGGCGGATTTGCTATAGAGGACTGGGCCTTCGGGCTCGTCGATCGTGAACGGAGCAAGAAACCGGCTTTCGGTGCCGTCCAAAGATATTACAAAGTCTCTCTGCCACCGATACTTCCTGAATATCCCAAAGTCTCTGTGATTGTTTGCGCCTACAACGGCAAGCGAACTATGGACAACTGTCTGGCTTCCCTAAAGAAACTTAATTACCCAAACTACGAGGTCATTGTAGTGAATGACGGATCTACCGACGGCACCCTAGAGATTGCAAAGCGGTACGACTACGTGCGGCTGATCAGCCATGAAAACAAAGGCCTCAGCGCAGCCCGCAATACCGGGATAACAGCCGCGACCGGCGACATTATCGCCTTCACCGACTCCGATTGCGTGGTCGACCCCGACTGGCTCACCTACCTTGTAGCCAAATTTCTCTCGTCAGGCTTCGCAGCCGTGGGAGGCCCCAACTTTCCTCCGCCGGACGACTCTCTTGTCTCTTCTTGTGTTGCGGTTTCTCCGGGTGGACCTACCCATGTTTTGCTTAATGATGAGGTGGCCGAGCACATCCCTGGTTGTAACATGGCCTTCCGAAGGGAGGCCCTGCTCGAGATTGGCGCTTTCGATCCGCTCTTCCGTGCCGCAGGGGATGATGTCGATGTATGCTGGCGGCTGCAGAATAAAGGCTACGCGATCGGTTTCAGTCCTGCAGCTATGGTATGGCACTTCCGGCGCAACACTGTTAAGGACTACCTGAAACAACAGATGGGATATGGCAAGGCCGAGGCTCTACTCTATTTTAAGCACCCTTACCGTTTCAACCTGGTCGGTCAGCCTCGCTGGCTGGGAAGGATATATGGGGATCTTTCTTCCTTCCTCATCTCGCGACGCCCAGTCATCTATTCAGGCGTATTTGGACGCGGGCTCTTCCAGACCCTGTATCAGCCCCCATGTTCTTTTATCTCGCACCTCCCTCTCACGCTGGAATGGAACGCCGCAGCTATTCTTCTATTAGGGTGCGCGCTTCTGTTTGGAGGTTATCTATGGTTAGGGATAATACCGTTTCTTATCTCGTTGGTTAAGTGTGTGGTAAGTGTCCTGGAGGCCCGCATCGACCCCCGCTTCCGAGGATTGCGGGCACGCCTCCTTGTTGCTCTTCTCACCTACCTGGGTCCCCTAGTGCGCAGCCTAGAACGATATCGCTGGCGGATCAGGAGGCTACGTGAGGCCAAAGCTATAGATTTTAACGTACCCATGCAGAAGCCACGGATATCCTTGTTTGAGAGAGCTTTTTTTCTCTCCTACTGGACCGAAGAGGGGCTTGAGAAGGAGACCCTCCTTCATGGCATCGTCAATTTCCTCCTGCCACGAAAGTATCTCATTACCACAGATCAGGGATGGAGTGGTTGGGATCTGGAGATCTATCAGGGCAGTTGGGCCAGGGCTCAAATTAAAATAGCTAGCGAAAATCACGGTGGCAAAAAGAGACTCCTGAGGGTGCGATGCGCTCTCAGGATGTCAAGGTTGTCTGTCATGACTCTGGTCGCCTATCTCCCCCTTGCTGCCTTGGGTTTTGTTCTGGGCATGCCGCAAGCGGCTGCGCTCAGCGGCCTAGTAGGTGGAATCCACACCGCTGCCATCTTCTATCAGAAATTCCGGCTTGGGCGCATTCTCTACAACGTGTTGGAAATCGTCGCCAAAAGATTACAGCTCCTACCCATAGATAAAAGCGCAAGGGCGTCTACTGCATAAAACCGATGATCGCACGTAAGGTTATCCCTTATCTCTGGCCCTACCGCTTGCCGTTCCTCTTTGCCTTAGGACAGATTTTTCTCATCAACTCCTTGGAACTCCTCAAGCCCTGGCCTATCAAGGTTGTCATTGATAACGTTCTCGGCCATCGGCCAATGGATTGGTGGTTTCTACCCGAATCCGGCGAGACCCTTCTTCTCCTAGCCTGCGCAGCCTTGGTTTTGATCTATCTTCTTCTTGGAGCCCTACATCTTATCAATAACACCGCCACCATCCGGATAGGTCAAAGGATGGTCAACGATTTACGTGGAGACCTCTACATTCACCTCCAGCGTCTCTCCCTCGCTTTTCACAACCGCCAGAAGGTCGGTGATCTCCTGTAC
>JBOHVJ010000356.1:0-2781 GCA_050735075.1 Binatia bacterium
TCATGGTGCGCATGGTCCGCTTAGAGAGCGCGATGGCCGTAACTATGCCCCTCAGGTCTCCACTGATAAGGGTAATATCCGACGCCTCCATGGCTACATCTGTGCCCGTGCCGATGGCAATTCCCACATCGGCCTGGGCCAAGGCAGGGGCATCATTGATGCCATCGCCGACCATGGCCACAACCTTCTCTTCGGCCTGAAGGCGCTTCACCTCTTCGGCTTTATCTTGCGGGAGAACTTCAGCCAAGACCCGATCAATCCCGACCTGACGGGCAATGGCCTGTGCTGTCCGCTTGTTGTCCCCAGTGATCATAGCCACCTCCAGTCTCAGCCGGTGAAAAGCCTCAACCGCCTCTTTCGATTCCGGTTTGAGCGTATCCGCCACGGCGATGATCCCACCCACACGCCCATCCATCGCCACGAACATCGGAGTCTTTCCTTCGTCTGCGAGCCGCTCGGCTTCCTTCTCAAGCCCGTTCAGTGAAACTCCCCGCTCGCGCATCAACTTAAGGTTTCCGAGAAGTAGATCTTTTCCTGCCACTTTCGCCTCTATCCCATGGCCGGGGATGGCCTCAAAGAAATCCACCGGCTCCAGTGCTAGCCCTTCCTCACCGGCCCGCCTGACGATCGCCTCCCCTAAAGGATGTTCCGATCCCTTTTCCGCCGAGGCGGCGTAGCGGAGAACATCCCCTGGATCAACACTGTTAACAGCTAGTAAATCCGTTACGGAGGGCTCGCCCTTCGTTAGTGTCCCGGTCTTGTCGAGGATGATGGTGGTGAGCTTGGAGGCAAATTCCAGCGCCTCTGCCCCGCGAAACAGAATGCCGTGCTCGGCCCCTTTACCAATTCCGACCATTACCGCAGTCGGAGCTGCCAGCCCAATGGCGCAGGGGCAGGCGATGAGAAGAACCGCCATGAAATTGGAGAGGGCAAAGATAAGGGCTGGCTGTGGCCCCCAGAAGTACCACACGCCAAAGCTCATCAGTGCGATCACGATAACGATCGGGACAAAGACCCCGGCAATCTTGTCCGCCATTTTCTGGATCGGGGGCTTTGAGCCCTGAGCAGCCTCCACCAGCTTGATAATCTGGGCAAGGGCAGTCTCCTTTCCCACTTTCGTTGCCTCGAAGCGGAAGGAACCTGTCTTGTTCAGCGTAGCCCCGAATACCTCGCTTCCGGCCCGCTTCTCCACGGGAAGGCTCTCGCCGGTGAGCATCGATTCATCTACCGCAGAGGCGCCTTCGCGAACAATCCCGTCCACTGGAATTTTCTCTCCAGGACGAACCACAATGATGTCACCGACCTGAACCTCGTCCACCGGGATGTCCACTTCTCGACCGTCTCGTACAACCCTGGCAGTCTTGGCCTGAAGCCCCATGAGTTTCTTAATCGCCTCTGAGGTACGGCCCTTGGCTCGAGCTTCAAGGAAGCGGCCCAGGATGATAAGGGTATGGAGGATGGCTACGGTCTCAAAGTAGACACCGGCCTCAAGGCCTTCTGCGGCAAAGAGCTTAGGAGTGAAGGTTACTAGGACGCTGTAGATGTATCCCGCATTGGTCCCCACTGAAACCAGCGTGTTCATGTCCGCCGTCTTGTGCCTCAGGGCCTTCCAGAACCCCACGTGAAACTGCCAGCCGACCCAAAAATGGACAGGAGTCGCCATCAGAAAAAGGACTACCGGCTGAGTAAGCAATACCGGCATCCAAGGAAACCACTCAGCGAAACTCCCCAGCATCAGAGGAATACTGAGGAGGGCACCAACTAACGTCTTAATGCCCAGCTCCCGGATCTCCCTTTCCCTGGCCTCCTTTTCATAGTCGACCGAGGCCGCCGCCTCTGCGACCTCCAGCGGCTCGTAGCCGATCTCCCGGATCGCCTTAGCGAGATCAGCCGGCGAGTGAAGCGAGGGGAGGTAGCTTACCTTCGCCTTCTCGGTCCCAAAGTTAACCGAAGCGTCAATCACTCCCGGTAGGCTCCGAAGCTGGGTCTCGATTTTGTCGACACAGGAAGCGCAGGTCATCCCGCGAACAGGGATTACGGCCTCTTCGACCCGGGTTTTATAACCTAGATCCTCGATCTCCTTGATCAGGTGGCCTACGGAT
This sequence comes from Binatia bacterium, assembly GCA_050735075.1. Taxonomy (GTDB): domain Bacteria; phylum Desulfobacterota; class Binatia; order UBA9968; family UBA9968; genus JAHFAO01. The sequence continues at coordinate 2,103 of JBOHVJ010000356.1, forward strand.
ACGAGAGAAGGGTCATAGAGGACCGCTGCCTTCTCAGCGGGAAAATTGACGGAGATCTCCTTTACTCCTTCCAGCTTGCCGACCCCCGTCTCGATCTTCTCCACGCAGCTAGCGCAACTCATGCCCCGGACAGGAAGATCGATCCGCTGAAGGCCTTTCTCCAATGCCACCGCTTTTAGCTTAGCCAAGGAATCCGAGTGTCCCTCCGATGCGGGCTGGCCGTTCAAAAACCTCTCCGGGTCCTGGGCAAAACGATCACGGCACATCGTGGCGCAAAAATAGAACGTCTGGCCCCTATAGGTGTAAGTGGCAGCAGCTTCCGCTTCTTCCACTTCCATGTGGCATACGGGGTCTTCAGCAGCCATGAGATACCTCCCAATTTTTTACTTCGACCTTTGCGATATTTGCCTTGTCACAATCTCATCCAGATCCATGCTTAGTCGGCGGAGCTCGATAAACTTTAAAAGCGCGTAGGCCAGGCCGTTGATCAGCACATAGAGAGTCACCGCCGGTTTGAACGGGAGCCACCAGAAGATACCAAGTCCGATCACCGGGCTTAAGTAACCGATTGCGCCCCCGACTTGGAACCCCAGACGAAGCAGGGCCTTCCCTGTTCGAGACATGGGCCTTTCACCCACAATCCTAAAGATCTGACGGACAAAATTACCAATGCCAAACC
>JBOHVJ010000357.1:0-2214 GCA_050735075.1 Binatia bacterium
TGATTCCTGGATTCATTGAAATCGAGATCCCAAATTGGCTGAGAGCAGGAGGGGCTCTAGCCGTGTTCGTTGTTGTCTACTTTTACAATCCTGCATCCCTGGTAGCGCCACCAGCGGAAAAGCTTTCTACCACTACTATGACTGGTGCGCCAGACCCTCGTACGAATGAAAACTCACGTGGCACCATCAACATAACTGGCAACACGGGTAACACACAGGTCAGTATTAATAGCCCGGGCAGTCAACAGGTAATAAATCAGAAACGAGTTATTCGTAGAGAGGTTACTCGTGAAAAGATGCGCCGGGGTAGTCTGCACGTGTTAAGACTAACGTTTAGACAGACAGATGGAATTTGGGGTGCCGGAGAAAAATTTTGGCTGCAGTTAGAGCTCTCCGGCCCGTATCAAGATTATCGGTTTATTAGCGGATATCCGCCCACACTGCCCTTGAGTGATGTAAGAACGACACACGGAGTTGCTGAGGCCGCAAGCAAAGGATGGATAGAATTAGAGACCGCTACACCACCCATCAACGAACCCATCATACTTGAAATCGAATCCGAAAGTGAATTAGACGTGAGACAAATCTTGCTGAAGCCAACTGACGGGTAGTTGTAGCGACTCAAGAACCGAATGGCGTCTGCTCACAAACAGCGCCTTTTCTGTGCCACACTCAATGCTATTCTGTTTCACCCAGTTTGTGTGGGATAAAACGCTATACGTTAGGCATCAGAGAGAACGTGCCAAAGAGTTTGTTTGTAGGTCCCAAGGGGTCAAATCTTTTGTTGACAGTTTACATTCTTCTGTGTTAGGGGGCGTTGTCATGGCGCGGCCGCTTCGAATTCAATATCCCGGAGCCGTCTATCACGTTATGAATCGTGGAGGCTCCCGACAAAAGATTTTTCTCGAGAAGGAGGACTACGAGACCTTCGTCAAAACCATTCGCGAAATCCATGAGCGTTGGGGAGTTGAACTCTTTGCCTATTGTCTGATGGGGAATCACTATCACATCTGTTTGCGTACCCCAGAGGGAAATCTCTCTCGCGTCATGCGACATTTGGATGGACTCTACACCCAGCGATTTAACCGTATTCATCGTCGCGACGGTGCTCTTTTGCGGGGGCGCTACAAGGCCATCGTGGTGGATAAGGATAGCTACTTGGCTCAAGTGGTGCGCTATATCCATCTCAATCCTTTGGAGGCAGGCTTGGTTCGAGAGCCTCAGGCGTATGTGTGGAGCAGCCATCGATTTTATCTGAGACCCAAGGAAGCTCCGAAGTGGCTTCGGATTGAAGACGTGATGGCTGGGTTTGCCAGTATCAGGGCTTTCCACGGATTTGTTCTTGAGGGAAACGAACAGGGGTTAGAGGAGTTTTACAAAAAGGTGCGGCAGAGTCCGGTGCTCGGGGATGAAGAATTTCGGGAGCGTGTGATTGAAAAGCCACTGCGTGTAGATCGGGAGCATCCCCGCCATGAGCGGCTTGCGGTGAGGCCCTCTGTGGATAAAGTGCTAAAAGCGCTGGCGAAGATATATGGGGTGAAGGTGGAAGATTTATTGATGGCGAAGCGAGGGAAAGAGAATGAGGCGAGGAAAGTCGGCATGTATTTGATAAAGGAGTTATGCGATCTGAGGCTACATGAGATAGCCGAACAGTTTGGGACGGGGAGCTATGGAGCCGTGGGTTGGGCATGTCATGGAGTGACGTCCAGAATGGAATCCGATGCAACGTTTCGGGATCGGGTTGGCAGCATCCGACGAAGCTGCGTAGGGTCGAGGACTGGCGCGGTATTCCGAAGGTGATGCCTATCTGTTACCGTCTCTTTCGTCTGACGGTGCCTCACTAGCCTCACCGTAAATCCGTTTCCAGCCCCCGCCGCGTCAAACCGGACTTGACCCTTTCGGTCATCCGGCTTTCCTGAGCCTGTTCATCATAGGGCGCTATCTGCCTAGTGTGCTGGAGACACTTTCACGAGCGATCGGTAGAAATACTGGACACGGTAATCGTTGACCAGTCCCCACTCTTTGTAGATCTGCCCGTTACTCCATCTCTTCCAGCCACAGCCACGGCGGCCCTTCTGTTTCATCGCAAACCGGCGTATCTTCCTCATCATCTCAAAGCGTATCCAGCCAAACGCTCGGCGCGCGTTGCCCACTCGGAAGTAATTGACCCAGCCCACAATGATAGGCCGGATCTGGTCCAGCACATCCCTGAGC
>JBOHVJ010000358.1:0-1380 GCA_050735075.1 Binatia bacterium
CGCCAGCGCCGACCACACCCACGTCATTCGTTTGGCGGGCCACAAGCTGAAGGTGACTCACACCGACGGCAATGCTTTGGTGCAGGCGGTAGAGGTGGATGCCGTGCCGATTGCCCCGAGCGAGCGCTATGACGTGCAGTTCGTAGCGGACAAGCCTGGAGTTTGGTTTCTCTACTGCTCACAGCCTAGCCATGCGACAGCCGGCGAACAGGTTCTAGTCGTCTACGAAGGGATGGAAGAGAGCAAGCCGGAAGCGCCCGTTGAGGGGGTGACCGGCCTTAACCTCTGGCACTACGGCTTGGGGCAGGGTCGGGAAGTTATCCCACCGCCTCGGGGCGAGGAGCGAAGCTTCAACCTCACCCTCAGCGGGGGGATGATGGGGTCGGATGTCTGGACGATCAATGGCAAGCGGTATCCCAACACCGACCCGCTACGCCTCAAAAAGGGAGACCGGGTGAGAGTGGTCCTGAACAACATGAGCATGGAGGCCCATCCGATGCATCTCCACGGCCAGTCTTTCAAGGTGCTGGCAGTTAATGGTCGGCGTCTGGCTCAGCCTATCATCCGGGACAGCGTCGATGTCGATGCCCATATGGGCTCGGTGGCGATTGAGTTTACTGCGCACAACCCCGGCGACTGGTTTTTCCACTGCCACAAGCCCATGCATATGGAAGGTGGGATGATCACTCTGGCCAAGATCGGTTGAAGTTGTATGGCTCGATTTGTAGACGTGACGCACACAATGAAATTTATTGGAAGATGAGGAAAACGCAAAAGGAGGCTTTATGTCGGATCAGATTGAGTTAAAGGAAAAAACGGAGGCTATCCAGGTTCCATCAGGAGCTCCGGAGGGGCGTGCCGCTGCTCAGGGTCAGAGGAAAGGCTGGCTGAAGGGTCCGCTCGGGATGGCGATATGCTGCGGGGCCCCGCTTCTTCTACTACTCGCGATTCCTTTTCTTGGATCAATCTTTGGGTCGCTCGCTGCAGTTGCAAGTGGATTGTTAACCCTTGCGGCGGTGCTGGCGTGTCCGGTGGGCATGTATCTCATGATGCGGATGATGATGAAGAATAAAAAATGAGCCTTATTGGCTGGGTCTTAAATTAATTCAGACGATCATTGGGGAGCGGTACCTCGTGGTAAGGCGGTGAGTGTCCTAACGGGGATTCCAATATGAAAACTTTCCTGCCGAAAGAAGAGACAGATTGTCTCACCCTCGCCCGTAGCGAGGTACAGAAAACGGCTGCCATAAAGCATGGACTTGTAATCGGTCTGATCATCTATTTAGCCTCTGGTATCGCCACTGTCGCAATAGCTGAGCCTCCCGCTTCGCCAGGCGCGGCTAAACCGCAGGAAACCAAGCCCTTAGATCCAGAACGAAC
>JBOHVJ010000359.1:0-6372 GCA_050735075.1 Binatia bacterium
ATCTCCTGGATTTGGCGACTCATCTCTGCCAACGCATCGGCAACAGGCGTTGGCATCGTCCCTGGCTGAGTGCAGGTCTTACAAAGAAGATCGGTTAGATTCTTCCAGTCTCTTCTTTCAAAAGCCGGATGCCAATCAACTTTAGTAGCGGCGCCGGCTATCGTCGGGATGGGCAGCGCATTGAATTGATACTCGTTGACCTTTGAGTTTGTGCTTCCAAGTCTGAAGTACCAGTCCAGAATTTGTGAGTTCAAAAAGGCCAAAAGCGCGTTAAGCCTTGTCTCTCGAACGAAAAATAGAATTTTCTTGGGCCTTTTGGCATCTTTCACAACCCTACTTAAAAAGTAGCTTTGTGAAAAGCCCGTTTTACCCTCGTAAAGTGGGTCTTTCATAGACGTTTTTCAGGAATTGATTTCTCCTACAACCCAATCTTCAGGGGAACTCGCGCCAGGCAAAGACGGATTCCTATAACACGCTTCTTCGATTCCAAGATAACTGCTGCCATTACAAGCTCCGCGAGACCGTCCGGGGTCACAACTGAGGCTCAGTTCAATTGGCCCTTAAGCAGCGCTCTTGCACGGTCCACCGCTTCCTTGGACAAAGTCAGAGTGCTGGGGAACTCACCCAAAGGCTTGGTGGCGTCGATTCCCATCTTGGCGGTGACAGCATCCGTTGCCGAGGGATCCAAAAGGGTTCCCATGGAGCTGCTAACGATGAGGATATCGCGATCGGCCTGCATCCGGGTGGCGATGGCCCACAGGACCTGCTCCTCATCGAAGACATTGATATCCTCGTCCACGACCACCACGAGCTTCACGTAGTGATCGGCGCCTAAAACGCTGAAGATCGCCTGTTTCGGCTGACCCTCTGCAGTCTTGCGTAGCGAGACATAACAGTGAAAGCTCCCGATGCCGGAGCGGACAGGAACATGAACAGCTTTGAGGTTCGGGATGGTTTTGCTCAAAACATTGGTAAACTCCACCTCGCGAGGAAGTGAGAGGCAACGGCAGTGTTCCATACTGTTTCCAGAGTTAATGTCCTGATAAATCGCTCCGTTGCGATAGAGCAGCGCGGTCGCCTCGAAGACGTTTTCGGTACTCCGTGTAGACGCGTATCCCGTAAACTCTCCGAAGGGACCCTCCTTCTCCCGCACGCCGTTCAGGATATGACCCTCGATGACGATTTCCGACCAACGCGGCACCTGCAAGTCCGCGGTCTGACATTGGACGATCTCCAGAGGCTCCCCAAGCAGGCTGCCCAGCAGATCGAATTTGTCAACGTCCCTCGGTGGAATACTGAGCGCGCCCAGAGAGAGAATCGGATGGACCCCCACGCAGACGGCTACTTCCAGAGGACGGTTCTGCTCCTCGGCCCGCCGGAAGTATTCATACATTCGTCTTCGCGAGTGCAAGCTGATCCCCATCCGCCGTGGCCCCTTTAGCTGCATGCGATGGTAGCCGATGGTGCGGATCTCGGAATGCGGATCGCGGGCGACCACCAAGGCCGCGGTCAGGTAGGGACCCGCGTCTTGCTCGAAATGGGTGAGCATCGGAAGCCGGTTCAGATCCACCTCGTCTCTGATAAAGACGTTTTCCTCAAACGGGGCATCCTTTCGTACCACGGGGGGGATAGAGCCCTTAAGCCGATTTCGAAACTCCTCCACCAGCCGCTCCCCGGCTACGCCCATGGCTAACGCCAACCTCGGCTTGTGAGCGAGGACGTTCACGACCACAGGAAAATCACTTCCCTTCACTCGCTCCAAGCAAACCACTGGACATGAGGCCAGCTTTTCTGCCTCCAGAGCCAGGGCTGTAGCCTGAAAAATCGGGCTTACCTCGTCCTTAACCCGGAGGAACTGATCTGGGTGTTTTTCTTCGATCAGCTTAAGAAAGCTGCGGAGATCCTGGTTCAATGCCCTTCCTTGTTTTGCCTTCAAGTTTTAAACCGGCCCTTTACCGCCTCCAGTGAGCAGGGGAGCGCCGGGGGCAGTGAAACCCCTTTGAGAGCGGAATTAACGTCTTTAAGGCCGCTTCCCGTGACCAGGATAACCACTCGCTCCTCTGGGCGGACGGCTCCCGCCGAGCAGAGCTTCATTAAAGCAGCCAAGGCGACCACACCCGCCGGCTCGCCGAAGATGCCGCTGGTCCGTCCGAGTAGTCCCATCGCTTCCAAGGTCTCATCGTCCGACACCGCAACGGCCAGTCCTCGCGAATCCTTCAGATCCTGCACGGCCATGACTCCGTTTCGGGGCAGGGAGACGGCGATGCTGTCCGCCAAAGTATTAACTTTGACCGGACGGATGATCCCGTCCCCGTCAAAGGCCTGCTTGATCGCCTGTGAACCTTCGGCTTGTGCCGCGACTAGGCGAGGCAGCCGACCGATCAGCCCAATTCGCTTAAGATCAATAAACCCTTTCCAAACCCCGCTTAGGATGCATCCGTCGCCTACGGGGACGATGATTGTATCCGGTGTGTCCCACCCGAGCTGTTCTGCTATCTCCATCGACACGGTCTTTTTTCCCTCGACGGTATACGGGTTGTAGCCGGTGTTCCGGTTGAACCAGCCGAACGCCTGACACGCTTCGACACAGAGCCTGAAGGCATCATCATAACTGCCCTGAACGGGAACTACATCGGCGCCAAACACAAGCAACTGAGCCATCTTGGCCACTGGCGCGGACTTCGGAACGAAGATATGGCACGGCATGCCAACCGCCGCTGAAAGGGACGCAAGGGAAGCCGCCGCATTGCCGGTCGAAGCGGTCGCGATTTCCCGAAAACCAAACTCACGGGCCACTAGAATTGTGACGGCGCTGGCTCGGTCCTTCAAAGACCCGGAGGGATTAACCGTGTCGTCTTTCACCCAGAGATGCTCCAGCCCCAGCGCCTTTCGCAGTCCGGGTACAGCATAAAGGGGGGTTCCGCCCACGCGCAAGGGAATCAGCTCGTCTGTATACTCGAGAGGGAGCAGAGGCAGGTATCGCCACTGGTCGACCAGCACTTTGTCAGAGAGGACTTCTCGCGTGAGCGCGCGTCGCGCGGCGTCGTAGTCGTAAGAAACCCTGAGCGTGGCCAGATCACCGCAAGAGGGGCAAACGTACAGAGCTGAGCTCTCCCGGTACATAGCGCCGCAGATGACGCAACTAAGCTCAGTGACCTTACCCATCGTCAGCGAACGATGTGCAGGTTGCGCCGCGCCAGATTCTGACGGTCTTGCTCCCGGGCGGGATGCTCCCGATCCGGGATCTTCGACACTGGCTCTTTGCCAAAAAGGGGCGTGGAGAAATAGCGCATGCCCGTATCATTGATCATAGTTACCATGAGCCTGGTGACGGACAGCGCGTTAGAGAGCTTGTTCGCCGCAACTACGTTACAGCCTGAGGAGATGCCGCAGAGGATCCCTTCTTCCCGAGCAAGCCGACGGGCCATAACGACAGCATCTCGAGAGGATACCGTGACGACGCCGTCCACCACATCTAGGTTGAGGTTGTCCGGAATAAATCCGTCCCCGATCCCTTCAATCTGATGCGGTCCCCACTCGCCCCCGGAGAGGATCGGACACTCCTCTGGTTCTACGGCATAAATCTTGACCCTTGGATTCCTCTCCTTGAGGTATCTACCGACCCCCGAAATAGTGCCCCCACTTCCTTGCGCTGCGACGAAGACATCGACTTCACCCCCCGTCTGATCCCATATTTCCGGGCCGGTGGTAAGGTAGTGAGCTTCAACGTTGTCCTTGTTAGAAAACTGTGCCACTTCCCAGAACTTACCCGGGTTTTCGCGCTTGAGCTCTTCCACCTTCCTGAGACACAGGTCGACGTCGCTTTCGCCTCCCGGAGTCAGCAGGAGCTCGGCGCCATAGGCGCGCATAGTTGCCTTGCGCTCCTCGCTCATCCCCTCCGGCATCACGATGATGACTGGATATCCTTTCACAGCTCCAATCATCGCAGTGGAGATGCCTGTGCTCCCCGTGGAGGCCTCAAGAAGGGTCATCCCGGGGTGGAGTTCTCCGCGCTCTTCGGCGCGCCCAACCGCGTGCCGGAGCACCCGATCCTTCAAACTCGAACTTGGGTTCATGAACTCCAGCTTGCCGCATAGAATCTGGGTCCCTCGAGCCACCTTGTGGAGCCGCACCATGGGAGTCATGCCGGCCGTTTCAAAGATGTCCTCCGCCATGCGCCGTCTCGACGTCCAGTCCACCATGCCTTAAACCTCTCTAGATGTTTAAAAGGGCCTTGGGGGTCTTGCTAATAAGCTTTTCGATGTTCGCTGCCGAGACCCCCTTCTCGTAGAGACCCTGTGCGTACAACCACATCGCCTCTGGAGGAAGCGGATTATGCGACTGCCCGGTGTCGCTCATCACCACGCAGTTATCATAACCGATCGCATCCATGATCTCTTTCGTGAATTGGAGGTTGACGTAGGCCCACATCGGCGAGATGGTACAGTAACCGAACTCGGCGATGGCGCCCAGTCGCACCATCTCTTTAAGAAAATCGAGGTTCATCCCTGCTGGCACTTTAAAATAAGGATGGGTAATGAGGATCTTCTTCACCCCTCGTTCTCTCGCCGCCCTGACCAGGGGATCGATTTCGGAAAGCGAAAGGTGGGCGGTGCCGAGGATGACGTCATACTTGGCAATCAGTTCCAGTACGACCATCGCCTCACCAGTGACCTTTCCGTCCTTAAACGCGGAAATCGGTTCGCCCCAGAAGAAACCGCCGCCACTGGACTGCACGTCGTAGCTGCCTCGAGCCCCATGGACCTCGATGTGATGAGCTGCGTCGATGGTCGGCATCCAAACCTCCTTGCCACCGAGGCGCAGAGCGACCTCCGCGGCGGCAGGGTTGATACCACCTACAAACTGGTTCAATACAACTCCGCCGAAGATCTTCAGGTTTGGAAACTCTTTCTGGATCAAATAAGCTCGGCTCACCGTGCTTTCGTGATGGCATTTGAGCATCATCGCGGCCATCCCAGCATCAGCCGCGGCCTGGGCGGCCTGACGGTCGTCGACCCGTCGCTGAAAGACACAAGGATAGGAGTGGACATGAAGATCGATTGCCCCATCGAGCTTGACGAAGGTCATTGGCACCCCCTTAGCCCAAAATCCTGGGCTCAACCGCCAGGGCTCGACACGCCGCCACAAGGGCTGCCTGATTACTTGTGACCACGGGAAGGTGAAACAACTTCCTCAATTGCGGCAGCGCGGATAGGGCCTGGTAGTTCGTGCAAGAAACAAAAATGGCGTCCGCAACAGGCTTGAGCCTCAAGTGCTGCCGGGCGAATTCCACAATTTCCGAGGGCTCCACGAGCGCCAGATCGAAGTTGACACTGATACCCATACCATGAATCGCCACGACTTCCAGGCCGTCGGCCTCAACGCTGGCTCTAATCCGACGGTTCAACTCATCGATGTACGGAGTCAGGACAGCGACCTTCTTGGCACCAGTGGCCTTCAACTCCCGCCTCACCGATTCTATGACGCTGATCGTGGGGCCCCCGGTTATCTCGGAGATCCGTCGGCAGATCTCGACGTCGTAGTCATTGCCGCGCAAGGCTCCAGCGCTCGTACAGCCAAAGACCGCAACATCCGGCTTGGCCGTTGCCAGGACACGAGCAGCTGGGAGGGCATGGTGATCCAACATCTCCGACTCGCCTTCTACGGTGGCCGATTCCATATACATTCGCCCCGTGTGCACGGTAACGGTAGGGGGGAGATGGCGGTAGAAGTCCACTTCCATAACCGTGTTGGAGGAGGGGATAAGAAGGCCGATGCGTTTTGTCATGCTTCGTTGCCTTCTACTGCGTCCCTTAACTACTCCTTGAACTGGCCGCGCGCCTTGGCCTGTTCGATCGCGAAAAAGACGCGCTCAGGAGTAGCCGGGGTCTCAGTAACGCGCACGCCGATGGCGTCATAGATTGCATTTAGGATCGCCGGAGTTGTGGGGATCGTGGCCGGCTCCGCTACTCCCTTGGCTCCGAAAGGTCCCTTCGGGTCAGGGACCTCAACGATTTCACACTCGATCTCTGGGACGTCCATAGAGGTCGGCACAAGGTAAAAAGCGAGCGAATTCGTGCGCGGGATGCCCTGCTCTAGAATGTGCTGTTCGTAAAGCGCATAGCCCATCCCCATTGCTGCGCCTCCTTGAATTTGCCCTTCTACGGCAATGGGATTGATCGCCTTGCCTGCGTCGGTGGCGGAGACGATCCGTAAAACCTTAACCTGACCAGTCTCCGTATCTACCTCAACCTCAGCCAGTTGGGTTGCCCACCCATAGGTCGCGTAGGCATCACCCTGGGAGGTTTCGGGGTCGACATCCTCGGTCGTGTTGTCATGCCATCCCCAGCTTTGGCACCGGCGTCCGAGTCG
>JBOHVJ010000360.1:0-20734 GCA_050735075.1 Binatia bacterium
GGTGGTCTCTTCTCCGATGTCGGCGGAAGTATCGCGGTGGACGCAAGCGGCAATGTCTATGTCACGGGAGAGACCAGGTCTGGCGACTTTCCTACTACAGTGAACGCTTTTCAGCCGGCTTTAGCAGGTAGTAGCGATATCTTCATCGCCATGATTTCTGATACAGATGGAGGCATAACCACCCTCAGCGTGAGCCCAACCGGCGTCGTGCCAGGCGACACGGTTACTGTTAGCTGGAGTGGCATCCCCTCACCCACCCCAGAAGACTGGATTGGCCTGTATCTACAGGGTACTGACGATTTCCAGTTGATCGATTGGATCTACGTTAGCTGTTCGCAGATACCCGGTGGCTCTCAGGCCGACGGGTCATGTCCCTTGGTGGCGCCCGCTGCTGACGGCATCTACGAGCTACGTCTGTTTGCCGATGCCAGTTTGACGCGCCTCGCAGCCAGCAACCCCTTCACTGTCACAGCAGGCATAGGCACCCTAAGTTTGCGGACAACAAACTTCTCGCCTGCCCGACCCGAGTCCCCAAGCGGCCCACATAGTCCTCGAAGTCAGAAATCCCTTGGGGATTCCCCGATTTAAACTGGCTGCCTTTATCACATAGATCACTTTGAGGAGTCTGTAGCGCATGAGGGCCGGTAAAAGGAAGGGCTAGCGGTTCTTTTCAAGGACACTTCTATATTCGCCTCGTAGCTCTTGCATCCGTTGCTTGATCTGGGAAGCCTTTGCAAGCTGCTCCGGTGTCAGCACCCCACGTATCTCCAGCATAACCTTTATCCCCTCGTTGAGGAGCTGACTCCGCAACAGGACGATCCTCTGAACGTGGATCGCCAGATCCTGCGACCGCACCTCTCCCGGAGCGAAGAGCTTATCGGCGATCTCTCTATGAACTGCCTGCAGTTGTTTGTTGAGACCGTTAAAAGTTGGGCGATGAGTAGCCATAATCTCCTCCACGCGGACATTCTGCTCGAGCGTAAGGTTTACTCCCCTCAGAATTATGGGGAGCATACTGCTGGCTCCATACGGCATCCATGCTCCCGGCCCTGGCAGGGCACGTCGCTCTTGTCCATACGCGGTAACGGAGGATAGGCCCAACATAATTAGCCCAGATCCAACCAGACTCCACCCTTTCTTCATAAGACACCCCCTATGCTCGGCGCGCCCATGGGAACGTATCCCTCGAACCCCCAGGGCTACCTTCCTTAGGGGCCTCACACTTAGATAAGCAAAGATAAAAACGGTTCCAATATCTCCCCAAAATTTTCGCTATCTGCCGAGAAGGTTGCTGTGGATAGCTCTTTCTAGGAAGCGCGAGAAGTCCTCCTTGCCTGATGCCGCTGGGGGAAGCAGAGGGGCGGGCACCCGCCCCCTAGCCTAACGACTCAGAGTAGCCTTTGGTTGACACTGGAAAGAAACCTCGTGCCTTACAGGACACTCCCTTACCCCTTAAACGTGGCACAGTCAGGGAGGCAGCCTAGACGGCTTGGCACCGAAGTTAGGTCCTGCAGGGCGCTGGGCTTATCTCTTCGACCTACCTTGGCGGAAGCTTTAGAGTCAGAGGCAATGGCATCGCGGCGGCTTCGGAGGGCTCCCACAGGGCTACTCTTCCCCGAGCGCCTGACGCAGATGGGAAAAGTGAAGAACATCTGACGATGTCTCCTCAACATCGTTACTAGCGCCAAGGAAGACTACGGTCGATACCTCTTGTAGGAACTGCCAGATATCCTCGCTGCGTGATTTCTCTGCGAAAGGCGGAGGAGCCGTTGTCCGCACCCACATGCCTCCCCAAAGAATTGCGAGCACTACTCCTAGAGCAGTCGCCAGGGGCACCCAACGTACGTAGATCGGGTGGGCACGATGAGAAAAAGACCGGAGAGGTGGCTCCTCTTGGAGCACTCGTCCAATTACCTCCAACTCGCGAACCAATCTATGGTACCGCCTAGCGCAAGCCAAGCAATCCTTCAGATGAGCTCGCTGAAGGTCGGTTCCTTCACCTTCATACAGTAAAAGCAGTGTTTGTTCTCGCAGGCATTTTATCATGAGGGTCCTCGTAACGCTTTGCGCAAATGACAGGCAGCCCGGAAAAGATGGCGCTTCACACTGCCTGGGGTAAGTCCTAAAGTGTCCGCAACCTCTGCGGTGGACCATCCCTCCAAGTGGCGGAGGACAAAAACCTCTTTCTGACGGGGAGACAGGGCACTAAGGGAACCCCAGATACGCTCACGCACTTCTCGTCTGAGCACTAATTCTTCCGGTGTCTGGCTACGACTTGGGTGATTCGCTTCCTGAAATTCTTCCTCGGATGCCCTCAGCCACTTCCACCACCCTGAGCGCTGCCGGTCACGACAAGCATTGATGGTGACCCGTACAAGCCACGGTTTCCACTTCGTGGGAAAGTTTTGGTTCTGGCACTCCTTAAAGACTTTGATGAAAACGTCTTGACCTACGTCCTCCGCTTCGTGGAGATCTGAAAGAAGCAGGCGACTAAGGCGCACCACTCGCGCATAATGTGTCTTGTAGATCTCCGCATAGCCGGCCAGGTTATCCGGAATGGGCTTCAGGTTCCCCACCGTTGTCACCTCGAATTGATTTTACGACCACCTGTCAACCAAAGAGAGAGGTGATTCGTTATAATGGTCAAGGCCCTCTTACTAGGGAAGGGGGGTCTTTGTCAACCTAGCCTATTACTTTTAGCAAATCATCCAAGGAGAGCTTATGAAGAGAAGCCTTTTTCGCTTAAAATGGAGTTGTTTGGTACTTTCCTCCTTACTCGCCCTGCTCATTGCTGCAAGCGCGCGCCAAGTTAACGCACAACCTTCGCTTCCGGATATCGTGCGCTTCCTCAGACAAGCGACTTTTGGTCCGACACCCGATCTTATTAGGCATGTGCGAGAGATCGGGTTCGAGGCCTTTTTAGACGAACAGTTTGATGAAAACATCACCCCACGTTCAGATTACCCATTGTTCGATCGAGAGGGGCGTGAAATGGATCTCATGCCGTTCAACCGTGATAACGCGACTTGCCCATCTCCAAGCATATGTTTAACAGACAACTACACGTTGTACCCGTTGCAGGTTCATTTCTTCAACAACGCTCTATACAGGGAGGATCAGGTACGGCAGCGTATCGCGTGGGCGCTGAGCCAAATCCTCGTCACCTCAGGCGCGGAGGCTCAGCTTTTCCGGGCAGGTCGAATGAGACATTACCAGCAGTTGCTCTATGAGAATGCCCTCGGGAAATATCGGGACATCCTCTACAAAGTGACGCTTAGCCCAGCGATGGGGCGCTACCTCGACATGGTAGACAACAGATGTCAGACTCCCACGCCCCCTGACCCTAATATTTGCAGGAATGGTTTGGCTGTTAAGCCGAACGAGAACTATGCCCGCGAAATCCTACAACTCTTTTCCATTGGCGTTTACATGTTGAATCCAGATGGGACGTTGCAAGCGGACGAGAACGGGGATCCCATCTTCAGCTACGATCAGGACACGATTGAAGAGTTCTCGAGAGTATTCACCGGCTGGACTTTCGCGCCTCAACTGGCCCCAGGCATTGTCAATTACCGTGATCCGATGAGAGTCTTCCTGCAAGCGGGCTTTGAAGCCCGGCACGATAAGGGACCCAAAACGTTGTTGAACGGATTCGAGCTGCCAGGCGGACAATCCGCCGAGGAGGAACTCAACGCCGCGATCGACAACATCATCTCCCACCCAAACACCGCTCCGTTCATCAGTAAAATACTCATTCAGAATCTGGTGACGAGTAACCCGAGTCCAGCATACGTCGAGCGCGTCTCTACTGTATTCTCGGCCAATGTCGATTCGCCCACACAGTTGTTTGAGGTGGTCAAGGCGATTCTGCTCGATGAGGAAGCCCGCGGCGACTTTAGGGACCCCGCTACAGAGCCGGTTTATGGCAAGCTAAGTGAGCCGGTCCTGTTCGTTACGAGCTTGTTACGCGCATTCAACGCGACTAGCGACGGTGTGCTCGCAGGCTCGCCTCGAGGTGGCGTGAGGAGCTTCGTCGGGGAAATGGACCAGGCGCCCTTCCTATCCCCTACGGTCTTCAATTTCTTCCAATACGCTGATACTGAGGTTCCTGGCTACGAAGGCGTGTCCGGCCCGGAATTTGGGATCCAATCATCGGTGACGGCGATCCGGCGCGCCAACTTTGTCAACACGATCGTATTTTCAGGGATCCCACCCTTGACTGTAGATAGACCGGTCGGCACGTCAATCGATTTGTCCCGGTGGGAAGCCCTGGCAGCAGATCCTGACCGGCTCATCGGGAGATTAAATCAACTGCTGCTCCACCGCTCCATGTCCCAGGAGATGCGTGACATCATAACGGCTGCGGTGAGCGATCCAGACACAGATCCGCTTACGCGTGCACAGACGGCTATCTATCTCATAGTCACTTCGTCGCAATATCAAGTGCAGCGTTAAAGGAGAGTGAAAAATGGCACTGACACGTAGAGAGTTTTTACAGAAAAGCGGTTGCGCCCTTGGCGCAGGCGCAATGACGCTTGCCTTTGAACGTTTCGGCCTCATCAATGCCCTGGCTCAGGCAAAGGACTACAAGGCCCTGGTCTGCGTCTTCCTTAATGGCGGCAATGACAGCGACAACATCGTCATTCCCTATGACAACTATGCGGAGTATGCAGCGGTGCGTGACTCGGGGGCAAACGTCCAAATTCCCCAGGAAAGCCTGCTAACGATCAACGCGCCGAGCGCCGGTGCCCAGTTCGGGCTGCACCCGAGCCTAAGTGGATTGCACGAGTTGTACGGGCAAGGGAAAGTCGCCGTCGTGTGCAACGTCGGCCCACTGGTCGAACCGACGACTCGAGAGACTTTCAGAGATGGTAGTGCTCGTCGTCCCTTAAACCTCTTCTCCCATTCTGACCAGCAGATTCAGTGGCAGACATCGATTGCCGGTGCAGTAAGCCAGACCGGGTGGGGGGGGCGTGTGGCAGACAGAATGGTCATTCTCAATCCTCCGGGTGGATTCCCGATAACGGTCAGCGTAGCGGGCATAACGATCTTCAGCAGAGGGAGAACTACTCAGCCTCTTGGGCTGGCGCCAGGCGTATCGCTGTCTCTAGAAGGGATCTCGCCAGGCGATGCACGATACGAGGCCCTGGTTCAATTGCTGGGAGTGGACACTGTCGCTACGCTTGTAGCGGCAACCAGCGAGATCACTCTCCAGGCCGTCAATAACAGCCAGGCGCTAGCCAATCTTCCAGACGTCACGACCGTGTTTCCAAACACAAATCTTGGCCAGCAGTTGAGGCAGGTGGCGCGCCTTATCAAATTGAATCAGACAGCACCACTCAATCTCAAACGTCAACTCTTTTTCTGTTCGCTGGGAGGCTTCGATCTGCACAACAATCAGGTAGTACCCGCGAATCCTACCACCGGAGCGCATGCGAATCTGTGGACACAGGTGAGCCAGGCCATGAGGGCATTTTACGATGCTACTATCGAACTCGGAGTCGAATCCGATGTCACGACCTTTACTCTCAGTGACTTTGCACGTACCTTCAAGCCCAATGGAGGTAATGGAACGGATCACGGATGGGGGGCTCACCATTTCGTTATGGGCGGTTCGGTTGTGGGTGGCGACTTCTACGGTGATGCTACGCTTAGCCCAAACGGCACAGTCTTCCCACCATTGGTGCTTGCCGATGGCATCGACACGGATGCTGGGGCAGGAGCCAGAGGGCGTTGGGTGCCGTTCGTGGCTGTGGACCGGTACGCCGCCACGCTGGCCTTGTGGTATGGTGTTGCCCCTGCGGACATTCCGGCGGTATTCCCGAATAGTGCAGATGGGAGATTTGACCCGCTGAATCTCGGATTTCTAGGATAAGTCCTGGGAAGGTCTGTCAGGCAGAGCTTATAGATCTTTTGCGTCGTCGCTCTCTTCTGCAGTTAGCCTTCAGCCATCAGCTCTCAGCTCTTGACTGATAACTGACTGCTAACTGTTGACAGCTTTCAGAAGTCACTTCCGTCTGTCCCCCTAAGCTTGACCACGGTGAAGTCCTGGCCGGTGCCGGTGTTCGCGGTCCTACCTGCGGCCAGCACATCCCCCTGCGCATCCACAGCGACCGCTAAGGCCGTATCATTACCAAAGGCGGTGCCGGCGATCTCCTGATGCCAAAGCTCTGTACCGTCGATACCGGAAAACTTGATAACGGCGAAGTCAACGAGGGTGCCGGTATTCCCCGCGGCCACCACATCCCCATTGGCATCCACTGTGACCGCATTGGCCTGATCAAGAAAACTGAAGCTGCCGACCATTTCCTGGCGCCACTGCTCTGTCCCGTCAGCCCCGGAAAACTTGATCACGGTG
This sequence comes from Binatia bacterium, assembly GCA_050735075.1. Lineage (GTDB taxonomy): Bacteria > Desulfobacterota > Binatia > UBA9968 > UBA9968 > JAHFAO01. Next base: position 6,359 of record JBOHVJ010000360.1, read on the forward strand.
AAGTCCCTGCCGGTGAGGGTGTTCGTGGTAAAGCCTGCGACCACCACATCACCGTTCGGATCCACAGCCACTGCATTGGCCTCATCACCGCCATTGGCAGTGCCATTGATCACCTGACGCCACAGCTCTGCCCCATTGGGATCAAACTTGATCACAGTGAAGTCAAAGCCGGTGCCGGTGTTCGCGGTCCCGCCTGCGGCCAGCACATTCCCCGCGCCATCCACCGCCACCGCGTTGACCTGATCATTGCCATTGGCAGTTCCGTCGATGTTGGCCTGCCAGGCCCAGGCCGTGGTACACAGAAGAATCAGGCCGCACATCCTTACCAAAACCAGCAGTAACGTCTTTTTTCCATTCATCTTAAGTCCCTCCCTGCCAAGCCTGCCCTGACCGCATCCAGAGCGCTCATCTGGGTGCTCGCCTTCGTCATCCGTACGATCGTGTCTGCAGCATTGTCATAGTCACCCCCGGCATGATTGTCCAAACTGCTTATGATCTTTCTGTCCTTCATACAAACCGCGCGGTGTGTGGGTTACTAAGGCGGTGTGTCCTCAGCCGAGCGGCAGCTAGCGCCTGCGCAGGCCCGCAGCGTTGCAAGCCATGAGGCGAGCTGCTCAAGAATTTCAGGATCGGCTGTGTCGTGCAAGCTTTGGAGCTGATCCGGATCTTCCTCCAGGTCATAAAGCTCCCGCTCGCCGGTATTCAGGTACTCGACATAAGTGTGTTTGTTCGTCCTGATCCCTTGAAATACCCGGTTCCCGGTGATGAAGCCGGCCTCAAGGAGAAAGGCCTGGCGCCACCCCTCAACTGCTGGTGGATCGGATGTGAGAAGCGGCACGAGCGAGCGACCATCCACAAAATCAGCAGCTTGAGCCCCAGCCAGCTCGGCAAAGGTTGGGGCAAAGTCAATGTTAACGGCCAGGTGCTCGATAACGCGACCGGCTGGCACGCCGGGGCCGCGCACGATCAGCGGCACACGAATATCCTCTTCGTAAGCCGTGTTTTTGCCCGCTGGGAGGCGATGTTGGCCCAGGTGGAAGCCATTATCAGAGGTGAAAACGATATAGGTGTTGCTCAGTTGATGAGTCCTTCGCAGGGTCCGAATTAGCTGTTCGAGCAGATCCTCCACCGCAAGCATCGATTGCAGCCGCCTGCGATAGAGAGCGTCTAGCTGCGTGATTTGTGCTGGAGTGCGGGGTGGCGTGTTCTGCACCCAGGTGGGCTTGTCGCTCACGTCCGCTTCGTTGAATGACGCGGTGCGCGGGGCCTGGACACCAGGAAACTCCTCCTCATGCCGCGGCGCTGGATCCGCTGGCTGGTGCGGCGCATAGGGCGCAACGTACATGAAGAAGGGTTGGCCCATAGGAGCAGTGCGGACAATGAAGTCAGATGCCTTTTGTGAGAGGACATCGGTCAGATAATCCTCGGGTTGATTGCCGTACGTGACAATCTCGCCGTTCTCGTTCAGTCGGTAGTTGAAGAAGTTTACTGCTCCCGCAACGGCATACCATTCGTCCCAGCCTGGCGGCACATGCGTGGTCACGGGATAGCCGTTCAGATACTTGCCTAGGAGCACGGTCCGGTAGCCCCCATCGTGGAGCCAAGTGGCGACGGTCGACTCCTCACGTCCCAGGTCAAGGAATTTTTGGAATCCGCCACCCGGTGGCATGTTCGTGAAGATCTCGGTGTTGTGGGCATATTGACCGCGGAGGATAGACGCCCGGGATGGGCAGCACAGCGCAAGGCTCACAAAGTAGTTCGCGAAGGTCGTGCCCCGGGCAGCGAGGAGCGACTGGAGTCGCGGCAGGTGAGCCATGGTTTCGACATTGAGGTCGTCGGCGAGGATGAAAATGATGTTGGGCCGCCGCGACTGAGCGATTGAGGTTGAAGGGCCAGAGGAGATTTCCGCGGCTAATACTACGACAGCAAGCGACAAGAGTCTCAGTGTTTTCATCATGTCTCACCAAAAATTTCTCTTGGAGCGGGCACATTCCTGATGACCGCACTCTCCCCCTAGAGCCGGTGCGAAACTATCACTGGGTAGCGAGGCTTGTCAACGCCGCCGTTTCGTGTCAGTCGGGCTAACAGGGTGAACCAAGACCCAGCATGGCACTTCTCCCCTGCTAAACTCTACCTTTTTCAGGAGTTAGTTTTCACTCAGCGTCGGCAGATGGCCTTAATTGCCTGACATAAAGAGTCGGTATCGGTAAGATCTTTCAGGATCACCTGCGCTCCGGCCTCTTCCAGGGAGGCACGATCGTAAATGCCTGTGGTAACGCCAATGAAATCGCATCCGGTTCGTAGGGCCGCCTGCACATCTCTTGGAGTATCTCCAATGAGAATGGTTACCTTAGGCTCTCGTCCGAAAAGCCTCAAGAATCGGGTCTGTGCTACTTGTGGAAGCGATTCCCTCAATTCGCCATCCTCGGAGTAAGCTCCGCAAGCAAACTGTTCGAAATCAATTCCAGCCGATTCCAGCTTAATTCTTGCTGTCGCCTCGGTTGAGCCTGTAAGCAACCCCACACAACCTCCGATGTCTCGGACAGCTTGAATGGCGCGAGTCGCTCCGGGAAGCTCCCGGGCCGGTTGAAGCTTAAACTCCTTGGCTAGGTTGCGGGCATAGATGTCAAAGGCAAGGGCTTGACGGCGGTCAAAATCCTCGCACTTCAGATTGAGTCTGCGAAGTACCTCCATCAGGATCGCCGCATCCGTAAGCCCAGAGACATCTTCGGGAGGAAAGATGGGACAGGGAACGCCGAAGGCTTCCTGAAAAGCCTTGGAGAAACACTTGCCGGCAGCCGTACCGCAGTCCACAAGCGTGCCGTCAATATCAAACAGGACTAGATTTTGTGCAGTTTTCGACACTACGCTCCCTCCAAGCAATTTTTCGAAGAAAGTTCAGCCCTCGTTATTCTGGCTCGGCGGATTGAGAATCTGAGTGGCCTGGTCCAACTCCTTATGGCTGCCCAAGAGCACCAGGACATCTCCGCTCGCGAGGCGAAAATCGGTGCCTGGATTATAGGTGGAAGTTCCGTTGCGTACGGCGGCGATTACGGTGACGCCACTCTGGGAGCAGAGTTGAAGCTCTTCTAAATTCTTTCCAACCCCAGGAGAGTCTTCCATAATCAGCACGGTATCGGTGGTTGTCCCGGCCAGGAACTGACTCAACTCATCCAATCGCTTCCCCTGAAGGTGTAGACCGCGCAGCGTCCCGTAATGCTCCTTTCGAATCAGATCGACCTGGAGGGAAATCACATTGCGCGGGATATGATACTCCTGCAGAACGCGGGCAAAGATCTCCACCGAAGTCTCAAACTCCTCCGGGATAACCTGATTGGCGCCCAGGCGATAGAGGTGGTCGATCTCCGCCACATATCGGGTGCGGACGATGACGTAGAGGTCAGGCCTCAGGCGACGAGCCTGCGAAACAATGCGGGCAGTGGCGACCGGATCCGAAATGGCAATCACGAGGGTCCGCGCCTGCTCGATGCCCATCTTCCTCAGGACTTCTGGACGGGTCCCGTCGCCGAATGAAATACGCTCTCCAGCCGCACTAGCCCGGCGCACCAAAGCCGGGTCCATATCTAGAATCCTGTGAGGGATGCCGACTTCTTTAAGCACTCGCGTAAGATTCTGCCCGTTTAATCCGTAGCCCACGACAATGACGTGCCCGGTGATCGAACTCTCCATCTCCTCCGCCTCTTCCCACGATTGCCTCTTTAATGGACCCCCGACCATCGTCTCTAAACCAAAGGCCAACCCGTGAACCAACTGAATCAGGAACGGAGTAGCGATCATGCTGAGGATCGAAGCGGCTATAAAAGTTTGCTCCCCCCCTGGCGTCAAGAGTCCATAATTCCGCCCCACGTTGGCAAGGATGAAAGAAAACTCCCCCACTTGGGCGAGACTCAGACCCAAGACAACGCCGAGTCGGAGGGAGCGGTAGAGCCACCCAAAAACCAGAAGAACGATCACCGCCTTAACCGATATAAGCGAGAAGAGAGTTGCGAGTGGGATGCGGACGTCTGTGAGGATGAAATTGAGGTCGAGCAACATCCCGATGGAGACAAAGAAGATCCCGCTAAAACAATCCCTCAGCGGAAGGATGTCGGAAATTATCTGGTGGCTGTAATCCGATTCCGCGATGAGAAGACCGGCGATGAAAGCGCCCAGTGCCAAAGAGAGTCCAAACTCGGATGTCATCCAAGCCGTCCCTAGAACGAAAAAGACCACAAATAGAATGAAGAGTTCCCGATTTCTCAGTTGGGCCACCTGATGCAAAAGCCAAGGCAAGGCAAACCGTCCTGTAAGAATAATAAAAAGGACAACGAAAAGGGCTCTGGACAGGGTCAATCCGACGAGCGGGAGAGAGACCCGTGTGGATTCTGCTAGAAGCGGGAGGAGAAGCACCATGGGGATAATGCAGAGATCCTGAAAGAGTAAGATGCCAGCCGCTAAGCGACCGTGAAGGGCGTTGGTTTCCCCTCGGTCGCTATAGATCCTAAGGACAATGGCGGTGCTGCTCAAAGAGACCAGAAAGCCGTAGAAAACCCCAACACCAGATGAGAATCCCATAAATAGGGATAAGCCTAACACCGCTAGGGTTGTAACAAGGATCTGCAGTAACCCGCCCCAGAGAACGAGGCGATAAATGGAGGCGAGGTGGGCCATAGAGAATTCAAGGCCGATGGTGAAGAGAAGCAGCACGACACCGATCTCCGCCAGCGTCTCCACCTCTCGCACATCACGGATCAATCGGAGCCCATTAGGACCCATAATCACGCCGGCCAGGAGAAATCCCACGATGGCCGGGAGGCGCAATTTTTGGAAGAGAAAGACGATAGAGATGATGGCCGTGAGAATGATGAGAAGTTCTTTTAAAACGCTGATATCAGTCATGAAAAACCGCTCGCGTGAGAGAAAAGCCGAAACTAAATTGTCTTGTGCAAAGCGTCTTCGTTAGACATGAGGTGTGAGATTCACTGATGACTGAGGACCGGCGACGGAGGACCGGTCTCCCGTCCTCGGTCTCCTGTCATCCTTCCCCCTGGTTTCCTCTCACTTGGCCTTATATTCCGTCGTAACCACGGTGTGGATGCCGCCACGGACGTTAAAGTCTCCCACGACGGTCATCGATTTCGGACGGCAAGCCTGCACCAGATCGTCCAGGATGCGGTTGATAACGTCTTCGTGAAAGGCTCCTTCCTCACGGAAAGACCAAAGGTAAAGCTTGAGGGATTTTAGCTCAATGCATAGCTCCTGAGGAACATAACGAATCCGAATGGTGGCGAAGTCGGGTTGACCGGTACGCGGGCACACGCAGGTAAACTCGGGACACTCCATGCTGATCTCATAATCCCGGCCGGGCCGAGGGTTGGGAAAAGTCTCCAGTTCTTTGCCGGGCCTGCTTGGCATGCAGGCATTCTAGCTTAGTCAGCGGCAATTTCCAATTCGTGACATTGCGGCTCTCCGTTAAAAAGTGTGGTCTTTCCTCTGGGAGAAAGCCTTTCCGGCCTGAGGAAATAGAAACCGTTCCAATCGTTCAAAAGGTTCAATAAACGATTTGAACTATTTGAACAACTTGAACCATGCTGAGGCCCATCGGCTCCCGCTGAGGGGCAGCTTCCCTCCGCTTCACCTTGCAACCACATTTTTCGCAGTAGAGTCCGACATTCCTTGACAAGGACATAGGGCGAGTGATACGTGATCCTTCATAAATAAGCATGAAGGGAAATGACTAACGTGAAAGAACCTCGACCCGGTGAAAGGATGACTTCTACGGAGGCCAAGGCCTACGTCGATTATCTTTACGCCAAGATGTACGAATCCTGGAAGGAGAAGATCCAGAACGGCCCTTTCATGACCCGCCTGCGGGATGGGAAACTCCCCATGCCTGTGATCCGCCAGTTCTTCAAAAACTGGGGCCATTTCTCGCTCGAAGTTAACGCCTTGAACGCGCTTTCCTACTACACCCACCTGCCTTTTTTCGTCCATCACTTTGATCTCTTGGGTCCCTTCTGTGGCAAGATTGCGGACGAGTTGATCTCTCCCAAGCCTCCTGGACACGTTCTGGTCCTTTTGAAAACCGCCGAGGCGATGGGCCTAAATCGCAAGGAGATGTTAGAGGACCCTTATCTTCCCGAGGCGCGCGCTATCAACGACTTCTGTCATAAAATTTTTATCGACGGCTCTCTGGTGGAACTGTGGGGCCTGCATGTCTTCGAGGAATCTCTAGCCCATTGGTCCGGGGAATGGTTCAGGGCATTGACCACGCACTACGATTTTACGAAGGAGCAGGCAATTTATTTTTCCACGCATGAAGAGGCTGACTTGGAGCCCCACGCGTTAGGGGAAGGGGGCGAAGAGGCCATGGGGCACGGGGCCTTCAACCGCAGCGTCCTCCAGCGCGCCTTGGAGGACGGTAAGGTGGAGTTTAGAGCTGGCTACTCGATGGAATACTGCGCCCTCACCATGGTGGATCTCCACGCTCAGATGAAGCGTGCCGCCATGGAAAACCCGTATCCGTAAAGTCAGTTTCGAGTTTCTCCTTTCGGGTTCCGAGTTAAAAACCGAAACTGCCGATGGCAGCTTGACTTCTAAGTACTCCACGGTAAATTTTTGAGCTAGAATGAAATTCGATGTTCAGGTTCCTTCGCTAAAGGGAATCGGGCGGCTGGAGATCAAGACAGTCCAGGAGGAAAACGGTTGGGCGGCTTACATCTCCTTCGTCTCTGAGCGTACCCTGGACGAGACCTGCCTCACGCTTGGCCACCTGGGTATACCGTATCGCTTCACCGGCCCCAACGAAAAAGAGGCAATGGAAACAGCGAAGAAGTTTTTAGAGCAAAACTACGAAGTGGTAAGGATGATATGGTGAACTTTTAGCAACCAACTGGGTGCAGCGGGCAACCTGGCACGTGAGGTTGTATGAAACTGCTTCTGACAGTTTTTCTCGTCTGTCTTTACGTTTTTGTTAGCCCAGTCCTTGCCCAGGAAGCGTACCGCTGGGTGGACGAAAAAGGCGCTGTACACTTCACCGACAACTTACATTCGATCCCTGAAAAATACTGGGACAAGGCAGAGAGAAGGATACTTCCATCTGGCCAAGAACCCTCGGCTCCTCTGCTGCAGCCCCAATCTGAGGATTCTCAGCCTGCTCCCAAATCCCAGCGCTTTGTTGTCCCCTTTACCCGCGACGGCAACCGCATCATCGTCGAAGGGACCGTCAATGAAAGAGCTACGGTAAAGTTTATCCTGGATACAGTTGCCCCCGGCACGTCGATCCCCACGACTCTAGCCGAGCGGCTGGATGTCGATCTCAAAAGCGAACTCCCAGTTGAGGTCGAGAGCCTAAAGGTGGGCGAAGCCGAGGCCAGAGACCTGTTTGTAATCATTCGGGATCGGCCGGGCTTTGCTAACTTGGGCCTTCTGGGGAGGAACTTCTTCTCGGAGTTTCAGATCGACATCAACCGCGAAAAAAATGAGCTGACCCTGGAGTACCTGTCGGGTCCCTACGGGGGACACTCCGGCCAGTGGTGGCAAGAGAGATTCCGTTTTTACCGCGAGCTAAAGAAGAAGTACGAGGAGGATCTTAAAAAGCTTCATAACCTAATCGCAGTCAGCGACCACTTTGCTTGGGAGCACATGCAGCGTATTATAAAAATCGAAGGCTACCTGCCTATCCTAGACGAAAAACTCTATGATTTGGAAATTAAAGCCGCTAATGCGGCAGTCCCATACGAATTCAGGCAATAGGTCTACCTAACGCCTGAGCATGCCCGGGGCTAACATATCAAGGACATCCCGCTCCGATCCTTTCCCTTCCGGCATAAACATTACATGTTCGCCCTCGGAGAAATCCCACCAGCGTCATTTTGAACTCGCGAGCTAGCGCCACCGCCAGGCTCGAAGGGGCAGAGACGGCGGCCACGATCGGGATGCGGGCAATGAGCGCCTTCTGCATGATCTCGAAGCTCGCGCGGCCGCTCACCATGAGGAGGTGGCGGTCAAGGGGAATCTTCTTCTCTAGTAAGGCGGCGCCAATAACTTTGTCCACCGCGTTGTGCCTCCCCACGTCCTCACGGAGATAGAGTAGCTCCCCCTTCTCATCAAACACAGCCGCGGCGTGAAGACCGCCGGTCTCCTCAAAAGTCTCCTGCTCCTCACGCAACCTTCCAGGGAGGGAATATAAGAGGCCCAAGGGAACGCTGAAAGCGCTTGAGATCGGTTTGGCCTTCACCCGGATCGCTTGGAGTGTTGTCTTGCCGCACACCCCACAGCTAGAGGTAGTATAAAAGTGGCGCTTCAGGCGACTGCGATCGAAACCCAGACCCCGCCTGAGTTTAACAGAGACAACATTGGGAAGGTCGCGGATAGGGCCGGTGATCGTCGCAATGTCATTCGGGCTGCGAACTATCCCTTCGGTAAAGAAAAAGCCGGCGGCCAGTTCCTGATCATGCCCCGGAGTGCGCATGGTCACGGCGATCGGAGACCTCCCTAGCCGGATCTCCAACGGCTCCTCCACGGCTATTCGATCCTCATCGCTGAGGACCTTGTCGGCGTCCGCTCTGGCGATCTCTCCAGAGATGAATGTGGGGACTGGCATGACTTGACCTGCGTACTTAAGAGGCGCCTACCGTGTCACGGCACCCTCGGAAGCCGAAGAGACTAAGCGGGCGTATTTGGCCATCACGCCGCTTTCGTAGCGTGGAGGCGGAGCTTTCCACCGGCTGAGACGTGAGCGAATTTCTTTGTCTGATAGTTCGACTTGAAGACGCCGCGCTTTTATGTCGAAGACAACCATGTCGCCATTCCGGAGCGCAGCTATCGGTCCTCCTGAGGCCGCCTCCGGAGCTACGTGACCGGCCATGAGCCCGTGGGTCGCTCCGGAAAAGCGACCGTCCGTGAGCAGGGCCACTGAATCACCCAGACCGGCACCGACAATCGCACCGGTCACTGCAAGCATCTCACGCATCCCGGGGCCACCTTTGGGTCCTTCATAGCGGATAACCACCACATCGTCGGCCTTGATCTCGCCAGCCTGCACGGCATGGAAGGCATCCTCCTCACGGTCGAAAACGCGCGCCGGGCCACGGTGAGTCATCCTTTCGTGACCCGCAACCTTCACCACGCAACCCTCTGGAGCCAAATTGCCTTTCAAGATAACCAGCCCCCCGGTCGCCTTAAGCGGATTCGAAAGTGGGCGCACCACTTCCTGACCGCGTGTTTCATTCGCGTTCCGCCCCTCTTCGCCGATGGTCTTGCCCGTAACGGTCAGGGCGTCGGCGTGGACAAGGCCGGCTTCGAGTAATCGCCTGGCGATGAGTTGAATTCCACCGGCATTGTATAGATCGTTTGCTACGAAACGGCCGCCAGGCTTGAGGTCGCCGAGAAGCGGTGTCTTTGAGCTTATGCGGTCAAAGTCATCAATCTTCAATTCGACCCCCGCTTCGCGGGCAATGGCGAGCAAGTGCAGGACCGCGTTGGTGGAGCCTCCTGTCGCGGCGACAGCGGCGATGGCGTTTTCCAGGGACTTGCGGGTGATGATCTGCGAAGGGCGGAGGTCACGGCGCAGGAGTTCCATGACGAGCTTTCCGGCGGTGAAGGCGGCGGAGTCCTTCTCATCCGCCATGGCCGGGATGCCGTTGCTCCCTAGCGGCGAGACGCCGAGGAATTCCATCACCGTGGACATGGTGTTGGCTGTAAACTGGCCGCCGCACGCGCCCGCGCCCGGGCAGGCACTGTCCTCGATGGCCTTGAGCTGCTCAGCGGTGATCTTGCCGCGACCGTATGCGCCCACCGCCTCGAACACGTCTTGAATGGTCAGGTCGCGGCCTGCGAGGTGGCCGGGGGCGATGGAGCCGCCGTAGAGCACCAGGCCGGGAATATTCAGTCTGGCTAGGGCCATCACCACGCCGGGGTTGGTTTTGTCACAGCCCGATATGCACACCAGCGCATCAAAGTGATTGCCGCGTGCGACAAGTTCAATCGAGTCGGCAATTACCTCGCGGCTGATGAGCGAGCACTTCATCCCCTCCGCGCCCGTGCTGATGCCATCGGAGATGGAAACGGTGTTGAATTCCATAGGAGTGCCCCCTGCCGCCCGGATACCCTCCTTCACTTTGGCCGCTAGAAGTCGCAAGTGGAGATTGCACGGTCCGATTTCGATCCAGGTGTTGGCGACTCCCACAATCGGGCGAGACAGCTCCTCGTCCTTAAATCCTGCCGCCTTAAGCATTGCCCTTGCGGGCGCCCGCTCCGGCCCGTCGGTGATCACTGAGCTACGAGGCTTCAAATCCTGTGCCATGACTTACTCCTTTTAGACTAAGTGCTTTTACCTTAACCAAGCCACCGTGGTATTTGCAAGCATTCGCGCTTTGCTGCTTATGGTGCTGAAAATATTCTTGCTAAGGTATTGGAATCGCATTAAAATTATTATGAAGGGAAACACTGGTCATTCTCGGGGAAAAGGGTTATTCTCTGATGGGTGGTGCAATACAAGTCCACCGACTATTTCGAGAATGAGGTTTTGCGCAAACGTCCCTACCTAAAGAAAGAGTGGTGCATCCGGGTTTTGGAGAACCCGTTGAAAAGTGAACCTCAAGAGGGGAACCGGTTTCGGTTTTGGGGCTGGATCAACGAACTAGAGGGAAAGGCATTGAGGGTTATCACGCTCGAAGACAAAGTTACAATTCACAACGCCTTTCCAGATAGAGGGTTTAAACCATGAAACTCAATTATTACCCTGATACAGACTCGCTTTATATTGATCTTTCGGAGCAGCCGAGTGCTGAAAGCCGGGAGATTTCCGATGGCGTGGTACTGGACTACGATGCAAAAGGAAACCTCGTGGGCATCGACATCGACAATGCAAGCAGAAAAGTTAATCTCAAACAGCTTACTCTAAGTAAGCTACCGGGAATCGTACAAAACATTCCTGACTAAATCGACGCTTTAGGCAAACGCCCCCTCAGGTAAGCCCTTCAGCTATGGCATACGGGGCCAGGAAGACGGAGCACGGACGACCGAAGAAGGGTCGCGGTGGTTTCTACGGTCCAAAGGCCTTCGCCAAGAAGGGAAACAATCGCCGCCGCCCCCGCCAAGCTGACAAACGCACTACTGCAATAGAAAGTGGAGATAAGGGACCGTCAAGAAAGTGGGATCTGACCCCAGGGGAACGGGTTTGTGTCTATTTGTGAGATGCCGATGGTTTCCCCGAAGGTGCATACGGGTGGGCCTTCTGCCATTTGGCCAAGTCATCCGGTCCAAACCGGTTTTGTCCGAGAACCTTACTGTGTTTTGGGAGTGCTAAATCTCTCTTCTTAAACTGTTTTTCACCCTTCTTTATCTCACCGAATAGTACGGAAAGCACAGCAAATGACTTCTCAAATAGGTCTTCTAATCCGAAACACAGTAAGGGTGGGTATAGCCAACCCTCCTGCACTATTTGCCTCGCCCGCGCCCACTGGATCGGGAAGTTCAAGAGTGAAGAGCGCTCCACGGCGGAAATCGCTGGAGATCTTTAACTCTAAGCTCAAAATGACCAAGGCGGGAGACTTTAGGCATGGCCCATCATACTTTAAACTCTGCCGCAGTCCAACAGGTTGTAGAGAAAATTCAAAACTGCCCTGCCTTCTAAGTTCGGCGGCTCACGGGCGGCCTCGCCATAAACATGCAGAGCGTCGACAAGAGGCTGACAAAAGCGAAGAAGGTGAAGGGGATCGCATAGCTTTTCGTTAGATCATAGAAAAACCCGGCGATGATCGGGCCCATAAAGGTGCCCGCCGTTGTGACGGAGCGGCTCATTCCATGAATGGTCGCGAAGTATCGGGTGCCGAAGTAGTCGGCGCGAATAGGTTCCTGAAGGGAAGCCAGACCGCCGTAGGCCAGAGAGTAAATCACCATGAAGGTTGTGAACAGATAAGGATGGGAAGTCCAGCCCATGAAAAGCACCGAGATGCCGAGTGAAATAAGAAGCCCCATGATGAGTCGCCGCTTATCAAACAAATCTCCCAGCCAGGCCATCCCCAGACGAGCAGGCGCCCCGATCAGCGCGGAGATGCCAAGGAGACCGCTGGCTGCCGCCGTGCTCCATCCACGGTCCACGAGAAGGATCACGAAATGGACCGAGACGCCCTCCGTGACCATATGGCGCAACGCCATGGCAATAGAGAGCGTCCAAAAGGACATCGTTCTCATCGCCTCTCTTAGAGTAAACTCCGGGTCAGATGCGACGTGCGACTCCGATGCAACATCTGCCTTTGAGTGTGGAACTTCATTGGGCGCAGCTTGGTGATGCTTGTAGGTCCGGGCGATCAGGGAGGCCAATGGAAGGCTGACGGCCAATAGAATAAGAGCCGAGGCCACTGCCGCGGTTCTCCAGCCCCACAAGCCGATCATCCAACCCACCACCGGCACGATAGGGCCGGACAATCCGGGACCCATGCGATAGATTCCGAAGGCAAAGCTTCTTCTTGTGCGGAATACCTTCGCTATGATCACACTGATAGGCATGTTGTAACCCAGGCTGGAGCCCAAGACGATCCCCAGAACAATAACGGCATAGAGCATGGGCAATGAATTGACCACGCTTAGAGCGAGAAATCCCAATGCGCCAACGATGATGCCGATGAACATCATATTCGAAGGGCCGAATCTGTCCGTCGCGTAACCCTCTAGCGGACCCAAGAGGCCGGACTCGATTCTCGCGAGCGAGAAGGCGCCTGATATCGCCGTTCGGCTCCAGCCGAATTCCCGCTCGAAGGAAGGAAAGTAGGCGCTCATTCCAAAATAGCTGAGACCCGTGTTTACGGCGTGTGCCACACATCCCGCAATGGCAATCCACCACATCTGATTCATCGAAGCTAACTTCCGGAAGCGCTTGCGAGTATGAACAAACCCTCCGTCACCCGCGGACTCGCCTGTAGATTAACCTAAATAGGAAAGAAGAAGCGAGAGATGACGGGGACACGTGGTTAAGAACTCTGTTCTCTCGCCGGTCAAAAAGGCTTCGATCTGAGTTCGTTCGACTGCCTTCGGCTCTGAGGCTCAGGCTCGAAGAGAGGCTCGCAACCGAAGTCAGCCGAAGGTCCCACGTGCGAGGCGCACTGACGTAGTACGTTGGGACAAGAACTCTGGACCCGTTTCTTCTCCGCGGGCCAGATATCGGCTAAAGCATCCCCGCGAAATCCGGCAGATGCTCAGGACCCTATCGGAATTCATCGATTCAGCCTCACCCTCGCGGTAGTAGTTCCGTCTTTGCGCAATTACGCAATTGCGCGTGCATTGGAAAATCGTGAGCTAGCGGATCCTTAACATTTTACCAAGCGGGGAATTTGTTAAGAAAGACCTCGGTCATTTTCCTGATCCGAGGTCATTGCTTGCGGAAAGGCGTGGCGTGAATCACGGATTTCAGCGGCACTATCCGACCAAGAAGCGGATGGCGTCGCTCTGCGAAGATTGTCCAAAAAGGAAAGCCTGGCCCGGAGGCTCCAGGCGAAATGAGTATTATGTCCCCGGAATTCCCCTACTGATAGCTGCCTCTAGGCAGGAGCCGACTCTGTTGTCGTTCCTCTCATTCCGTTTCCTCTCAGGATTGAAGTGATCGTATAGGTTTTATCTCCGATGCCAACAGGCAGCCCCGGATTAAAGCCGGTCCGGTGGAAGGCATTGGGAATCAAACGGGCCTCCCTGTGCGATCACGGAGACGGGTTGGACTAAACCGCTGGACGGAATGTTACCGCCTGCTATGGGGATTGTAAAGAAAAAAGCCAGCGGGGATTGCAACAAGAGAGGAGAAGGCGTCACCCGTTTTTTTCCCGGTTTTTGAAGGCTCCCTCCAGTTTTGGCTTTACAGGCGCGCTCCAAGCGGGTTAAATTACTGCGATCCGGCCCCGCTTCTCCTGCAGACAGCGGATGGAAGGGAGACCCTCGAATGGCGAAGGCGACGAAGTCGAAGAAGAAACCTATCGACCAGTACGATCACAAAGGCAAAAGGCGGGTTAACAATCCTCCGGTTGGGCTGGTAACGCCCGAGACGGATAAGGAAACCGGAAAGAAAAAATACGCCTACGATCCCCACATCGACCCGCCTTACGGTGTCAGTTATAAATCGAACTTTCAGCCATTCGTCGGCAGTCGTGAGGTTAGAGAGGGCAAAGATGAAGACCTGACACAGGAACCAGAGATGATAAAGGCATTCCGGGATACGTGGGAGCTGGGAATCCACTCTTACCTTTCTTATCTTCGGGACCGGCTGTTACTGGCGAAAGACTTATTGACTGAGACCGGAGCTATCTTCGTTCAGATCTCAGACGAAAACGTACACTTGGTAAGGAATCTCTTGGATGAGATATCTGGAGTGGAAAACTATGTAGG
>JBOHVJ010000361.1:0-16728 GCA_050735075.1 Binatia bacterium
CGCAATCAGACTTCTAGGCCTCTCTGCCCTCAGGCAGTGGCCATGACCCCGCGGCGCTGGCCGGTGCTTCCTTTCACAATCGGCCGAAACGCCTCCTGCTTGTTGAGCATCGCATAGATAGCCTTCAGCATGGCGCGAGCCACTGCGACCCGAGCGGTATTGCGACCATGCTTTCTGGATATCCTGTAGTAGAGGCTACGAAACTGCGGCGCTCCATTGATCGCGTGGACCGATAGCTCCACCGATATCCAGCGCAGCCACTTCGAGCCCTGCTTGGTGAGTCTCCCTAACCGAGTTTTACCTCCAGAGGCATACACCGAGGGGACCAGCCCCGCATAAGAACAGAGATGACGACTGTCAGGGAAGCGCTTGATGTCTACTATCTCGCTGAGGATCAAAAGTGCCGAGTAGGCGCCGATTCCAGGCATCGTGCTAATTAGTGTGGCTTGCGGGTCCGGCTTTACCTGCTCCTCAATCCTCTGGGAATTCCGGGGACAGGGGGAATTCCGGGGACAGTATACTTCATTTCCGCTAGTGCTTGTCTAGGCGGCGGGAGACCGGGCCAGAGGAACAAGGATGAAAGCGGAAGGATGAAGGTGACAGGGGCAAAAAACGTGACTCGTGTTCGTGCGTCGTGCTCGTGGGGATAAGGGAAAGGATAAAGGGGTAGAAGGGTTCAGAGGGTTACGTTAGCTCTTGATTCGCAAGGACAGGCTGATCAGCCCTCCAACTTTCAGTTGTTATCAACCCACTCCCTTGCTTTTTGCAGGGCATACTCGTCGGCTTCACTTTCAGTCGGGAAAGCTTCATTGAATTGATATTGATATGATGGAAAATCGTTTCCCTTATTTCCGGTCTCGTGACGCATCAAGGTATATTGGGGGATCCAGGTTCCATTTTTCACTCGCTGAAATGATTCGCCCTGAATGAGACAGTTTTTGTATAGGGTGTTTTTCATCTCGTGGTCATTTAAGATGGTTTGTTTTACCGATTGTTATAAGGTCTTCGGCTCGGGTTCAGAGACGATCTCAGCACTATGCGGATTTTCCTCCTGAAGCTTACTGTCCGCCCTTGCCTTCTCATTCTTTCGCTCCAGCCGGCGGGCAGCTTTCTTCTGCTGCTTCTCTCTCCGGGCCGCTGCCTTCTGCCGTTTCTTAAATGTTTCCATAAAATCTCCTTGTTTTAGTTATTTGTTGCCTATGATTCTTTATCTGTGTTGTTCAAGCCAGTCAAGAATGGCGCGAATACTGCCGGTGGCGAGCGCGATGCTCGTATCCGCCGCACCATAATACAGATGGACGGTGTCGCCATCGGGGGCAATGGTGGTGCCGCAAGGAAAGACGACGTTGTCCACGTCCCCGCGCCGCTCGTAGGGTTGTTCCGGGCCAAAGATCCACTCGTTGCTGCGTTTCAGGCAACGCTCCGGCGCGTGCAAATCAAACAAAGCTAGCCCTAGTCGGTAAAGGGAGCCCCCTGTTGTGTGCCGCACACCGTGGTAAATCACCAGCCAACCCTGCGGGGTTTCGATGGGTGGGGGCGAGAGGCCGATTTTATTCGCATCCCACCACCCGCCAAGCCGGGCTTCCAGCATCAGCTTGTGGCTGCCCCAGTGCCGCAGGTCGGGCGAATAGGACATCCACATGTGCGCGCCGGGGGCACTGACCGGGCGATGGATCAGAGCCCACTGGCCGCCAATGCGACGAGGAAACAGGGCCGCATCTTTATCTTCCGGCGGCATGATCATACCATAGCGCTCGAAGTGGACGAAATCTTCCGTGAGCGCCAGGGCCACGCCCGGGCCGACGCGCGAATAAGCGGTATAGACAATGACATACTTGCTTAATTCACGGAGATAGGTGATGCGTGGATCTTCAATGCCCCACACCTCTTCTGGGAAATGCTCGGGATCGGCCAATAGGGTGGGCTGGGACGCAATCTGCCAGCCATCCACACCATTGGCGGAGCGGGCAACACAAAAATGGGAATGGCCGCGCCGATCCTCCACGCGGCAGAGTAGCAGGGTGGTTCCATCTGGCAGCAACGTGGCGCCGGGGTTAAACACGCTATTGGCCGGATAGGGCCAATCGGCCACGGTCAAGATGGGATTGAGCTTATGACGCCAGAAGAGCTCGGGGTGTTGATTGCTCATTAAGATCGTGCCTCTCCACAGATTCAAGGGTATTCTCAGCCAGGCGCAGCTCCAGCAGGGTCTGGAGAAAGGCTAGCGTAGACTCCGCGCCCTGATTCTCGTTCGGGCGGTCGGGATGCAGACCGTCTCGGCAACCGCCTGTCGTCGGGTCGTAGATGGGAAGGTTCAGGTCGTTGCGCCCAAGGAACCACTCGAAGGCGCGTCGGGCTTCCTTGCGCCAGCGCTTGTCTCCGGTGATCCGGCCTGCTTCGAGGCAGGCGGATACCATGGCTTGAGCCTCCACCGGCTGTTGATCGAAGCGGGCACGCTTACCGCCCCGCTGATAAAAGCCGTTGGATCCGATGGGGACGAAATGACCCCCCTCCGTGTCAGCGCGCTGCAAGTCGGCCAGCCACCTGAGCGACTCCAGGCCGGCCTCGATCGTTGAGTTATTCGGCATCGATTGGCCGCACATGAGCAAGGCATGAGGCAGCGCGGCGTTGCAATAGGTCACCGCGTCTTCGTACCAGCGCCACTCGTCCGAGCGGTGGCTTCGATACAACGCCAGCAGCCGCCCCGCCAATTCCTCCCGGACCCGGCTGGCCCGCCGGTCACCGGCAAAGCGCTGTAGATATGCCTGGATGCCGATGAGCGCGAAGGCCCAGGCCCGCGGGCTGGTCGTTGCGAGAATGGCGGGCAAGGCCTGTTCGAACAACCAGCCAGCCATGCTATGGAGGGCCGGCGTGTTCGAGCGGCCCAACACGGTGCCCAACGCCCACAACGCGCGGCCGTGGCAATCGTCTGAACCGCTCTCTTCCCGCCAGCGGCGCTGGTAGTCCATAAAGTTGCGAAAGCGTCCGGTCTCAGCGTTGAAGGCATACCAGACAAAAGCGAGATAACGGGAGGCCAGTTCCAATGCCTCGCCGCTGCCCAGTTCCTCCAGGAGAGTGCTCACCATCAGAGCGCGGGCGTTGTCGTCGGTGCTGTAGCCCTCGTGATAATTGGGCACCGTGAAAATGGCGTGTTGCAACATGCCGGTCTCGTCCGCCATGTGGCGCAAGTGATCGAGTTTGAGGGGGGGCAGTTCGCCCGGACGTTTGTCCAGCGCCTTGACCGTGAAGCCGGGGGGAGTGAAATGGCGGCGTTCGGCTCGGGCGCGCTCAAAACTCTCCATGTAGCGTCGCGCCACCTGCGGCCAGATCATCTCCCGCCCAAACAGATAGGCCCGCTTGCGCATGGCGTGGCGCTTGGACTCGTTGTCCAACAGGTTGATCACCTGCTCGGCCAACGCCGCCGGATCACGGAACGGCACCAGCGCTCCTCGTTCTTCGGCCAGCACCTCCTCGGCATACCAATACGGTGTCGAAATCACTGCCTTGCCCGCCCCCAGTGTGAAGGCCAGTGTGCCGGAGACGATCTGCGCCGGGTTGAGATAGGGCGTGATGTAAATGTCCGCCGCGCCGATGAACTTGACGAGTTCCTCCAAACTGACGAATCGGTTATAGAAGATCACCTGACCTTCCACGCCTTTCTCTTGGGCCATCCATTGCAGGGACAGCCGATACGTCTCGCCGTCGAGGCGCATGACGTGGGGATGGGTCGCGCCGAGGATGATGTACACCACGTTCGGATATCGGGCCAAAATGGCGGGCAGGGCGGCGATGACATTTTCGATCCCTTTGTCCGCTGAGAGCAATCCAAAGCTGAGCAAGACGATTTTGCCCTCGACTCCGAACAGGTCTTTGTGGAAACTCGGGTCTATAAATGGCACATCGGGGATGCCGTGTGGGATCAGATCAACCTTCTCCGGCAGCACGCGATAGACCTCTTGCAAGAATTCCGCGCCGCGCTTGCTCATGACGACCAACCGATCCGACAGGGCCGCGACTTCTTCCAACACCCTTTGCTGATCCGGGTCGGGCTCGCGCAGAATGGTGTGCAAGGTCGTGACGATGGGCATGCGCAATTCACGTAGGAGGGCCAGGATGTGACTGCCCGCTCGCCCACCGAAGATGCCATATTCGTGTTGCAGGCAGACGAGATCTACGTTATTGGTATTCAGGAAGTCGGCGGCCCGGTGATAAGAGTCAATATCCTTCTCCGTCAGTTCGAATCGAACGCGGGTCGGATAGGCGTAGCCGGCCTCAATGTCGTTGACGGGCAGGGCAATGCACGTGGCTCCACCGTATTCGGCGGCGAGGGCCTCACACAGATCGGTAGTAAACGTCGCAATGCCGCACTGGCGCGGCAAGTAGTTGCCGATGAACCCGATGCGGTTGATCGTTGAATTGGTTGGACTGTGTTCCATGGCAATCATCTCCTTCCCGGCAACCACACCTCCCCTTTTTAGTATCAGTAGGAAGAGAGAGATCAAGTTCGTGGCAAGGACCGAATCGGTGTTTACCTTCTTGCCTTCCTTAGTATGATCGTTGTTTTTTTGCGGGATACTATTTCGTCCTGACAAGGCCTGCAATAACCACTCACAAGCTCATCCTCGTACATTAGCGGAACCTTACACTCTGCACATCTTGGTCCCGGTGCTAGCAAATTCGAGATGAAGCCCACCGTTTTAAATGACCCTTCAACATTACCCCGCTGTCGTACCCAGTAGCTTTTAGTGCGAGCTAGAAAGCCAGTATCTTACGGGAACTAGCCGAACAACCGCCACAAGAGTTATGGAGCCGAGGATCGCGGTGGCAATGCCGCTAAAGAAGCTGCCTTCCCCGATAATAGCCAAGGAAATTAGATAACCGCCGATAGAGGCACCCACGATCCCGAAGATAATATCCAAGCCGTCTGTATAGCCTCCTAAGGCTTCTCCGTAGCCCTTTCCCCCAAACATCTTTCCCGTCAACCAACCTGTAACTCCTACCACTAGAACCCAAAATAATCCGTTCATAAGAACCTCCTGCTATTTGTTGTTACGATCCGGAGAAGGGATATACCCCTCTCCGAACCGGAAGGTCTGTCTGGTTAGACCGCTTAAGCAGCGATCTCGTGGGAGGTCGAATTCGCGACCTCAAAGGTCTCCACTCTGGGAGTGCCCTCAACCACCTTCGACAGGGCCTTCAATACCTCAGAATACTTCTCCCGATTGTAAGTTTCCGCGTTGTCTTTCTTATCCCAGAAACTAATGGCTACTGCCTCATTACGTTCTGGGGCAACGAAGCTGATCTCATCCTGAAATCCCTTTTGTTTACGGAGCAAGGGAATGATCTCCTTCTCAAGAGTGCGCGTAAACTCAGCCGTGCTATTCGACTTGAGCTTCATACTGACGTTACGTGTATGCATTTCAACCTCCTTGGTTGGACTGGTGAGAGCGTTAAGTATTGCAGGTTCACTTGAAGAATTTCAGGTAACCTTGGAGTGAAACCCTATGCCTTAAATTACTTTCATCAGCCTAGGCCAATTAACTTTAATTGTCAAGTTAAATCTTGACTCGGTCGATAAAATATAGTATAGATAACTAAATTTAGTTAATTACAGACAGAAACGCTATGAATATTCAAGAGTTAATTAAGCGCCGGCTGGACGAATTAGGTCATGAGCAGAGGGACTTAGCTGTTGCAGCCCAGGTTACGGAGTCTTATATCTCCCAGTTGCTCACCGGAAAGAAAGCCCTTCCGGCACCGAATCGGTCAGACATTTATGAAAAGATCGAGGGCTTTTTAAAACTCTCCTCTGGAGCGCTGACGAAGCTGGCTGACATGCAGCGCAAGGAGGATCTCAAGAGAAAAATCGAAGAATCCGCTACACCTTTGTTTCAAGAGATCCGAGAACTGATTCTGCGGAAATGCAAATCCGAACAGGCCAAACAACTACGCCCTATCTTTGAGAAGGAACCCTTCGGCGATATCGAGCGTCTTATCACGCAAAAGCTTTTGGACGTAGCCAAAGGAGTGGCCAAGGACGAATGGAAAGATGAGAATTGGCTTCGCGTGGTCGCTCGGCTCAACCACAAAAGCTACGAGGAGATGCGGGTCATCGTTCTGGAGTTCCTGGATAGCGATATATTCAACCTGTCGGTACAAAACTTCGTCTATTTCCTGGACCCGCTCATTGAATCTTGGGACATCGATCTTGTGACCTTTGGTATGAAGATCGTTTTGGCCCCTGAACTGGGCCGTGAACGGATAAAGCAGTTTGAGTTTGTTGAAAGGGAGCCTGAATCTGAAACCGAGGAAGAGCCCGGTCTCAGAGAGTTCCTCCAAGACACCTCTTTGAGAGGAGACGTGACGCAAGAGGAGCTTGCATTTCTCAGGCGCCTGAGATTTAAGGATAAAAGGCCCACTGCGCTTTATTACTACCGGGAATTACAAAACCTGAGAGATCCCCTCCACTTCCAGGCCAAGGGATCGAGGTAAGGGAACTTGTGCCCGGTCGATAGGGATAGGTAGAGGAAGAAAGCTTTGTTTGGTTCCGTTATTACTTTTTTGATCATCGTTTTGGCAGTTAGTCTGAGCGGCGTTAAAATATTTAGAGAATACCAAAGAGGGGTGATCTTTCGTTTGGGGCGACTCGTCTCCTTTCGCGGGCCCGGGCTCAGCTTTGTCATTCCCTTTATTGAAAAAATGGTCCGGATTGATTTGCGAACCGTCACCATGACAGTCTCTCCTCAAGACGTCATCACGCGGGATAATGTGTCGCTGAAGGTGGCTGCCGTGGTTTATTTTCGGGTGGTGGACCCGAATAGGGCAATCACTCAGGTTGAGAGTTATCTGTTTGGCACCTCGCAACTGGCCCAGACCACTCTGCGCAGCGTGTGCGGTCAAGCAGAATTGGACGAGATTCTGAGTCAAAGAGAGAGGATCAATGCCCAAATCCAGGAGATTATCGACGCCCAGACCGATCCGTGGGGGATCAAAGTGGTTCTGGTCGCAGTCAAGGACATAGATTTGCCGCAGGAGATGCAGCGGGCCATGGCGAAACAGGCGGAGGCAGAGAGGGAGAGGCGGGCCAAAATCATTCATGCGCAAGGTGAGTTTCAAGCCGCACAGAGACTATCCGAAGCGGCGGAGATCATGGCCAAACAACCGGCAGCCCTTCACCTCCGTTTCTTGCAGGTTCTCTCCGAGGTCGCCATCGAAAAGAATGATACGATTATTGTTCCAGTCCCTATAGATCTGCTTGCATCATTATTGAAATAAATGACAAACCGTAATGAATATGAAGGGATGAAGGAGACACTAGCATGTACGAGATAGATAAACGATTGTTTGTGGGTATGAAAATCTCGGCGAATTTGCAGGCGGATCTGGACAACTGCGTGCGCGGTACCGAACACTACTTAAAAGAGGACAAGCCCGAGGCGCTCCAGATTGTGACGCTGGGAGCGGAAAAGCTCATCGGAAGATTCTTACGAGATGGGTTTCCTGTTAGTGACATCGACAATGTGAGCCGCAATGTCCGCAGCATCGTCCAACTTGTAGCCCCACGATATCGGGTACAGGACAACTCCATTCAAATCTACGCTGATTGTACAGTTCGGTCTATTGTAAGGAGCTAGTTAGCGTCAATAAAGTAGCGGGGCACACGCCTCGACCTTCGCCTCATCATAGGGGAAAACCGTTTACCCAGAAAGAAGATTGTGATAATTAAACCTATTAGAGGAGTTTTTGCTTTATGTCCGGCCATTCCAAGTGGAGTTCCATCAAACATAAAAAGGCGGCTAAGGACGCCAAGAAGGGTAAGCTCTTCACTAAGCTGATCAAAGAGATCACAGTCGCAGCCCGAATGGGCGGCGGAGATATCAACGCCAATCCCAGGTTGAGAACAGCAGTTCTGGCGGCGAAGGCCGCGAGTATGCCCAGTGACAACATCGAACGGGCCATCAAGAAGGGGAGCGGCGGACTCGAAGGTGTCTCCTATGAAGAGGTCAATTACGAGGGATACGGACCCGGAGGAACAGCCATTATGGTTCGGGTCCTGACGGATAATAAAAACCGCACGGTCCAGGAGATCCGCCACCTCTTCTCTAAACACGGCGGGAATCTCGGCGAGACCGGGTGCGTGGCATGGATGTTCGACAAGAGGGGCTTAATCGCTGTGGATAAACTCGGGGTCGATGAGGATCACTTGATCAGTCTTGCCCTAGATGCTGGCGCTGAGGATGTTCGGGACGAGGACGGCCTTTTTGAGATTGTCACGCAGCCGGAAGACTTTGAAAAAGTAAGAGAGCACCTGCAGAAGGAAAATGTGTCGATGGCGAGCGCGCAGGTCACCATGATCCCCAAGAGCACGGTGAAGGTGGTGGGTCAGCACGCAGAGCAGGTCCTGAAGCTTACCGAGGAGCTGGAGGACCTTGATGATGTGCAGAACGTGGCAGCCAACTTTGATATTCCCGACGAACTCATAGAGAAGGCGAGTTGAGCCCCCAATCCAAAAAGATCACCGGGAAAAATTTTGAGATCGAGGCCTATGGGCTTCAATAGAGCATTGCAGAAACGTTTAGCGTTTGTCACAGTTTTGGATCGGGGTTGATGGGGATTCGACTGGCCCGTGAACAAGGCGCTCGGTTACCTCCAGAGGGTCAGCGCGTTCTGGGAATTGACCCTGGTACGATCATCACGGGTTGGGGGATCGTGGAGATGGTGGAGGGATCCCTTCTTCATCTGGCGCACGGTACGATCGGATCTTCGGGAAGCCGAGGGCTGGCAAGCCGATTGAGCCGGATCTACCATGGGCTTCAAGAAGTCCTTACGCGCTACGAGCCGCAAGGGATAAGCTTAGAAAAGGTCTTTTTCGCTCGCAATGCACAAAGCACGCTGAAGCTTGGGGAGGCCCGTGGGGTGGCCTTGCTGGCCGCGGCCGAGAGAGATATTGCTATTTATGAATACACCTCAGCTGAGATCAAATTAGCCGTCGTCGGTTACGGTCAAGCGACCAAGGAGCAGGTGCAAAAAATGGTTGCCTCCCTCCTTCACCTTCCTGGGAAGATCTCCGGAGATGCAGCGGATGCCCTTGCTGCCGCCATCTGTTCTCTCCATCAACGAACCTTTCATGCCCGGGTGATGAAGGCGCTGCCTGTGGGTAGACAAGCGGCGCGTGAATGGAAGGTGCGTTAGGAGATTGTTGTTCGTTACTCGTTAATTTGTAGAGGATCTAGAAATGATGGGAACAGGCGATTTGCGAATCGGCGATTAACCAATAACAAGGCAACGAGTAGCCAAACGTGATTGCAAAGATTAGTGGGACCCTTGCCCACAAAGTGCCCGGCGAGGTCATCGTTGACGTTGGGGGAATTGGATACCATCTTTACATTCCCCTAAATGTTTTCTATCGCTTGCCAGAGCTCGGTGAACCTCTCAGCCTTCACGTTCACACCCATCTAAGAGAAGACGCTCTGCAGCTATTCGGATTTCTAGAACATGAAGAGAAGCAGATCTTTCTCCTCCTGAATAGCGTAGTCGGTATCGGGCCAAAACTAGCGATCAACATCCTTTCTGGGATTTCAGCGGATGATCTATCTCGCGCCCTCAAGGATGGAGACCAGCCGCGACTCCTCTCGATCCCTGGGGTGGGGAAGAAGCTTGCCGAGCGGATGATCGTGGAGCTGAGGGACAAATTCTTGACCCTCCGGTCCGAAGAGGTGGGGTGGGGTAACGGGTCCCAACTGATGCGGGATGCGATTTCGGCCCTTGTCAACTTGGGTTATCGACGAGGAGAGGCGGAGAAGAGCGTGCGCGAGATCATAAAGAGAGAAGAAGGAACGCTGTCAGAGGTATTGAAAGAGGCCCTGCGCAGACTGAGTCGCTAAATCAAATTAAAAAACAAATTTTAATTTCAAACTGCAAATGAATACAAATCTCAAATTTGAAACCTGAAATCGTGAACATGGATTCCCACCAGATCTCTCCCAAGAGAACAGAGGAGGATTTAAAGTATGAGCTTAGCCTCCGACCCCGTGCCTTCGAGGACTACGTGGGGCAGGAACAGATTAAGGAGAATCTCGAAGTGGCCATTGCCGCCGCACAGGGACGAAAGGATGTCTTGGACCACCTCCTCTTTCACGGCCCTCCTGGCTTGGGGAAGACGTCTTTGGCCTACATCATTGCGCGGGAGATGGGGGTGAATATCAAGGCAACCTCCGGACCGGTGGTCGAAAGGCCCGGAGATCTGGCTGCGCTGCTGACGAATCTGGAAGAGGGAGATATCCTTTTTATCGACGAGATTCACCGCCTGAACCATGTCGTCGAAGAGATTCTTTACCCGGCCATGGAGGACTATCAAATAGATATCATGATCGGCCAGGGCCCGTCGGCCAGATCCCTTAAGCTAGAACTGAGGCGCTTCACGCTGATCGGGGCGACGACTCGTTCCGGCCTCCTCACCTCTCCCTTGCGGAATCGCTTTGGGGCGATCTTCCGACTTGACTTTTATTCCCCTGAGACACTGGTCCAGATCCTTACTCGCTCCGCTTCGATTCTGGGCGTGCAAGGGGACGACGAAGGAATGGCAGAGATTGCCCGTCGCTCCCGTGGAACCCCGAGGATAGCTAACCGGCTGCTGCGTCGCGTGCGGGATTACGCGCAGGTTAAGGCGCGCGGAATCATCACCAAAAAGGTGACAGAAGAGGCGCTAAAGATGTTAGAAGTGGATCCTATGGGTTTTGATAAAATGGACACATTGCTGCTTGTTACCTTGCTTGATAAGTTTGGCGGGGGTCCCGTGGGGGTGGAGACTCTGGCAGCGGCCATCGGGGAGGAGAAGGACACGATCGAGGATGTCTACGAACCTTTCCTGATCCAGGCTGGCTTTTTGCACCGAACCCCGAGAGGTCGTGTCGCAACCTCTTTAGCCTATGAACATTTTGGTCGCAAGCAGGGTAAGAAGCAGGAGAGTCTCTTTTAAAATAGCAATCAGCTCTAAGCAGTCAGTTATCGGCCTAAGAGCTGAAAGCTGACAGCGATTGCTAAAGGCTAAGGGCTGATGTCAGAGATATGGTTGGTTTTGGTAGGTTGCTCATCATTTTCGGTATCGTTTTAGTTGTCCTAGGGCTTCTCTTCACCCTGGGTGCGAAGATTCCTTGGTTGGGTCAGCTCCCAGGGGACATTCATATCCAGAGGGAGCGCTTTAGTTTATATTTTCCTCTGACAACTTGCCTGCTTATAAGCCTGATTTTAACCCTTGTCCTTTATCTCTTCAGGAGGTAAAATTCGCTAGTTTTTTTGAACTCTTTAGGTAACTGTAAAGAACATGGAAGCATCGGATACATCAAAGGTATTAGAAGATAGTTTGAGACAAGAAGAGGCCAAACGGAGAAAGCGGGAAGGCTTGGTGATCCTCATCACCACCTTGATGGTACTTCTTTTCGCTTTTTTCGAAGTCGAGCATCCTGAGATCTCCACCGAATATTCGCTGAGCAACAACATCGCCTTCTTCCTCCTCCTGAACATCAATATCATCTTGCTGATCCTGATGGTCTTTTTGGTGGTCCGAAACCTGGTGAAACTTCTCTTTGAACGAAAGAGGCGCATCCTGGGCTCCCGTCTCCGAGTTCGTTTGGTTCTGGCCTTCATTGCCCTTTCCCTCGTTCCTACCTTGATGCTTTTCATTATCGCGGGGGGCTTCGTGACGCGCTCCTTCGAAAGGTGGTTCGACGTCCAGGTAGAGAATGCCCTTCAAGGGTCGCTGGAGATCGGCCACACCTACTATCAGAATTCTGCCAATAATGCCCTTTTCTATGCCCGCCAAGTGAGTCAACGTATCACCCAAGAAGGGCTCTTTGATCCGGACCGCATCGGGGAACTCAAGAAATTTATCCAGACGAAGCAACGGGAGTACAATCTGGGAACCGTTGAAGTCTTTTCTCCCGATCAGCAGCTCCTTGTGGTCGCCTTCAACGATCAGGTGCCGACGGGTGTGACGATTAAACCCGAGGCCGATTTTCTCACCCGCGCGCTCCGCGGCTTGGAAGCAACAGCGACCCAGGCCCTTGGTGAGGGGGATATCATCCGAGGCGGGGTGCCCGTCTACAGCGGTGACCGAAAGATTTTGGGGGCGGTAGTTGTAGATTACTACGTGCCCAAAAGCATCACGAAGCGGGTCTCTGAAATTTCGCGCTCCTACGAACAGCACAAGCATCTGACGATTCTGAAAAAACCGGTCAAGAACAGCTATATCTTGACCCTGCTCCTGATCACTCTAGTGATCATTTTCTCGGCCACTTGGTTTGGCCTCTATCTGGCCAAGGGGATTACCGTGCCGATCCAGAGACTCGCGGAGGGGACCCATGAGGTGGCCAACAGGAATTGGGATTATCAGATTGAGTCGCCCGGGGATGACGAGATTGGGACTCTGGTGGGTTCTTTCAACCAAATGACCCGGGATTTGAAGCAGATCAATTTGGAGCTCGAACGAAGGGGACGATACATGGAGACCCTCCTGGCCAATATTACCGCAGGGGTGATCTCTGTGGATCCGGCGGGAAAGGTCACTACAATGAACAGGGCTGCAGTTCAGATGTTAGGAGTCAGCGCGGAGCAGGCCCTGGGGAAAGATTACGGAGAGGTTTTTCGATCAGAGCACCTGAAGGTCATGCGGGAAATCATGGAGCATATCAGGGGGCGTGTGAGCGTCGAGCGGGAGGTAAAGATACCTCTACCCGATCGAATCCTTACTGCGATGGTGACCGCGGCCACCCTGAGAGACGATGAAGGAAAAATGCTAGGGGTCATGGTTTTCCTGGAGGACATTACCCAGATCCAGAAGGTTCAAAGAATGGAGGCATGGCGTGAGGTGGCGCGAAGAATCGCCCACGAAATTAAGAATCCGTTAACCCCGATTCAGCTTTCCGCCCAGCGGCTCAGGAAGCGCTATGCGAAGGTGCTGGAGGGAAATGGAGCGATTTTAGATAAATGCACTTCAACCATCATCCAGCAAGTCGAGGAGCTAAAGAACCTGGTTAACGAATTTTCTCAGTTTGCTCGCCTCCCTGCGGCGGAGCTGACCTCGAATGACCTTAACGAGATTGTCAAAGAGGCCCTCTTTCTTTTTCAGGAGGGACATAAAGG
Organism: Binatia bacterium; assembly: GCA_050735075.1. Lineage (GTDB taxonomy): Bacteria > Desulfobacterota > Binatia > UBA9968 > UBA9968 > JAHFAO01. Next base: position 13,141 of record JBOHVJ010000361.1, read on the forward strand.
GATTAGTTTTCAATTCCAGCGGGGGGATATCCCGCTGCTACAATTGGACCGAGACCAAGTCAAGCGGGTCCTAATTAATCTTTTAGACAACGCGGTGGCTGCAGTAGAGGAAAGGGGGGAGGTCAAGATCTCCACAGCATATGAACCCTCCTTTGGAATCGTTCGGTTGGAGGTGGCAGATAACGGATGTGGTCTTGCCCCTGAGGTAAAGGCAAAGATCTTTGAGCCCTACTTTTCAACCAAAAAGGAGGGGACCGGTTTGGGACTAACGATCGTCAGCGCCATCGTAGCAGATCATCGGGGCTATATTCGGGTGCGGCCTAACGAGCCAAAAGGAACAAGATTTATCATTGAATTGCCGGTCCGAGACCAGGCACACTTAGAGTTCAAGGGGGAAAAGGCGTGGGGAACCTAAGAGTGAAATCCAAGCAAAGAACGATCCTCGTGGTCGATGATGAGGAAGGGATTAGGGAATCTGTCCGGGAGATCCTGAGCGACGAGGGCTATCGGGTCATCGAGGCCTCCGACGGAACCGAGGTTTTGGATCTGATCCGCAAGGAACGTCCCGATCTTGTTCTTCTGGATATATGGATGCCCGGGGTAGATGGAATCGGCCTTCTCAAACAGGTTAAGGAAGAGGAGCCCGAGGTTCATGTGATCATGATCTCGGGCCATGGGAATATTCATACAGCAGTGGCGGCCACCAAGCTAGGGGCGTTTGACTTCCTCGAAAAGCCTCTATCCCTGGATGGGTTGTTGTTGGCGGCGCGTCGTGCCCTGGCGCAATCTTCTGCATTCAAGATACGCGAGGGAGCTGGCGGAAGGCCAGAGAAGGGTAAAGGTGGACGGCGCCCGCGAACCTCGAAGTCCGTGAGAGCCGCGGTGAGGAGGTTCAAACAGAAGACCTTGAAGAAGAGCGTAGTGATTTCCGGTCAGGGACTCCATTCTGGTATTAAGACCGGTGTTATTCTCCATCCGCTTCCTCCCAATAGCGGGATCCTTTTTAGCGGAATCTCAGCCGATGCAACCGTCCCTGCGTATCTGGATTATGTGGGGTCAACGGGTTACGCTACCTCGCTTCGGGGCAAAGGGATTCAGGTGGGGACCGTAGAACACTTTCTGGCTGTACTGCACAGTTATGGAATCAGCAATTTGCTGGTCAAGATGCAAGGGGAGATTCCTATTATGGATGGGTCAGCTCTGGAGTTTTGTCATCTGATCGAGGAGGCAGGGATCAAGGAGGAGGAAGAGGTATGCTCTGAGATCGTTGTCGACCGGCCCTATCAAGTCGGTGTGAAAGGTGGAGAGCGCATCAGCATCGAGCCCGCGGATACCTTTGGTGTCCGATATCTTCTCAACTACCCCAACCCGGTAGGAGTCCAGGAATATACCTACGTCTATAAGGGTCCAGAGTCTTTTAAGGAGGAGATCGCGCCGGCTAGGACCTTCGGCTTTCTCAAGGACATCGAGAAGCTAGAGAAGTTGGGTCTAGTGAATGGCGGCAGACTCAGCAATTGTATCCTCATTGACAACGAAAAGATCATTAACACAGAGTTGCGATTTCCCAATGAGTTCGCGCGCCACAAGATTCTAGATATTGTCGGTGACTTTTATCTCCTGGGGCGCCCGATCCGGGGCATGGTTACAGCCCACATGACTGGCCATACGGACAATATTGCATTACTGCGGGAAATCAAAAAGGGCATGTCCCTATAGCCCCCCGCTCTCAGTCAATGGAAAGTTAGGTGAGATGGCCTCGTCGCAGCTTTTTCCCCGTCTCTTTACCGTCGCTGAGGCCAATGACCTCCTTCCAACTCTGCGACCATTGATGGAGCGGATCTTCGATAACCTTGAGTTCTTGAGAAAGAGGAGTGAGACGGTGATCCGCGAAGAGCGGATCACCCCCAATAGGCCGGACCTCATGGACCGCTTGCAGGAAAATGAGGTGATTGCGCGTCTGATTCATGAGGTCAAGGGCTTAGTGGAGGAGATCAACAGCCACGGCTGTGTGTGTAAGGGCATCGAGCAAGGATTGGTGGATTTTCCCTGTCTTTTGGGAGGGGAGATTGTATTCCTCTGTTGGCGCTTCGGTGAGGAGGGCATCGGCTATTGGCATCGCATTGAGGATGGTTTTGCCGGACGCAAACCGCTACTCGACCCTGAGGAGGATCAGGGGAGCGGGAATATCTCCTATCATTAAATATCCTTTTTAGCGTGCTCTTATCAGAATACTCCGCTTCTTCTTGGCACAGGGGCTGAGTTACCCTTTTGTTTTAGGTCTCCCTTTTTTCCCTACCCTTGAAATAGATCTAAAGATGATCGATAAGGATTAGAAAAATCACTTATCATTCACCATGGAATGGTAATGATGAGGAGCAGAACTATGAAGCGGTCCATGAGATTTATTAGTCTGTTACTGTTCGTTGAATCTATGCTTTTTACAACAGGAAGCCCGGCGCAGACGCTGAAGGTGGGTGTGATCAGTCAGTCCGCCAACAACTGGCCCTTATTTGTAGCTGAAGAAAAGGGTTACTTTAGCGGGGAGGGGCTCAGTGTCGAAGTTGTTGTAACTGGGGACTCAGGCCGGCAGATTGATGGATTGGCTCAAGGCACTTACCACATAACCCATCAAGCCGCAGACCATTTCATTCGAGCTGCCGAAAGAGGAAGAGAGCTTTTCGTGTTTATGACAATCTCTCGTCCCATCTTCGACTTTGTAGTCCATCCCCAGATCCGTTCAATTGGCGATCTAAGGGGAAAGACGATCGCTTTGGACCGTCCTACGACAGGATATTGGCTCCTTTTCCAGAAAGTTTTTGGCAAAAACGGTCTCCCACCTCAAGATTACAAGTTATTGCCCAACCTTGGAGGAGCGGAAAAGCGCTTTCTCGCCGTCAAGGAGGGCAAGGCGGAAGGGACATTCCTTAACCCTCCGTTAAGTTTAGATGCGATCTCCCAAGGATTTTCCAGACTGACCGGACTGGCGGAGCACTTCCCTGATTTTCCCGGCTCTTCAGGTGGCGCGCGACGCAGTTGGGCAAAGGAGAATGAGGCGCCGCTCGTCCGTTACCTCCGCGCTTATATTAAGGCTGTGGATTGGCTCTTGGAGCCGAAGAATCGTGATGAGGCGATCACGATCTTCAAAAAGAAGGTTCCCGTAGACGAGCGCCATGTGCCGGGGAGCTACGACTCGTTTGTCCGCGTAGGGTTGGTCAAGTCGGGAAACCTTAGTATGGAAGGGATAAAACAGATCCTCGACCTCATGGTTGAAACTGGGCAGATGAAACCCCCTCTATCCTCACCGGAGAAGTATGCTGATCCTTCCTATCAGCAAAAGGCCCTTCGATAGCCTTCATAGGTAATGAGGATGCTGTTTAACCGAGAGCGCGCCCTTCATCTTATGGAAAGGTTCTCTATTGACGGCCTGGTCGCCGCCACACGGGAAAATGTCATTTACTTGAGTGATTTTGCTCCATGGGGACAAGCCGTACACAAATATTTTCAGCGGCCGAACTTCGTTATCTTCCCTCGCCATCAGGAGCAAAGTCCTGCTCTTCTTATTTACCCTGGTGAAGCGACCTATGTAGC
>JBOHVJ010000362.1:0-2531 GCA_050735075.1 Binatia bacterium
GCTGTCCATCGGGCCGTGTCTTCAGCGAAATCGGTTGTTGCCCTAGCGGATCTGGTCAGGCGGTGGAGAGTTCACCGCGCACGTGGACATTAACAAGGAGGGAGCACATTTTGGAGACTTCACGACACGCCTCTCCGTTTGTGAGCGTTGTGATCCCCACGCATAACCGGGCGCCCTTGCTGAGTCGCGCGATCAATAGCGTTCTCGTCCAGACCTTCTCGGACTACGAAATCATCGTGGTCGATGACGGGTCCACAGACCACACACGGGAAATTATTGAGCAGTTTCGCGGCGCGCGAATGCGCTACGTACGACTCGAGAGGAACTGTGGTGCGAGTCGCGCTCGAAACGTCGGCATTCAGGCCGCCCAGGGAGAGTGGGTGGCTTTTCTGGACAGCGACGATGAGTGGCTACCACGCAAGCTGGAATTGCAGGTTGGTCGTCTGCGAGAGTCCAATGGCTCCCATGCCACGGTTGTGTATTGCCTGTGCGATCAACGTGAGGGATCAACGAAGCGTACGGTGCCGTCAACCGGCAGGCTCCATGAAGGGGACGTGATCGACCATTTGCTCAGGAACCGGAGACCTCCTACCGCGTCGGCGTTCGTCGTGAAGCGCGCCTCTCTCTTGAGTAGCGGTGGCTTTGACGAAGGATTTCCCAGTTCAAACGACATCGACCTATGGCTGCGATTAGCGCAGGCATCCAATCATTTCCTGGCGGTGAATGAGATCCTGGTCATCAAACACGACCACTTCGGCCCTCAAATATCGAATGATCCATCCGCACAACTGCGCGGTTTTCGTAAGTTTGATCGCCGGTGGGGGCCAATCATGAAGCAGCGTCTGAGCATCGAGGCCTATCGCCGATGGAAGGTCAAACGTCGCGCAAGAATACAGCATTTCCAATTTAGGCGACTTAGAGCAGCAGTGGCTCGTGGCGAAAGGATTTCTGGCCTTCGGAACTGTTTGGCCATCGCGCGGTTTCTTCCCCCGGGATTTCCCCTCTTGCTTCAGGGGCTTGCGCTCGCCACGCTAGGGCGTGTCGGTATTGTGCGAAGGAGATATCAACTGCAACTACCCCATCCCCCCGCGTGAACTCCGAGAGCAAGCGGACAATGGCTTGACGGTCGCAGATGAGACTCCTGAAGGCGTTTCTCTTTACGCATAGGCGCAAGGCCGCCGAAGCTCAGGTATATCCCTTCTTTAAGCATCGCGCGGAACTGGAAGAGAAGCTTCGCTTCGTATTTGATGACATAAACATTGCTGACGCAAGACAGATAACAACTGATCTCTACGCGGGTCATTGTGACGTCGTATTCATTCAGGATAGCTGCTTTACAGGGCTCACATCTGAAGAGAGGATCGATATCCTGAGGGGGGTTACAGGCAGAGCGAGACTCGTCTGGCTTGATTCATGGGATAGCACGTATGCGAATGCGAAGGGGTTTAGTGTGTTGCCCTATGTCGATTTGTACATCAAGAAGCAGATCTTCAGAAATGTCAATCTCTACAAGAATCAGTATTTGGACGGAAGGATATTTTCTGATTACCTTATTCGAAAGGGCAACCTGAAGACGGCATTTACGGGCAGTGTCATCGGTCATCAAGCGCACCGGCACAAAGTGGTTCTTGGCTGGAATATCGGTTCTAGGGAGGACCTAGATAGAGAGTTTTGCCAACAGAATTACAAGGCCTTTGCGAATAATGAGAGGAGCACTGACGTTAGCTGTCGGGTTGGAACGAAAAAGACGCCTCATCGTGAATGGTATTCCTATCATCGAAATTCAGTTCTGCAGAAATTGATTGAGATGCGCGGAGAGTACAAGATTGTAGCGAAAGCTTCTAAGCGCCCGTGGCAGGAGTATTTGGACGAATTGAGGACGAGCAGGATCACCGTCAGCCCGTTCGGGTGGGGAGAGATCTGTCGTCGGGATTTTGAGGCGGTCATTTGTGGAAGTCTTTTGATTAAACCTTCTATGGAACATCTGAACACACTGCCTAATATATACGTAGCTGAGAAAACCTACGTTCCGGTGAAATGGGATCTTAGTGACTTGAGAGAAAAATGCGAGTACTACTTGAGAAATGATGTGGAACGAGAGCGTATCGTGAAGAATGCAGAAGGGCAGTATGGCACGTACTTTCGAGAGAGGTTATTCATCGGGCAAGTCGAAGAGATATTGGATAGATTGAAGTTACGCTGACCGGTTCGAATGCCATATGGCGCCCGATTATTGGAGATAGCTTTCCCCTCCAGGGCTTCCTGAATCTACCTCCGAATCTGCAGCCAACAAGGTACGCCGATCCCCAGGGTTCACGTGACGCTCTTTCCCGCCAAAGACTGCGCACGGGAGGTCACCTCCGGCCCAGCGCCGACTTCCAGCTCAGTATGGAGCGTACCTGTGAAAGATAACCTCATTCGGACCAGAACAAACGTCTGAGATTCGCAGACGGCGACATCTCTGTCAGGGATCCTTCGGGAGACTTTCAGAATGGACCGACTGACGTTCTCCAGGCTATTTCTGATAGGTC
>JBOHVJ010000363.1:0-3935 GCA_050735075.1 Binatia bacterium
GATGCGTAGCGACTCGGGATTGGGTGAGGGAACAGATGAGTCCCGTGGAGGGACGCGTTTCTACGGCAGAGGGTCGGATTGACAAGTTAGGGGGACAGCTCTCTGCTACGGATTCCCGCCTGGCCCAGATGGGGGGGCGGATGAACGATATGGAGGGTCGTCTAAATCAGGTTGATGCCAAGGCAGAAAAAGCCCTGAGTAGCCTTGCCAACCTTCGGCTGGAAAGAAGATTTGTCCTGAATCTTAAGGAGGGGGCGAATTTCGCTTTTAACTCGGCTGCCTTGACAGATCAAACGAAAAGGGAGATCGATGGCTTTTTAAGTGATCTCAAAGCTGAGATAACAGAAGGTGCCATCTTCCTCATCGCTGGACATACCGACGGCACAGGCCCTGAGGACTACAACTACGACTTGGGACGGAAAAGAGCGGATAGCGTGGCGAGGTATCTCATCACGCAGAAGAAGATGGATCCTATCCGTGTGACCGCAGTGTCGTACGGGAAGAGCGCCCCTCTGGTGGATAACAGCACACGAGAAGGACGGCAGAAAAACCGACGCATCGAGATTCTGGTTTATAAAGAGGCTATTGCAGTCTCCTCAGAGGCAAAACGCACCGCACAAGTAGAGCAACGATAAGGACGGCAACCTTTAGCGGTTAGCGGAGAGGCAATCTCTCCCCCGCGTTTCTCTCCAACCTAGAGTAGCGACGGTCCAGGATGCCGGCTCCGGCATCCTGGGACTGTCTTAATATCCCTGTTTATCTACCGTATTTTGATCTTGCCGAACTTTTCCTTGAATTCCTTCTCGATATTCTTCAGCAGATGCTCCCGGCGGTCAAAGAGACGCTTGGGTTTCCTAGGAGGATGTGCCGCCAGGGCATACGCGGTGAGGATGGGGAGGGCAATGGTTGAGTCCACATAGCAGACGACGGAATCAGGAAGCTGGTCTGGATCAATCTTTCCCCAACTGACCGCTTCGCCCGGTGTAGCTCCAGAGAGCCCTCCCGTATCTACCCGGGCATCTGTTACCTGGATAAAGTAATCATGCCCTTTCTCGTTTAGGCTAAGGACCTCCTGGATGTGGGGTTCAGTTTGCAGGAGGAAATTTTTTGGCGAGCCTCCTCCTAGGATGATTGCCGCACTCCTTCCCCCGGTCCGCTTGGCCTCAAGTACAATCGCTGCAGACTCATTGACATCCAAAGAGACATCAAACTTAAGCCGGTTTCCTTTCAGGGCCAATGCCGCCACATTCATCCCAATGGAACTGTCTCCCGGAGAAGAGGTGTAAATGGGGACTCCGTACTGATAGGCTGTGGCCAGGAGGGACTTTCTTTCTGTTCCCAGTACCTTCTCCCGCTCAGAGAGATACCTTCCCACGACGAAGTGGAGTTCCGAGGTGCTCATCTCCCTTTGGAACTCAGGGGCCTTGAGGATCTCACGGAAAAAATCATCCGTAGAGATCAGAATGTCATAATCAAAAAAAATGTCGTAGATCCTGACAATGCCTTCTTCTCTCAGGGTCACATCGTTTGCGTCGGGAGTACCACGGTGCATAGGAAGCCCCATGGCGAAATGTGTGTCATGGTAGAGATTGGCTCCGGTACTGACTATCCAGTCTACAAAACCATTTTCGATGAGGGGAATAAGGGCGGAGATACCGAGGCCTGCCGGAGTCAGGGCGCCGCTGAGACTTAAGCCAACGGTGACATCATCTTGAAGGATCTTGTCAGTAAACAGCCTGCAGGCCTCACGCAGCCGGCCGGCGTTATAGGAGATAAAGTTGTTGTCCACCAGATCCGTGATAGAAGTTGACGGGTTGATCGGCGCAGGGTCAATCTTCTTTCCCGCCAGAAACTCGCTTTTCCTCGCCATCACGGCTCGACTCAATCACTCTTTGATAGCTGCTGCCCGCCTTTGCAAATAGGCATTCCTCACGGCGCTGTAGAGGTCAATAACTGACTCTTCAACACGCTCAAACTTATCGAGACTAAGCGACCGCTCGTTGACAGCGTTTGTGCCATAGATACCCGCCGTGGCTGCGAATGGGATAAAGTAGTTAAGCGGGTTCATAGCGCCGTCTGCGGCGTAACCAATTCCATCCCGGACCGTCATCGGCGGTAAAAATGGCAGGATCAGGTAAGGGCCTGGCCCAATGCCGTAAACTCCCAGTGTCTGTCCAGTGTCCTCGTCGCTCTGATCGATGCCCAACCCGTCCTTTGCAACATCGAAGAGCCCGGCGACGCCGATCGTGCTGTTGATGGTGAAGCGAGCTACCTCACGGCCAGCACCGACGAGTTTAAGTTGGAAAAGGTTGTTGACAAGCCGCCGCACGACAGCGAGATTATCTAGCGCATTCCTGAGGCTTCTCTGGACTGGATCCGGGAGGACGGCATCCCAAGCCGTAGCTACGGGCTTTAAAACGAAACGGTCAACCTGGCGGTTGAAAGAGAACATCGTCTCGTTGAATGGCTCCCAGGGATCCCGTTCAAGGTCTTCGCCGGCAACAGACTCTTGAGCCTCCTCTAGGGCATAGGCGATCAAAGGGGTACTCCAGACGACGGCCCCTATGGTGATGAGCAGGGCTAACCTGCCAAGCGACTTAGCAAAGCCGTGGTACATTGACATTGATTTAGTCCTCCTCTGTGGATCTTTGTTGTCAATTACATGAAGTTGTCATCTGGGTCAAGCTCTTTCAACTTGTTGTTGGACATCTGAAATAAGGTGGTTTTTTGAAATAGCGCAGCATTATACCTGAGATGTGCACAATGCACATTTGGAATTACTAAGACAGTTTGCCTAATATCAGGCCGTCTCTTGGAGCTAGGAACTCAAATCCTTGTCAGCTTCTTGGCTTTCTAGCCTAGCCGCTGGGAGTCTTGGATGCTGGGAGAAGGCATAAGGCAAGGTGAAGGTAAACGTCGAACCATTTCCTGGCTGACTTTCGACTCGGATCTCCCCCTGCATAAGATCGAGGTACCTCTTCACAATACTAAGCCCCAACCCCACTCCATCGTAGTTTCCCGTGTGCGCTTCCTTGAGCTGATGAAATTGATCAAAGATCTTGCCGAGATCACTTTTTTCAATGCCAATGCCGGTATCGGCCACAGCAAACTCGACTCGCCCTTCCCCCTGAAGGTCACGCACCCGGACCTCTATTGTGCCCGTTAGCGTGAACTTGAAGGCGTTCCCAATTAAGTTTTGCAGGATCTCCTCGAGCTTCATCTCATCCGTGGTCAAGGGAGGCAGATCTGGCTCCACCTTCCACAAGACTTGTAAGCGGTTATCTCGGTTAAGCTGCTCCACGTAGATCTGCGTGTGGGTGATGATCTCATCCAAGGGAAACGTCGTAACATCAAGTGCCATCTTTTTCGCTTCCATCTTGGTAAGCATTAGCACGTCATTAATGAGCTTGAGCAGCATTTTAGAAGACCGGTTAATCTTATTTAGGCTCTCCTTCTGTCTCTCATTGATCTCACCGAAATAGTTGTCTCTAAGCAAATCGATATGGCCCATGATGAGATTGAGAGGCGTGCGCAGCTCATGGGACATCGCCGCTAGAAATTCCGACTTAGCTCGATTAGCCTCTTCGAGATCGCGGTTAAGTTTCTCTAACTCGACGGTCTTTCCTCTTACATCGGCAAAAAGATTAGCATTTTCAACGGCAACACCGATCTGCTCCGTCATGGACGTGACCAAGCGAATCTCATCAGGGGTAAGCCGCCGTGGCTCTCGGCCAACGCAGACCAGGGTCCCAGCCGACCTCTCTTTCGTCTTCATGGGAAATGCCCCGAAGAAGCTAAATCCAGATTCTCGTGACACTTGGGTATGGCTCAACTCCAGATACCGGGGGTCGGACTGGCTATTTTCGAAGATTATAGGCTCCGCGCTTTCTGCCACCTTGCCAACGATTCCTTCCCCGCGTTGAAAAACCCTGACT
>JBOHVJ010000364.1:0-17690 GCA_050735075.1 Binatia bacterium
ACCGTCAATAACGGATTTTGAAATTTTTCACTCATCCCGCGTTCCTAACTTGACTCCGGCAGAAGCGCAAGGTACTAGTTTAACGTCAACTCAGTGTCGCGGGGTGGAGCAGTCTGGTAGCTCGCAAGGCTCATAACCTTGAGGTCCCGGGTTCAAATCCCGGCCCCGCAACCAAAACTTCAAGGGGGCCTGATAGTTTTCTCGATACGTGCACGCGAGAAACCGTATGTACTTTAACCCCTCTATGGCTATAGCTCTTATTTTCCTACTTCTCCCTGGTTACCTTACTGCAGGATCCGCCTCCTTGCCTCTTACCGAAAAGCAGCTAGAAGCCCATGGCAAGCGGGTGGGCAAAACCTACTGGGTAGTCGCTGAGGAAAACCAAAAACCTGTCTTTTTTTCTTCCCCTTCGCCTTCCGCCCCTTCTTTCCTTGCTGGCGCCAAGGAATCTTTCGAGATTACTGAAATAGTCGGGGCATCCACGCAAAGGCTCTACTATAAGGTGAGATTTGCTCCTGGAAAGGAAGGATACATCAGCGTCGATTCCTTTTTGGAGGAGCTTAACTCCACTATCGCAACCCTGGACCCAGACAGAGACCAAAAGAGAAAGTCAGCAAAAGAAGCTAACGAGGAAAATAAGCGTGAGGCATGGATACGAGCCCAGCCTTGGCCGGAGCACGTGAAGGAGGCTGTACTTAAAAGGAAGGCTGTACTGGGAATGACTATGAGCGAGGCCAAGGTGGCCTTGGGCAAACCGACGAGAGTGGTCAAGCTAAAAGCCGCCAGCACCCTAATGGGTGAGCAGCAGCAGTGGATTTACGACGGCGGTCCTGTCTTGACCTTTACCAACGGGATGATCACCCGAATTCAGACTATAGACGCTAGGGCCGAATAGAGTCTCTTTTCTTTCGTCTAAATATATATGCTGCAAAAAGTAAAGCTGGGATTTCTCTTTTTGACGCTTTTTTTCCTCTCCCCTATTCCCCTGAGGGCAGAACTATTCCAATGGACCGATGCCAGAGGGGTTGTTCATTTTACTGACAACTTGCATTCAGTCCCCGAGCATTTGAGGGGGTCCCCTCTTCTCACCATTCGCAGGGACATTGACACAAAAAGTGAATCCTCCGAAACCTCGACCCTATCCGAGGTTGCGAGGCAAGATCCTGTCTTGGAGGCAAAAACTCCCGAGGCGGTTATCCCCATAGAACTCGAAGCAACTCAGCTTGATCAGCCAATCATTCACTATAACCCCCAGTATTTTCATGTCGTGGTGGTCCACCCTATAGTCCGCCGCTCCAAGAAAAAACCCTGTCTCATCCCTGAAGGTTGCAGAACGGTTTTTCGGCCGAACTTCGAAGACCGCAGATACATCCACCCCAGCGCCTTCAATGGCGGACCGCAGTACGTACGTCCTGAGCTTTTTCCGCCGGCCCACAGGTAGAAAAAATCCACCCTGAGCCCCTACCCCGCTCCTTTTCTGTGCAGGTAGGGACTGATCGAAGGCCAGATCAGCAATAGGAAGGAGGCGATAACCAGGACCGCGCTGATGGGACTGGCAAAGAAGATCATCGCAGAGCCCTGTGACATGATCAGGCTTTGGCGCAGGGCAGTTTCTGCCATATCTCCCAAGACCAGGGCAAGAACCATTGGGGCGATAGGGTAATCGAGTTTCTTGAAGACATAACCCACGACCCCGAAGAGCATCATGTACCAGATGTCCGTGGTGCTGTTGTTTACCGCAAAGGAGCCGATGGCGCAGACAAAGACGATGGAGGGAAAGAGAATGGCGAAGGGAAGTCTTAGAATCGCGGCAAAGAAAGGGACAAAGAGCAAGACAATCAAGACGCCGATCACGTTTCCCGTATACATGCTGGCGATCAGGCCCCAGACAAATTCAGGCCTCTCCTTAAAGAGCATCGGTCCCGGCTGCAGGCCCCAGATCATAAGCCCTCCCAACATCACCGCCGCCGTAGGCGAGCCGGGGATGCCGAGCGTGATCATAGGTAGGAGGGCGGAGACGCCGGCGGCGTGGGCTGCGGTCTCGGGGGCAATCACACCCTCAATTGCCCCGTTGCCGAACTTCTCGGGATTTTTGGAAAGCCTTTTGGCAAAACCATAACTCATGAATGAGGCCGGGGTAGCCCCGCCGGGCTTGATGCCCATCCAGGAGCCGATAAGGGCGCCACGGATAAAAGTTCTCCAGTACTGCAGCAGCTCTCTCAAAGTTCTCGTGACGGTGCCCAAGGTAACTCTTGCCTGAACTCCTTTTAACTCAAGCCCCTCCTCAACGGTGAGGAGTATCTCGCCGATGCCGAAAAGACCGATCACCGCTACAACAAAGTTGAATCCCCGCATCAGCTCGATTGTCCCGAAGGTGAGCCGCAACTGTCCGCTGATAATGTCCAAGCCTACGGCAGCCATGATGAAGCCGATAAAAATGGCAGCCAGCGTCTTGGGTGCAGACCCTCCTCCCAATCCGACAAAGGCGCTGAAGGTAAGCATTTGAATTCCCAAAAACTCGGGCGGGCCAAATTTAAGCGAGAACTCGGCGATGAGAGGAGCGAAAAATGTTACCAGGACGATCGCAAAGGCAGCGCCAAAAAAAGAGGAAATAAAAGCGGCCATCAGGGCCTCTCCCCCCCTGCCCTGTTTTGCCATGGGATGACCATCAAAGGTAGTGGCCACCGACCATGGCTCTCCGGGTATGTTAAATAGGATGGAGGTAATGGCCCCGCCGAACAGGGCGCCCCAATAGATACAGGAAAGCAGAATGATGGCCGAGGTCGGCGGCATGACGAAGGTAATCGGCAGGAGGATGGCCACGCCGTTAGCTCCGCCTAAACCCGGCAGCACTCCGATGATGGTTCCCAGGACAATCCCAATGGTCGCTATGAGGAGATTATAGGGCGAAAGGGCGATCTCAAATCCCATGAGGAGGTTGGCAAAGGCTTCCATCAGACAATCTCTCCCTTGCTAGTAAAGTCCACTGATCCAGCTCCAGTAACCCTTCGGCATGGGGATGAGGAACCATTTATCAAAGATGAAATAGCTAGCAACCGGCAAAAGGATACTAACCAGGAGGGTAGTGATCCAGCGGTTCTTTCCGATCCACCGCATATAGACGGCCATATAAATAAAGGCCGCCGGGTATAGGCCAATTGCCTCGGTGAGGGCCACCATCCCAAAGGCCGGAAGGGCTACCTTGATGACTGGAATCCATCCCCCCTTCTGGACAAAGGGCCGCCCGCTAGAAGGCGAGCGGTCTCGAAAAGCTTTAAAAATGATGAGGGCACTGCAAATCACTAGCCCCGTAGCAAGCCAGAATGGAAAGAAACCGGCCTCAGGGCCATTCAGCCCCCAGCCGATTTTGAGCTTGAGAGATTCCCATAGCACAAGCCCGCCTAGAAGCAGAATGGTGAGTCCGCACGCGATGTCCGCCTTGCGCATCCTGCCTTTTTCCCTTGCTGTGTGATACGGTCAGGTGACTACTTCTTGATTAGCCCGCCTTTGGCCATGAGGTCCTTGTGGAGATTTTCTGTTTCCTCGAGCCATTTGACATAGGCAGGGCCGGTGAGAAAAGCTCGTTTCAGTCCACCGTCATCGGTAAATTTTTTCCATTCGGGAGTCTCGGTGACCTTCTTGAATAAGTTAATATACCACTCCTGGGCATCCTTAGGAATCCCCGGAGCACTAAAGATTCCGCGGAGCATCAAATAATGAATATCTAGGCCCAGGGCCTCCTTGATTGTGGGGATGGATTTCCAATCAGGCAGATCTAGACGCTCAGTATCGAAGATAGCTAGGGGTCTTACCCTACCAGCTTTCCAGTGTCCCACAGCTTCGTTGGGATTGTTTACGGTGGAATCGACGTGCTTTCCAACCAGATTGACGGCTACGTCGCCCCCACCCTTGAAAGGCACGTAGATGAATTTCACTCCCAAGGCCTGCTCCAGTTGCACTGTAATGATCTGATCTTCCTGCGCGGTCCCTGTCCCACCCATCTTGAAAGTGCCGGGGGATTTTTTAACTGCATCGATGTACTCTTTCGCTGTTTTATAGGGTGTCTCGCTGTTCACCCAAAGAACGAATTCGTCCAAAGCAAGCCGGCCAATGGGTGTAAGGTCTTTCCAATTAAAGGGGACGCCGGTTGCAAGAGGTGTAGTGAAAAGATTGGAGAGAGTAATGATGATAAGATGGGCCTCGCCCTTTTTACCTTTGACATAGGTGAAACCCTCAGCTCCTGCTCCCCCAGACTTGTTGACGGCAACGAAAGGTTGCGGGGAGAGGTTGTGCTTGCTGATCAGGGGAGAGATAAACCGGGCCATAACATCGGCCCCGCCTCCAGTCCCCGCAGGGATGACAAACTCAACGGGCTTGCTCGGCTCCCAAGCCTGGACGCTCGCCAAGGGGATTAGGATAGCCAAAGCTAAGAATAGTAAATATGTGGTAACCTTCATTTTCATATATGTCCCTCCTTTATTAGGATTATATACATAACCTAGAAATTATCCAGCAAGTTCCGGGATTCCAAATAATTCGACAACCACAGTGGTAACTTTATTCAAAAGTACTGGAAATGGGTTCTGCGCCGGTATTTGCGAAAAAGGGAGATAAGGGCAAGGCCGGCTACAAAACCGCCGATGTGAGCAGCATAGGCCACCCCTCCGGCCATTGGATCCCTTGGATCTAGGGCCTGGTGGAGCAATTGCAACCCGATCCAGAAGATGAGCAGGACCCAGGCAGGAAGGTAGACGATCCGAAAAAACGGTCCTAGAGGAACAAAAGTCAGGATTCGTGCATGGGGAAAAAGCACGAGGTAGGCACCGAGCACCCCAGAAACCGCCCCTGAAGCGCCAATCGTCGGAACCGTCGAAGTAGGATTAAAAGCGAGATGGATCAGGGCAGCCGCCAATCCTACAACCAAATAGAAGATGACAAAGCGCAGGTGCCCCATGCTGTCTTCAATGTTATTGCCGAAGATCCATAAGTAGAGCATGTTGCCGATCACGTGCATCCAACCGCCGTGCAAAAACATCGAGCTAAAGATTGTAAAGTATCCGCCGGTACCCGGGATATGGGTCTTCAATATTGATGCCGGCACCATCCCCATCTGATAGATGAAGCTATCCAAAGCCCTTGGCCCGTAGGATAGGAGAGATAATTCGTAAAAGAAAACTGTAGCATTAATGATGATTAGGGTGACGGTAACGATCGGCCATAAGACCGTAGGGTTATCGTCGCGGAGTGGAATCAAATGTGGACTCCCGCCGTGGGGCTCCCCAGAAGGGAATAAACCAATAAGAGGATAAGCGCCTGAATCAGCCAGCCGATCACACAAACGCCAAAAGCCCGGAGCGTCCCGCTGTAATCGAGCGCCTGTCTTACTGCTATCACCATCGCTACTAGCATCCAGATTAGGGCTATGAGAAAGACAAGCCCCGTCACCCCCGGGATCAACCCTAGAATGCGAATTAAGCCAGGGGAGCTGGAAAATCCTGTGGTTCGGAGAAGCTGTCCCACATCCGCCTGGGTTTGGGGTTCTGGCAGGAATCTCGTGCCGATTATGTATGTGAGATAGGCCCACACATACCAGCCTATGAGCGCGCCGACAGCCCCTATGACGATCCCTCCAACACCTCCGTGGTGAAAGGAGCCGATGCCGGCGGCCACACTGGAGAGCACCACAACGGCTGTGGCTTGGCCCATAGCCTCCTTGTCAGCCTCGACCTCTTCGTACAGGGTCACATCGAGCTTCGCTGCTCTAATGATGCGATCTTTTAGATCTGCCATAATCAGCCGCTTCTATAGCTAGAGGGGCGTCATGTCAAGGAGGAAAGCAAACCTTTATCTATAGTTTTTTGAGTCTCTCTCTTCTCTTTCTTTCTCTTTTCGATAGTCTTCTCGGGTTGCCTCTCTTCGCTTCATCCCTTAGTTCCTCCAACCCTTCGTCTTCTTCAATTGAAATCTCTCTGTCGAGATTTCTAAGTTTAGCGTTGAACTCTCCCGCATAAATGGCCACTGCACCGCTTCTCTCCGCAGCGCTACGTACTTCCCGATCCGAAGTTACCACGACGCATCCGCTACTCATCTCCCGAGCTAGCCTTTGGATTACAGCATCCGCCTTCTCTCCTTGTCGAGAGAATATCACTGTAATTCCCCCAGATCTCTCTTCCACCTCATGAACCCATCCTGAATGCCAGCCGTCGAAAACCACGGTAACTGGAAGGCCTTTCCTCTCCTGATATTGCCGGAGCTGTTGGATAAGCAGATTCCTCTTGCTTTCGAGGTTCCCCTTTAAGCCCTTTTCACTACCGATGAGATTATAGCCATCTACAATAATGTGAATTGCCATTTAATCCCCTATCCGCTACTAGATTTTATAAGATTAGGCGCAATAAAATTGGTTGTCAAAAAAGCAAAAAATGTGTAAAAGGGTGCGATTTTAACTGAGAGGGATTTAAAAATTGGCCCTAAATATAAAAAAGGCTAAAAGAATTAATGAGTTACCGCCTTATCTCTTCGCTGAGATCGACCGCAGAAAGAGAGAGGCATTGGCCCGGGGGGCTGACCTCATTGACCTTGGTATCGGGGATCCGGATATCCCTACCCCGTCTAAGATTGTCGAGAAGCTCATAGAGGTAAGCAGCAAGCCCATCAACCACCGCTACCCCAATAGCGCTGGACTTCTTGAGTTTCGCCAGACAGTAGCAGACTGGTATCAACGGCGCTTCGGCGTAAAGCTCGATCCGATAAATGAGGTGGTCTCTCTTATTGGCTCCAAAGAGGGAATCGCTAACATGGCGGTAGCATTTGTTGATCCCGGAGAGCTTGTTCTGGTAGCAAGCCCATGCTACCCAGTCTACCATATCGGAACCTTATTTAATGGCGGAAGGAATTATTTTCTCCCCCTTAAAAAGGAAAACCATTTCCTTCCTGATCTGGATGCCATTCCTGTGGAGGTGGCGCGGCAGGCCAAGATGCTCTGGATTAACTACCCCAATAACCCGACAGCTGCCGTGGCGGAAGAGAACTTTTTTATTAGGGTAGTGGATTTTGCCCACCGCCACAACATCATCGTCTGCCATGATGCGGCCTACACGGAGATGGGCTTTGACGGCTATCGTCCCATGAGTTTTCTTCAGGTCGAAGGGGCCAGAGAGGTTGGAATAGAGTTCCACTCGCTCTCCAAGACCTTCAACATGACCGGATGGCGCATCGGCATGGCCGTGGGCAATAAGGAACTGGTGAGTGGTTTGACGCAGGTCAAGTCTAATGTGGACTCCGGTATCTTCCAGGCAGTCCAGGAGGCGGGAATCGAAGCCTTGCGCCTCGGTGACGAGATCGTAGAACCTTCCAGGAAAGTCTATCAAGAAAGGCGTGACATCTTGGTATCCGGACTTCGAGCGACTGGCTTTGAGTGTGAAAAACCGCGCGCGACCTTTTATGTCTGGGTCTCCGTCCCCAGGGGACTCACCTCGGCTGAGTTCACCACCAAGCTCCTCGACGAGGCCGGAGTCGTGACGACGCCGGGGAATGGTTTTGGCGAGGCCGGCGAGGGCTACGTGCGTTTTACTTTGTGTGTGGATCAAGAACGCTTAAGGGAGGTAACGGACAGAATCCGGCAGGTAAGACTTTAGTATTCATCCTGGAGGATTCATCCTGAAGGATTGTGCCCCATCAGGTCTATATAGGGATCGGCTCGAACCTGGGAAAGAAGAAAGAGAATTATCTAGAGGCCCTGGCAAGAATTGCCAAGATTCCCGATACCAGAATCATCAAGGAATCCTCCGTCTATGAGAGTGAGCCTTTGGGTGAATCTAAGGAATGGTACGTCAATGGAGTCATCGAGATCGAGACGGAGTTAAAGCCTGATCTTCTCCTCAAAAAATGCAAAAATATCGAGCGAGCCATGGGGAGAAAAAAGGTCCGCAAGCGCTGGGGAGCGCGTATTATCGACCTCGACATTCTTCTATTTGATACCCTGATCCTGGAAAAGAGAAGCCTCAAGATTCCCCATCCGGAAATGCACAAGCGCAAGTTCGTGCTGATCCCGCTGAGCGAGATCGCCCCCCAAGTTGTTCATCCGGTATTAGGAATGACCATCTCGGAGTTGATGGTGAGCGTTAAGAATGACAAAAAAGTTAGTCTCATGAGGTCTTGAGAATTGCTTTTAAGAGTTCTGCTATTTTTTGTCCTCGCTTGCCTCTTTCTCTTCCTCCTCAATCTCCTTCTCTCTTGGCGCAAGCGACAGCACAGCCTTCGCCCCCACGATCAGGGGACGCAACCGAAAGAGATGGTTTTAGATCCCCAGTGTCAGAGCTATCTGCCCAAAAGCGAGGCCATCTTCCGCGGCGGCCATTACTTTTGTAGTGAGGAGTGCCTAAGACTCTACCTCTCTCGTTAAGAGGCTATGCTACCGTGGAAATCCTCCTCGAGCGTCTTGCACTTGCCATGGACAACATCTTGAGCTTTCTCGAGGGAAACCCTACTAACCTACTCAACCCCAAAGTCACATCCCAACGAAGAAAATAGCTGCTAATCCTACAATCCCGTCCAACTCACGATTTTGCTCATGCTCCCTGTACAGAAATGGGCTGTAGATTATCGCTTATAATCTACAAATACCTTAGATTATAACTACTTACATATTTAGGGGCATCATAGCCCAAAAATGGCACAATTTTGGCTTCCAATGTCTATTGGCGATGTCCGAGAAGTGTTTAATCCAACAACAATCTCTAGCAGTGAAGCGATAGCTCCGTGCTCCTTTCAGAGGAGAAGAGCTAACTTGGAATAGGAGATTAAAAATGGAGACTTTTTTTATAATTCTTGCATCTGTAGTCGCCGGTGCGGGATTCGGTGTGCTGATCGCCCTCCTTATCGGGGCAGAACGCGAACTAAAAAGCAAGAACCAGCGCCTCATGGAGATGGAGTCCGGACCAGGGAGTGACTCGGAAACAAAGTTGTCGGACCAAGAGGGGGCCCGACTTCGGGAGATAGAACAGCGGGACGCCGAACTCACCGAGAAAAGCACTCAACTCCAAACAGAACTCGCAGAACTGAAAAGAGAGATCGAGGCAAATCAAGAAAAACCACGCCGGCTCGAAAACCTACAGACACAACTCGCAGAAACCGAACGACAGAGCGTTGAACTCAGTAACAAAAAGACCCAACTCCAAACAGAACTCGCAGAACTGAAAAGAGAGATCGAGGCAAATCAAGAAAACCCACGCCGGCTCGAAAACCTACAGACACAACTCGCAGAAACCGAACGACAGAGGGCCGAACTCAGAGAGAAGAGTGCTCAAGAAGCGGTGATCCTCGAACAATCTCTGAGTGAGTTCACCAAAGTAGATGGGAAAGCCACCTCAACTCCGACAACTCAAACCTTAGGCACACCCGAGGTTACTGAGCCGACGCATGCAGGTAGCGATGCGGATACAGAGAGGCAAAAAAGGGCTGACAAAATTTCTTTTGGCATCCTTACCTTTGCTCTGGCAGGGGCTCTATCCACGTTGAGCTGCGCCGTTAGTCCTGTTGGCACTGACGTGGAGACTAAACCTCGGCCCGCCACCGCAATCACGGATGAAACCCTAGAGCGAACATTAAAGCAACAGCAGGGAGAGATCGACGCAAACAAGGCCAAGCTAGAACGCCAGCGTCAGGAAATTGAGAGGCTAAGGGCTCGACTAAAGGCGTATTAGGCAGGCGGCTTAGCTGAACAATCAGGATTAGGGGAAAAGAATGGAAAATCTGTTAATTTGGGGGTCTCTTATCGCGGCTACAGGGTTGCTTTTTTTCTTCCTTGTTGCGGCCGAGCGCGAACTAAAAAAGAAGAGCCGGCGCCTCGAGGAGCTCGAATCCGAATTAAGGAATGCCTCGAAAACAAAACCCACGGCCGATCAGGAGGAAAAACAGGAAGAACGATCCCCGCAGATGGAACACCTGGTTAATGAGCTCAGGGAGGAGAATATCCAACTCCAAGAAGAGATTAATGAGCTAAAAAAAGAGTCGGGATCGACCCAAGAAAAAGAGCCGCTGTTTGAAAGCGCACCGGAGAGTCTCACAGAGGGTGGGGACCTAGGAGAAGGAAAAAATCAAGAGGCTAAAATCCTGGGACAACCTGTGATTGAGCTGACCCCAGAGGCAAAAGTAGAGGAAAAACCCACCGATGAGAAGGTGGCGGAACATCATATTTCTCAACCACAAGACCAAATCGGCCCAAGTCCGGCAACGTTAGCAATGGCCGCGGCACCAGGGCCTGAACATGCAGCGAGGAATGATCGTACCTGGATGGGAAAGGTAGCCTACAAGATTTCTTTCGCTGTTATCCTTGTTTTTGCTTTAGCATGGATAGTGGCAGCTGGCTTATGGCGTGGCGATCCGAAGGAAAAAAGAACTGTGACTGCAAACCAGCATAGGATAAATCTCCAAACAGACGTCCCCACAAAAGGAGAGTCAGAAACCCCCAGTCCAGCGAAGCCCATGAACCAAGCGATATCAACAGCTTCTGAATCCCCAGCGACGTCACCTGTCACATCAGGCGTACAATCAAGCTCCGAGAAAAAAATACAGGTTGCTAAAAATACAGTCCGAGGTGTCTGGGGTGAGTACGAAGTTCTTCAACCGACGCCTGTCTATAGTGAGCCGAGGGAAGAATCGCAGACAGTCGCTAGCATAAGCCCAGGGGCAAAGGTCAACGTAGTGGATGTTAAGGGGGATTGGTTAGAGGTCCGATCTAAACATGGTCGCCCACCCGGCTTTATCAAAAAAGGCTCTGCCGTGCCAACAGGTAATCGTTAGCTACCACGTTTCTCTTATTTCCCCTGGCGGTTCAGCGCCGCCTATTTTCAGAACAAACTTTTCCAGCTCATCCGCCGCTCATAAAACTAACTAATCTCCACTAGCTCGGACCGAAAATGCCAACAGGGCGATGGTAACAGCCAGCAAGGCCATAGCGCTCAGCCCTAAAGACCAATGGACGCCAATGAGCCCGCCTAGGACTCCCACAGTCACCCCGCTGAAGGCACGAAGCCCATTGCTGGACATGTGAAAAAGGCCGATCAGCCGTCCGCGCAGGTTCGGCGGCGCCTCGAGCTGTACCAAAGTCTGAGCCATAGAGAAGAATGTGAGGTGGAAGATCCCGGCCAGAAAGAGCAAGACAACGGCCAGCAGATAGTTTGAAGCCGCGGCAAAGCCACCGATGGCTAAACACCAGAGAATGGTGTAGATGATGGCCGTGCGCACCCGTGGTTGGAGAAAACCTCTTCCCTCCAGCATAAGCCCGCCAACAACAGCTCCCGCTGCATTCGCAGCCAGTAACGCACTGTAGCCGAAGCCCTCCTTGTCTGTGCCAAGATGATCAGCGTACTCAGGCATCTGCGCTTGAAAGGCGCTGCCCACAAGGAGCGATGAGGAGCCAGCAAGCAATACCATCGAAAGAATCTTACGATTTCCCGAAACCTCACGCAGAACTTCAAACGCATCCTTCAACCCAAGTCCTCGGCCCCGCCTCTCCCCTACGGATCCTTGGCTGTGCCCAGTGTAAGGAACCTTAAGCAGCCACAGGGTCAGCGGCAGGTAAATTAAGGCGTTCACGAGAAGACCGACAGGGGGACCAAGCAGCAGCATCAGACCTCCACCTACAGCGGGTCCGAGAAGAACCCCTAACTGGCGCCCCGTTGCGTTGAGCCTGACCGCGCTCTGGAGGTGCTCGGAGCCTACGATGTCGTGAATAAGGAGCTGGCTACCCGGTCCCCATAGGACCCCGGCCATTCCATGGACTATAAGCAAAACGACAGCGTGCCATAGCTGAATAGTATTTGTGAGGAAGAGCAGCCCCCAGGTAAGGGATACCCCCATGTACATGATTTGCGCGGTCTGGATGACTTTCCGACAGTCAAATCGGTCTGCCAGCGCCCCGAAGTAGACTGAGAACAAGAGAAAAGGCGTCCAGTGGCTGAGAACCGCGAATCCCCCCAGGACCGGCGAGCGAAAGGCCTGGAAGATCACCCAGTAACTGATGACGTGTTCAATGTTATCCGCCATCATCGCAAGCATGGTGGTCACGAAATACATTCGGAAGTCGCGATGATGGAGCGCGGCGAAGGCGACCCTTCTTCGGGCAACAGTCGGGCTCTCGCCCAATGAGCGTTGAGCGGGACTTCCACTATTTGCATCTCTTAAAGTAACCAGTCCGAACTTGCTCTTGAGAACCTGCCGGATGAAAGCCAAAAATACCTCCGCAACCCTGCTTCAGCTAACTTTTTTAAGCCGTCGGTTGCTTGAAGAAACAACACATTTTGGCGGAGAAGGTATCGAATAACAAGCTCTCATGCAAACATGGATAGTTTCGAATATGGATACCGTTGTACCAGTGGAATAACATCGCTCGTTGGAGTATATAACTTCTCGGAGGGTTCGACATGCGAAAGAAAATATTCCAGTGGCTTGGCCGAGAGTTCGTCGCGCTTTCCTGTGAGGGGAAGGCAGGGTTGACGCCAACTGAAGAGGCGCGGCAAATTTTTAGCCTTCTCGATGAGGAGCTGCGGGCAATGGGCCTCTCCCTAGAGAACACCGTCCGGACTCGACTCTGGGGAAGAGACAGGGAAAGTAGAGACTTGGGAAGCAGCGAAAGGGTTAAGGTCCTCTCTGGAAAGGCAAGGTCGGCAAGCTCGAGCTACATCGCTCCCCGCCACTTTGATTCAGACGCCTGCGTTGCGCTGGACCTGCTCGCCATGAGGCCCTCGCGGCGAGGCGACGAGAAGACGCTTAAAGAATACGACCCGCCCATCGTTCCCCTCCGGTATCTCATCTACGACTCCGTTGTTTTTCTTTCCGGAGTCACGGCCGTCCTCCCAACCCTCGGTGATCAGTTGGCTGATATCCTCCCCCGCATCTCAGGTTCTCTCAATGACGCCGGGAGCTCTTGGAATAAAGCGGTCAAGGTCTCCTTCTTCCTCCACCGGAGCCAGAAGCTGGAAGCTCTTAAAGAGCTTTTCAGAAAGACGGTCATGGCCCAGCCTCCTCAGATGGAATACGCCTTCGTGGACGGTTATTCCGCCGAGGGAAAACTTATCGAGATCGAGGTGACCGCTAATGCCGTATAGCACGGCTAACGGAATCAGAATCTATTATGAGGTCTCTGGAGAACTCATGCCGCATGCCTAGACGACGGTGTTACTAGTCGAGTCAAGCCATCTTCGTCTCCAATGCCCGTAAAATCTTTTCCTGCACTCCGTCAAAGCCACCATTAGACATGACCAAAATGACATCGCCCGATTTGGCCTCCTCGGTCACATAAGGTGGAATCTCATTTGCCTTCTCGATAAATACGGCGCGACTATTACCGCAGAGCCCGTTGATCTCTTGAACTACCTTTGCAGGCGAAAGCCGATCTCCCTCAGGAATCTTCTCGGGCTGATAGAGCCCGGCCACGACAATTCGATCGGCGCTCCCTAGAGCTTGAGAGAATTCGCTTTCAAAAATCTGCCTTCTACTGGTGTTGCTTCTGGGCTCGAAGATGGCCCAGATCCGGCGTCCCGGATAGGCCGCTCTGATCCCCTCGATGGTCTCCTGAACTGCTGTGGGATGATGGGCAAAGTCATCGATCACCATGATTCCCCCTGCTTCGCCCTTGACTTCCTGGCGTCTCTTGACGCCCGAAAAGGTTGCTAACCCTTCTGCCAGAACACCCCGTTCTAAACCGAGTTCCCTCCCTACCGCATAAACCGCCAGCGCATTGCTAACGTTGTGCCGTCCGATCAGCCCGACACTCACAACACCTTCGGACCTGCGCCTATAGAAAGGCTCAAATAAGCTCCTGCCTCCATGCGAACGAACATTCCCCGCCTGCCAATCCCTCGGTTCCCCATCCCCATAGAACGTCACCGGACAATGAGCAGTAGCCGCAACATCCTTGGCCGCTCCATATTCGTTGCAAACCAAGAGCGTTCCTGAAGAGGGAATGATCTCCATGAGACGCAGAAAAGCGCCTTTCAGGTGATCCAGGTCGGGGTAAATGTCTGCATGGTCGAACTCTAAGCTGGTCAAAATAACCTTCTCAGGCTTATAGTGGAGAAACTTCGGACCCTTATCAAAAAAGGCGCTGTCATACTCGTCTCCTTCGAGCACAACCCAAGCTCCTCCTCCCTGCTTGAATCCGCTATCGAAGTCGAGTGGGATACCGCCGATGAAAAAACTCGGATCCCACCCAGCCTTGGCCAACACCCAGGCCAAGAGAGCGCTCGTCGTAGTTTTGCCATGTGTCCCGACGATGACAAGTGATCTCTTCGAAACGATCAGAAATCTTCCTATCGCTTGGGGAAAAGAAATGTACGGAACTCCGAGACGGAGCACTGCCTGAACCTCGGGATTGTTCCGTGAAACCGCATTGCCAATCACGACAAGGTCCGGACGCTCTTGAAGGTGTTCCTCTCTGTAACCCGATAGCACCTGAATTCCTAACTCTGTGAGATAGGTACTCATAGGAGGATAGACATTTTGATCCGAGCCTGTGACGCGACAACCTTGAGATTGGAGCAGGCCAGCCAGTGCCGCCATTCCTACCCCACAGATCGCAATGAGATGAACGTGGCCTTGTGCCGGGAGGTCGTTCATTGAACGAGGGCCTTCATGATGAGATCGTGGATGTAGGGACGAAATTCCTTTATCTTGTCGTTACTACGCGAAGGATGGACCCGGTTGGTTAGGAGAATGACGTGGCAATCCCTCTCCAAATCCCACCAAACTGAAGTCCCGGTAAATCCCAAATGACCTACGGAACGAGGTGAAAAATAGCTTCCGCTAGAGGAATTGCTCCCTGAAGGGGTATCCCAGCCTAAAGCATAACTTGACCCTCTAACGGTGTCGTCCCGGGTCAGAAACCGCTGCACCAGAGGCGCCGGCAAGAACGGGTTCTCACCCCGGAAACAGCGTCTTAGAGTGATTAGGAAAAGATGAATATCCTGGGCGGAAGAGAATAGCCCCGCGTGCCCAGCCACTCCACCCATGGCATAAGCATTGTCGTCGTGCACCTCGCCACAAAGAATCCTTTTACGCCACGGGCAATCCTCCGTTGGGGCAATCTTTTCATGGATCGGCTGGAGACGGCGCATCCGAAGCTGCGTCAAGTCCACAAAGGAAGTAGAACGGAGACCCAACGGCTTCATGATCCTATCGTGGCAGTATCGATCCAAGGTCTGACCGCTGATCTCCTCTATAACTTCGCCCAGAAGCATGAACCCCAGATCGCTATAGCTGCTTTGTGCACCAGGAGAGGCCGTTGGCCTTTCCCGATGGATTTGTTGGAAGACATAGCTTTTAGCTGCCCGGCTGACAACGAAGTTTATCTTCCCCTCTTTCTCCCCTTTGACAATATCTTCATAATAGGGTTTCCAGGCCGGGAGCCCGGAGCAGTGAGCCAAGAGATGCCGAAAGGTCACATGCGTCTTGCCAAAGACACCGAAAGTGGGGAAAAAACGGGTCACTCGATCGTCGGGGTGGATCTTCTTTTCCCGCACCATTAGCATTATAGCCGTAGTGGTGGCCACGGGTTTGGTAAGTGAGGCCAGATCAAAAATGGTATCCAACTGCATGGGGGTCTTCTCAGGTACCAGGGAACGGAAACCAAATGCGCGCTCGAAGACCACCTCCTCTCCTTTGCTGACTACTATTACCGCCCCAGGGAAAACACCCTGGGCAACAGCTTCCTTGAAGGCATCATTCACGGCAGCAAAGGTCATGATCTTTTACCTGAAAGAGAAACTACACAACGGGAGACTCTAACATGGAAAGAACCCTGGCCTTTCCATCTAATCTCATCTTAACCCCAAAGGGAAGCAGCAGATTCTCCTCTCCATGACCGGCAGCAAGACCTGCCACCACCGGATAGGAGACATCATGGAAAAGCTCTTGGATAATCTCCTCAACCTCTCGCTCCCCCTCTCCCTCGCAATCAGTGAAGCTTCCAAAGACAAGAGCTGCAATCCCCTCCAATTTCCCCGCCATCTGAAGGTGGGTGAGCATTCGTTCAATCCGATAAGGTCTCTCACCGATATCTTCAAGGAAAAGGATCTTTCCCTTGGTTTCGATCTCATAGGGAGTTCCAAGAGTCGTCACGATAGTGGAGAGACAGCCCCCTAACATCTCCGCCTCTACTACACCTGGGCGGACTGTTTCGGCTACCCTGACCTTCCACTGCCTCTTTTCTCCCAAAAGGGTCCCCCAAAAAAAATCTTCGCTGCGGCCCTCCAACCCCTGCGCGATCTCCATAGTCACCATCGGGCCATGAAAGACCACCAAGCCGCACTTTTGAAGGAGCCAATTTAAAAGAATGCTCACATCACTGTACCCGACAAAAATCTTAGGGCGAAAATGGATCACCTTGGCGTCTAGAAGTGGCAGAAGCTGGATAGAACCAAATCCCCCACGGGCGCAGAAGACAGCCTCAACATCCTCACGCTGGAAAAAATCCAATAAGGCACGGGCCCTCTTCTCTTTATCTCCGGCTAGGTATCCTTTGCGCTCCCGGATTCCCTTGGCCAGTTCAACATCAAATCCCGCGCGCAAAAGAGCATTAACGCCGGCGTTGAGCTGTCCATCCTGGACAGACCCGGCAGGAGCCAAAACGCCGATCTTTGCCCCTTTTTTCAGGCAAGGCGGTTTGAGCGGTGGCAACAGTTTTCCCCAGACTCTAAATCAGATGCAGTATAAGCCAAAATCCCAGACCTGTGGACAAGACCGTCTGTCAGCCCAAAAATCACTTTTCCATTGGCCTTTTCACAGTTGACTTCGGAAGTCAAGACCGGTAAGAAAAAAGAGAGACTCTCACATATTCTAACGGTCATTTCCACAGGGTCTCCCCAACAATATCCACAGGTTTTTCCACAGCCATGAAAATAAAACCAGAGCAGATCGATAAATTGGCGGATCACCTGCTGAAGAATTACCTTTCCAAGGATCTCATTGTCCTGAGAACAAAGGAGACTGATATACGAGCCAAGATCAATGATATCATAGCAAAGAATTTTTCCGAGGAGGAGGCTATAGAAGAGGATGCGCGCAAGATGCTTGCCGCTCACGCCGGGCAGGTCAAAGAAATGGATCAGTACAGGATGTTCGCCCTCATCAAGCAGGAACTGGCTAAAAGGAAGGGATTTATCCTGTGAGCAGACTCTCGGACAGCCGAATTTCCCATCTTGCCCATCTCATCATCGATGGTCTCTGGAGAGAGAATCTGGCAGATTTCCCCAACGAGGCCCGAGCCCTAGGAGAGACCAAAAGTGTCCTTAAAGAATTCTTCAGTCGCGAGGCTCACTTGGACGAAGTCGTGCGCCAAAAAATCCAATCCCTCTCGCGGCCCATACCGCCTGGAAGCCGAGAGTGGGATATCCTCTATCGGAAATATCTCGAGGAAGAGATCAAAAAGCAAAGAAGCTAGCTCCCTACTCTTGCCTTTCCCCTTAGCGTGTAATAGTAATTGGTAACTTGCGCGTCAACGTATCCTAGAGCGCCAATCGCCACTTGACAGGAAGGATTTCGTGATTAAATAATATAGCGCTCATGCCAGCTTTTGCTTATCGAAAGATTTATCTTTAAATTCGAGGGCTTAAACATATAAATCTGAAAGGAGGGGGGGAAAGTGAAGATCAGGCCTTTGCAGGATCGGATCATAGTCAAAAGGATCGAGG
>JBOHVJ010000365.1:0-7559 GCA_050735075.1 Binatia bacterium
GTTCTAAGTTAAGATATAAGGCAGCGTCACGGGCTCTTTTCCCGGCCCGTTTCAGAGCAACAATCTCTGCATGATCACTTCCGGCAGGCTGGGTAAAACCTGTGGCGATAATCCTTCCGCCCTTAACCAGGACCGCCCCAACCATCGGGTTTGGGCTCGTCCGGCCTGCCCCCTTAAGCGCAAGACGCAAGGCCAGACGCATATATCGCTTGTCAATCTCATCTTGCTCATCTTGCATCACGGTCGCATCAGGATAAACGACTCACTTGACCCTTTTTCTGTCTCTGCCCTCCTTGCTTGCCGGGCATGCCCTTGCGCTCCTTCAAAAGCTCTTCCAGCTCGACCATAAACTCACTAATGTCCTTAAAAGAGCGATAAACTGAGGCGAAACGGACATAGGCCACCTGATCGGTATCGTGAAGCTCTCGCATAGCGGCTTCGCCGATGACGGAGCTGGGAATCTCTTTGTCCCCTCGTTCCTGAAGACCCCGCTCGATCCGGTCTGCGATCGCTTCGATGGTATTGATGCTCACAGGGCGTTTTTCGCACGCACGCTTAAGGCCATTGACGATCTTGACCCGATCATAACTCTCTCGTCGGCCATCTTTTTTAACCACCAACGGCATGGTTTCCTCAACCCGTTCGTAGGTGGTGAAACGGCGGGTACATTTGAGACACTCGCGCCGACGCCGGACCATGTTGCCGTCTTTGCTCAGTCGAGAATCAATGACCCGATTCTCGGTTTCATGGCAGAAGGGACACTTCATAGCGAATCGAAGATGGAAGATCGAGGATGGAAGATCGTGATCCTCAATTCCTCCATCCCTGTTCTAAGCCTTTCGCAACCGGTGAGGATAGACTGGAAACCGCTTGCAGAGTTCGCGGACATCGTCGGCAATCGATTTGAGGATCCCATCGTTCCCCACATGATTTAGGGCGCGCGATATAAACTCAGCGATGGTGGTCATCTCCTTTTCCTTCATGCCACGTGACGTAACAGCCGGCGTGCCAATTCTGATCCCACTGGTGACAAAGGGTGAACGGGTCTCGAAGGGCACGGTATTCCTGTTTACGGTGATTCGGGCCTTATCTAAAGTCTCCTGGGCTACTTTCCCGGTCAACTCGGACTGGCGCAGGTCCACTAACATCAAATGATTGTCTGTGCCGCCGGATACAAGCCGGAACCCCTTCTGCATCAAGCCATTCGCCAGGGCCTTGGCATTACTAATAATCTGCTTCTGATAGAGCTTGAACTCAGGGGTCAAGGCCTCCTTCAAGGCAACCGCCTTGGCAGCAATGACATGCATGAGGGGACCTCCCTGAAGTCCAGGAAAGACTTTACTATCGATGGTCTTCGCATGCTCCGCTCGACACAGGATCATCCCACCCCTTGGACCTCTGAGGGTCTTGTGAGTGGTGGTCGTAACGAAATCGGCATAAGGAACGGGGCTGGGGTGGAGCCCTGCCGCAATTAACCCTGCTATATGGGCCATGTCCACCATGAGATAGGCCCCTGCCTCATCGGCAATCTCTCGAAACCTCTTAAAGTCGATGACCCTCGGGTAAGCGCTCGCACCCGCTATGATCAGCCGGGGTCGATGCTGTCGCGCAAGCTCAGCCAAGCCATCGTAATCGATGGTCTCGGTCGCTTGCTGAACCCCATAGGGAACGACCTGATAAAGGATCCCTGAGAAGTTCACCGGGCTTCCCATGGAGAGATGTCCCCCGTGAGCTAGGTTCATTCCGAAATAACAATTCCCAGGGCTTAGCACTGAAAAATAGATGGCCATATTGGCCTGGGTTCCAGAGTGGGGTTGGACATTGACATGATCAGCGCCAAATAACTGTTTGGCGCGAGTGATCGCCAACTCCTCCACGACGTCGACGAATTCACAACCCCCGTAGTATCTTCGCCCTGGATAGCCTTCGGCATACTTGTTGGTCATGACTGACCCCTGGGCCTCCAATACCGCTTCGCTCACCACATTTTCCGACGCGATGAGTTCCAGTTGATACTCCAGCCTTTGGGTTTCTTTTTGGATGGCCGCAAAGACATCCGGATCTGTTTTCTGCAAAAAAGACACGTCTACTCCATAAGTTACTTAGTATTCAGAATTCAGGAGCCAGAATTCAGTAGCTAATTCTCACTACCGACTCCTGACTACTTGTCGTTCTTGATGCGAGTGCCGAGTTCTTGCTCCACTTGAGCAATCTTATCCAAACGGCGTTGATGTCGACCTCCCGCAAATGGAGTCTGAAGCCAGATCTCCAGAATCTGTTCCGCCACGGATTCTTCGGTTATCCCACCGCCCAGTACCAGGATATTAGAATTGTTGTGCTCTCGACTCATCTGGGCTCCCTTGAGATCATGGACCAGTGCCGCCCGGATACCGGGAAACTTGTTGGCCAGTATCGACATGCCAATCCCATTGGTGCATATGAGGATACCCCTCTCAGCCTCCCCTTTCGAAACCATTAGCGATACCGACCGACCAAAATCTGGATAATCCACAGACTCACTTCCCTTGGTGCCTAAGTCCTCTACCAACACACCTCTAGAACGTAGTAGCTGCACCAAAAAGTCCTTAAGCTCCACGCCCCCGTGGTCGCTTCCTATAGCAATCATAAATGAAGACTCGCTTTCAGCTCTCAACAATGAGCAACCAGCTTCGAAGGGCTGGCTGAAAGCTGATGGCTAACATAAAGATAAGAAAATCGCAGGAGAATGGCCCTCTCGCCACTGTAACTCCTGCAATTGATTTTATGGCATGATAGGTAAGTATCCGTGGACCTTACCACCATCGTCAGGCGCCTATTCTCGGCTCTCCCTGATTCAAGAAGAATTACCTGTGGCTATCGATGTAGTTAATGACGTCCCGCACTGTTTTGATCTTCTCCGCATCCTCATCCGAGATCTCCATCTCATACTCTTCCTCTAAGGCCATCACCAACTCAACGATATCCAAAGAGTCCGCCCCCAGATCCTCTATAAATGAGGCTTCGGGGGTTACTTCATCTTCACTGACACCTAGTTGTTCACAAACAATCTCTTTCACTCTAGTCTCTACGGATGATGCCATCGTTTCACCTCCTGCTTGCTTTTTCCTCACATATAGAGTCCGCCATTCACATTGATCACCTGTCCCGTGATGTAACTGGCCCCCGGGCCTACAAGGAACGAAACCGCTTCTGCCACATCCTGGCAGGTTCCAAAACGACCCACCGGTATGGAGTGCAGGAACTCCCCCTGAATTTTGGAGGAGAGTTTCGCTGTCATCTCGGTGTCGATAAAGCCGGGGGCCACCGCATTCACTGTGATTCCGCGTGTCGCCAGTTCCTTCGCCATGGCCTTGGTGAAACCAATAATCCCAGCCTTGGAAGCGGCATAAGCCGATTGTCCTGCGTTCCCTATTTGCCCCACCACTGAAGTCAAGTTCACGATCCGGCCATATCGCTCCCGGATCATTCCCCTACACACGGCCTTGGTGCAATGAACGGTTCCTCTGAGATTGACTCCGATTACCCGATCCCAGTCTTCGCCTTTGAGACGAACTAGGAGGTTATCGGACGTCAGGCCGGCATTGTTGACTAGAATATCAATTTTTTTATGCCGGTCAACGATTTTTTTCACTGCCTCCTCCACCTGACCCTCTACGGCCACGTCAAAAGGACAGAGTTGGCCGTTACCCTTTTCTGACAGAAGCTGGTTCAGCGTCTCCTCAGCCGCTGATCGGTTCTCCCGGTAGTTAATCATGACTTCAGCCCCTAAGCGCCCGAGGGTTAAGACCACAGCGCGGCCAATTCCCCGGCTTCCGCCGGTAACCAAAGCGATCTGACCTTTTAAATCCAATGTTGAATTTAGTCCCTCACGATTTTCTTGAGATCTGGAGGCCGCGCGAAATTTTTCACCTCCAACCTCGGACTAATCCTCTTGATCATCCCGCTCAGCATCTTCCCCGGTCCTATCTCCAAGACCTGCTGGCAGCCTAAATCTTCCATGGTTTTTACCGACTCCTCCCATCGTACTGGACGTACCGCCTGTTCGACCAAAAGGGCTTTAACCCGGCTCCAGTCCAGGTTGACGGTAGCCTCAACATTCGTGATCACGCCGATGGAAAAGGGCTCAATGGTCACATCGGCCAATAGTTCCTTTAACCCCTGAGAGGCGGGGACCATCAGAGGACAGTGAAACGGAGCGCTTACGGGTAACTCCAGAACCCTCTTCGCTCCACGCTCCCGCGCTATGGCCATTGCCCGGAGCACCGCCGCTCGCGCCCCGGCAATCACGGTCTGTCCCCCACCATTAAAATTCGCCGGAGCTATCACCTCTCCCTGACTCGCTTCCCGGCAAATCAGTTGAACATCCTGAGCTTCTAACCCCAGAACCACCGCCATCAAACCCTCCCCTTGGGGAACAGCCTCTTGCATCATTCTTCCCCGCTCTCGTACTACCTTAACAGCATCTCTAAAGGCAAGCGCCCCAACACTGACCAAGGCGCTATACTCCCCCAGGCTGTGACCGGCAACACAATAGGGTTTGAGTTGCCACTCCGATTCCAGCATTCGGAGGGCGGCGATAGAGACCGTAAGAATTGCCGGTTGGGTATGCTCCGTAAGCTTGAGTTCTGCTTCAGGACCGGAAAAACAAAGTCGCCTTAAGGGCAAGCCCAAAACCTCCTCTGCCTCCATGAAGACCTGCCTAGCCGCGTCAGATTGTTCATAGAGGTCTCTCCCCATACCCACATACTGGGAACCCTGACCAGGGAAAACAAACGCGACCTTAACCCTTTCCCCCACTTTTGTTCTCTCCCTCTCCCCCCTTCTGAACTGGCTTTTCATTTAGGGTCTCGATCTTCGATTTGATCTGCTGCCAGATCCTGCGAGGGAACTTATCACTCTCGCCTAGGCTCCCGAGCGCTTCGATGATGTGGCGGTTGACGTCGTGGGTAACCGTGTCTTTTGCCACCCGGATGGCATTTTTAATAGCTTTTGGGCCAGATCCTCCATGCGCAACGATGGCCACCCCATCCAGACCCATTAGAGGAGCACCTCCATACTCTGCATGATCAAGACGGGTATAAGCTTGAAGAAGGGATTTTCGACCAAGGAGATAGCCTAGCCGACTAAGGGTGTTTTTCTGAAAGGCATCTTTCAGTACTCGTAGAATAAAGCCGGCAACCCCTTCCATAGTTTTGAGCGTAATATTGCCGGTAAAGCCATCGCAGACAACCACATCAACCCCCCCCCTGCAAATATCTCTCCCTTCTACATAGCCGATATAGTTCAGAGGAGCGGAAGAAAGCTGTTCGCTTGCTGCCCTCGTTAGGTCATTCCCCTTCCCTTCTTCTTCTCCGTTGCTCAACACCCCCACTCGCGGTTTGGAGATGCCCAGAACGCCTTCCGCATAGATGGATCCCATCAAGCCAAATTGAACCAGATGGCGTGGCTTGCAGTCCACATTGGCCCCGGCATCGATGATCACAGTCCCCTTACCAAGGGTGGGAACGACAACTAAGATGGCCGGCCTGTCCACGCCGGGAAGGTTTCCCAAAACAAACATCCCCGTACCCATCATGGCCCCGGAGTTTCCCGCGCTGACGAAAGCTTGAACCTCTCCTCGCCTCATCAAATCAAAGGCCACCTTCATCGACGAATCTTTTTTCTTAAGTGCAGCGCTCAGGGATTCATCCATGGTCACTGTCTGAGAGGCTGGAACAACTTCAAGGGATGGTGGTATGGGTGAATGGCGTGCGAGTTCTCTTTCCACTATTTCCTTCTGGCCTACAAGGACAACCTCGGTCCCAAGCTCCTGGGCGGCAAACAGGGCGCCTTCAACCACGGCACGCGGGGCATGGTCACCCCCCATGGCATCAACAGCGATCTTCATCATAGGCAAAAGAAAAGACTTCAGCTCTCTTCAGTAGGCACTACGGGCCTACCGCGATAATAGCCACAACTGGGGCAGGCACGATGGGGGAAAAAACTCTCCCCACATTTAGGACAGGTACTCCATTGGGGTATTGCCAGGGCATCATGGGACCTGCGTTTATTCTTCTTACTCTTGGAGGTTCTTCGCTTGGGTACAGGCATCTTTTCTAATCGTAACCTTTCCCTGCCAATAAACGGCAGGAAGAATAGCAAAACAAAGGAAGGCTATCGACCTAACTTCAGGGTGCGGAAAATGGCCATCCTCGGATCGCCTGGCTCGGAGGCGCAGTGACAGGGTTCATAGTTGAGATTCACCCCACAACCCCCACAAAGCCCGCGGCAACCGTCCTCACATAAGGGGCGAATTGGGAGGGCCAGTAGCACCTGTTCCATGATCAACGGGGAGAGATTGATCTCTTCCGCGGCATAGAAACTCAGCCCCATCTCATCGCGGCTTAATTCCTTACTCTTGGCCGAAAGCGGCTGAGGGGCCAAGACAAAGTCAAATTCTTTTTCTATTGGGAAGGAATAGCTCTTAAGGCAGCGGCTACAACGACCCTCAATAGTCCCCCCAAACCAGCCCTGAAAAAAAATCTCCTGACCGGACCCATAGTAGACGAGCTTCACATTAAGAAAAGGTGGAAAATAATAATCCCTAACCTTGTCTTCCTCTTTATAAATAAGGTTTAATTCCTCAACCCGTTCAGAAAAGCTGATATCCTTAGGAGACTCAGTGATCTGATCCACTGCTAGCTTCATCTCCCAACTCCGCAGCCCAGAAAATTGGCATCAGTATAGTGATTTCCCCTCTATTGTCAAGACTGAGAATGATCGAAAGAATGAAAAAAGCTCGTGATTTTTTAACCACTTCCAGAATGTTTAGGTATGATCCGTAAGATCGGAAAGATAAAAAAACAAGGGGGCAAATCCGACCCGTCCTCCCAAGATTCCACTTCGCCTGTGGGTTAACGCCGCCGCTCAGGGGCGCGGCCCCGAAAACAAAATCTTTCGCATTCGTCCTGAACCGTAAGGGGGGCCGCGTCTCACTGCAGCGGGATTGTTAGGCCCCACCCCCAGGCTCGCGCATAAGTGGCTTGTTGTCTTTCGTGATTCTAATGAGAAACCGTAGCGCTTCATTCACTGACTCTGCACTGGGGAACACTTCCGCCACATCGGGCTCTAAACGGACGACCGAGCCGCAGAAACTTTTGCGACCAGGGCCGAGCCTGCGCACCTGTAAACTTTTGAGGTCGTATTCTGGCCGCAATTCATCTTTCATCTTTGGGTTAACCTTCTTCATAGGCTTTTCTCTCTGCAAGGGTGACTTCCCTGGCGCTAATCAAGCGCACAGCATCTCCTCTTTCTGTGTACGACACAATCGCAAACGGCCTTGCTGCGACTCGCCCACAATAAGATAACGATGCTCATCATAGGAGTGGGCGGGGTCGTAGGTTGGACTAAACCGCTGAGCGGGAATTTACTGCTTGCTATGGGGATTGTAAAGGCGGGAAAAATCAATATCCTTGACCCGGAGGCGGAAACACTCCAGGAACCGAAGCCCTGCTCCGTAGAGGCGAGGATAGCCGTCAACGGATAAAATGGTCGAGATTCTTGACAAACACAGAGCGAAC
>JBOHVJ010000366.1:0-8264 GCA_050735075.1 Binatia bacterium
CCCCAGACCGGTCGGCATGGTGCTTCCTCTTATTCCACTGTCGCCTTAATCTGTCAACTTAAAACGCAAGCGCTGTGCCAATCCGGGAGTGAGTGCGTACTTAGATTAATACCTTGAATTAAGGGAAGAATTTTTAGGCGGCTGAGCCAAACAAACCCTCTGGGGACAAGGCAAGAGTAGTATTTTTGATACACACTGTAGCAAAAGTGATTCACCTGGCATACGATTTTGGATTTTAGATTTTCGATTTTGGATTGACTTTGTATTGTTACGGGAGATGGACATTGCTTGCGACTTAGGATAATGGGAAGCCAAAAAGGAAGAAGATAAACACCATGATTAATAGCGGTGAGAGAGGCTTTGGACTTCCAAAGTTCAGCCTTGCCGAGCGAGAGAGGCGTTGGGGGAGAGTGCGCGAGCTGATGCGCCAGGCTAAACTGGATGCAATAATCGGCTTTCCGAACCAGAGCCACTGGGACCAGTTTCAGGCTGACATCCGCTACCTCACGCACATCGGCGGCCATCAGACCGAGGTGGCTGTAGTTTTTCCCGAGGCGGGAGAGGTTACGGCCTTTGTGCGCGGATCAAACGAGGTAGAATGGTGGGGTATCGCGCAGGATTGGGTAAAGGATATTCGTGTGACACGTAGGTCTTGGGGCGAGCCAATCATTGAGCGGATGAGGGAGCTTAAGCTTGATAGTGCCCGGATCGGCGTCTCCGGGCTCGGAGGTCTCCTGAGAGCACCTGAGGGAACGGTTGTCACGGGCATATTGGATAAAGTTAAAAGTGCCTTTCCTAAAGCACAGTTTGATAGCGCGACCGAGCTACTGCAAGATGCCCGTTCAGTCAAGGGAGAGGAGGAGGTGGTTTTTATCGAGCGCGCAGCCTTAATCCTCGACCAAGTTGTAGAGGCCTTGCTGGCCAAGGTCAGGCCGGGCGTGATGGAAAATGAAGTGGTAGCAACTATCTGGTATACAATCATCGCCAACGGCGGCGATTACCCTTCGATGACGCACTGGGGCGCTGGGGGAGGCGTCCCCTGGGCGACTCGCATCGCCCCGCACCGTAACCTACAGACAGGCGACATGATCAATACCGAGTTAGAGGCAAAATACGGCGGCTATATTGCCCAGACGGTTCAAGCCGCCTGTCTGGGAAAGATCCCTCCTGAACTTACGCGGGCTTTCGAGGTGAGCGTAAAAACATTCGCAGAGCTAGTTAAGTTCATGAAGCCCGGTGTAACATTCCGTGAGGTCGTGGCCTTCTATCAGAGATTGGTGCGGGAATCGGGCCATCTGCCCAAGGGGATGCTCCTTCATGGGCGCGGCTTGGGAGAGGATAGACCGCAAGTAACCGGTGAGACGGATCTGGAGATCCACACTTCGCCGCAATACACAGTGCATCTCGACCTGCCGTTGGTGGAAGGAAGTGTATTTATCCTCAAGCCGGGTGCCATGCCCTCTAATGAGCCGGACTCTGTTAGGTGCGGAGATACGGTGGTCATTACGCGCGATGGAGCGCGCCGGCTGGGAAAGCGGAGATTTACCTTTCCCCAAATCCTCTGAAGCCTCTCTGGCTTTTCTGTCTTCGCTCATCTACAAATAGGAACATGCTGGCGAAGGGCTTTGCCAAGATAGTCAATGGGGATATTCTTTTCCTACTCTCCATAACCATTCTTGTTATCTACCTCACCGTTATTCCAATCGGAGTGATGATCTTCGGCAGCCTGCAAAGTGGACTACCGGGAAGCTGGACTCCTGTCACATTTGAGAATTACGTTCGGGCGTTTTCCAACCCCGCCCTATATGCGGCCATCTTCAATTCAGTCCTCTACTCCATTGGGGCCGGCCTCATCTCCTTTGTCCTCGGCACCTATCTCGCTTGGCTGACAGAGCGGACCGATCTCCCTTGTAAAGGACTCATCTATAGCTCCGTTCTTACCGCCATGATGATCCCCGGCGTTCTCTTTACCATCTCCTGGATACTGCTCTTGGCTCCCAAGGCAGGGCTGATCAATGTCTGGCTGATGAAACTTCTCGGCCTAGCCGGTCCACCTTTTGACCCCTACGGCATGGCCGGGATGATTTTTGTTTCTGGCATCGATGATTTTTACACCCCGTTTCTTTTTATGGCCGCTGCCTTCCGCTCCATGGATCCGTCGTTGGAAGAGGCCTCGGTGACCTCAGGGGCGGGAACCCTCATGACTTTTTTTCAGGTTACGCTCAGGCTTATGTTGCCCGCGGCCTTGGCCGTCTGCTTACTCATTTTCATCCGTGGGATCGAAGACTTCGAGGTCCCGGCCTTACTTGGAATCCCCGCGGGGATCTATGTCTTGTCCACGGAGATCTATCTCTCGGTGCGCCGCCCGCCCACGGATTTCAATCTCGCGGCTACCATCTCCATGTTCTATCTCTTGGTTGCTCTGGTCGGACTTTATCTCTACTTCAAGAGCACTCGCATGACCGAGAGATTCGCTGTCATCACGGGGAAGGGATTTCAGCCTAGAATCATTCGCCTGGGACGCTGGCGCTTTCCGGCCATGATGAGCGCGCTTCTACTCATCGCCATCACTGTCTATCTCCCTCTGGCCGTGCTGGTCTGGACCTCATTCCTTCCCTGGTACGCCCCTCCTTCATGGGAAATGGTTCAGGCCATGACGCTTAAAAACTTCCGCTGGCTCATCAACGATGAGCTTATCCTTTCGGTGCTCAAGAATAACTTCGTTGTCGGCCTCTCCGCGGCGGCTCTTGTCACGCTCTTTGGCGCGGTGATCTCCTGGCTCGTTATCCGCACCCAGATCCCCGGCCGCCGCATTCTCGATGGCCTGGCCTTTTCCGCCACCGCCTACCCTAGTATGGTCTTAGGTCTGGCTCTCATTTGGTTTTACCTCACGGTGCCGATCCCGGTCTACGGAACTCTGTGGATCCTCGTCATCGCCTATGTCACCAAGCGGCTCCCTAGCTCGACGAGGGTTTGCAGCGCGGTTATGACGCAGATTCAGAAGGAACTCGAGGAGGCATCGGAGATCTGCGGCGCGAGTTTTCTCAGGACCTTCACCTTCGTCCTCATCCCGCTTCTCATCCCAGGTTTATTTGTGAGCTTTGCCTCGACCCTAACGATTACTTTTAAAGCCCTTTCCCTGCCTGTTCTTTTGGGCCACTCCGGCACCGAGCTCGTCCCGCTTCTGATCTTTGACCTCTTTGAATCGGGACGTTACTCCGAGGTCGCCGCACTCGGCTGCGCTACTACTGTAATAATAACCGGGCTAACTTTAATGCTCCGGCGCATCAGCCAAAGCTTCGGTCTAAGCTCAGCGCTGGGATAGCACTGACTATCGCGTGTGCGGTTCAAACAGTTCAAAACGTCCAAGATGGTCAAATCGTTATGAATAATATCCGAACACAGGAACGAATCACGGACAAGGAAAACGAGCTGTCTTGAAACGGCCTACCGGCTTTGTTATGGAAGGCAGAAAATCACACTATTTCTAAGGAGGGCCTCCTCCATGGCACCAGAACTCAAAACTGGAGTTCAAACCATTGACCACATAGCGATTCCGGTGCGCGATCTCGATCTGAACCAGGATTTTTATATCAATATCTTGGGCCTGAAATTCAAGACCCGCAGGGTAAACCCTGACGGGAGCCCGCGGCAGACCTATGTATTGGCCGGGGATAATATTATTGGCCTACACTTGCCCGGTGTGAGTGCCGGTGTCTCACTCAGTGCAGCGCCTAGGATCGGTGTCAATGTCTCCAGGGAACGGCTCGCTGAGGTAGAGAAAAGGCTTAAAGAGAAAAGATATCCATTCAACGGGCCGTTTGAGCATGCGCAGGATTCTCCAATTATCGTTTCGCTCTACTTTGATGATCCGGATGGTAACCACCTCGAGTTTTGCATCCGCAGGTGGGACCCGCAGTATGAGTGCATCAGCCACACTGTATTCGAGACCCGAGATCTCAATAAGGCCGTCGGCTTTTATACCAAAGCCCTGGGAACAGGTTCGCCTATCTCATGCGGTAAGGAAGTCCTGCTGCCAGCACAGAATGGGCAGATGATTGGTCTGCTCGAGGTTGGCGAGCTTTCCGAGCGAACCAAGAAACATGGGCGCGGCTGTCACATGGCCATGGATGTGACACAGGAAGACTACGATGCGATGACGTCCCTAATCGAGGTTTATGCCGGAAAGAACCAAGGCGATACCCGAGCCGAGGATGGGCTTAGGCCCGAAGGACAGAGGAGCATCTACTTCTTTGACCCCGATACCAATCGCCTGCAAATTACCGCTCATGCCCTGGATGAGGAGGGTAATATCCTGCCAGATGAAGAGAAATGGCGCAGGATCATCGAGAATCGGAAAAAGCAGGGCAGAGGCTTAACTCGCTGGGAGTCAGGAGGAAAGAAACTCATAAAATGAGGACTCTGATACTGACACTCTTTATTCTGTTACCTTACCCGGCCTCGGCTAGCGTTGAGGAGTTCTTCGCTGCGGTTAATAAATTGCCCGCCGCGCAGCGCCAGCAGAGATTGATTGAAGGGGCCAAAAAGGAGGGAGAGGTGATGCTCTACTCTTCCTCGGGTCTGGAGGAGGTCAGGGCCATAACCAAGCTCTATGCGAAAAAATATCCCTTCGTCAAAATTCGCTTCCTGAGAAAAGGTGGCAGCCAACTCTTCAATGTTTCGTTGATGGAATTTAAGGGGCAAAAATATGTCGTTGATGTTTACTGGGCAGGCACGTCAACCGTTGGTCCTTTATTAAAGGAAAGGGGAATGCTGGCTCGCACCTCCTCGCCGGAAAGGACAACCGTGCCTGAGGAGTATAAGGACAGGGAGGGCTACTGGACCGCGACGCGGATATCTGTCGCTATCTTTGCCTACCATGCCAAGAAGACTCCCTTGGAGAAAGTGCCAAAGAGTTACCCTGACCTTTTGGACCCTTTCTGGAAAGGGAAGCTCACGGTGGATACCAATCCCGATCGCTCGACACTGCTGTTGGTGGAACGGATGGGGTGGCAGGGAGCTGAAGAGTACCTCAAGAGACTGGCCCAGCAGGAGTTACGGCTTCATCGCGGAAGGAGCGCAAGGTTGCAGCTTATTATGGCAGGGGAGGTCTTGGGGGCCTTGGACATCAACGCAGACAATATCGTGGCACTGCAAAAGGAGGGGGCGCCGGTAGAATACGCTATCCTGAACCCTAGCCTCCTCTCCTTGACGTCATTGGCCATGCCTCAGAGACCGCCTCACCCTCACGCAGCCACACTGTTCTATGACCTCATGCTCTCTAAAGAGGGACAGGAAGAGCTTGCCAGAGAAGACAACGTGCCTGTGCGCGAGGATGTTGAAATCACGGCCAAAGGGCTGGGACCTCGGTTGAAGGAGGCGAAGGCACAGAAGAGATTCATCGTTCAGTCTCCGGGCACATTCGATGCCGCTCTCGAAGAAAAGTACGACCGGCTCTACATCAACACGTTGGTTAAAAAGAAATAGCGTCAGCAAAAGGAGGAACTATGAAAATCAAGGGTACCTTCGTGATTGTCGTGGCTTGTGGTGTGGCACTGTTCTTTGCTGAGGTGGGAAGCACCCAAACTCGTCCCTCGCCTGTCCGCTCGGAAGTTCTCCATCATCCGGGGCTGATCCTGATCAACGGGAAGATCATCACAGTGGACAAGAATTTTTCTATTCAGCAGGCTGTGGCGATACGGGACGAAAAAATTTTTGCAGGAGGCTCCACATCTCGGATCAAAGGCCTGGCTGGCGCTAAAACCAAGGTCATAGATCTCAAGGGTCGCACCGTTATCCCCGGGCTCATCGATTCCCATATGCACTTTT
This sequence comes from Binatia bacterium, assembly GCA_050735075.1. GTDB lineage: Bacteria > Desulfobacterota > Binatia > UBA9968 > UBA9968 > JAHFAO01. The sequence continues at coordinate 5,830 of JBOHVJ010000366.1, forward strand.
TGCGTGCCGGCTTTCGCTGGCGTCAGGAACTTCGGTTGGACACTGCTCGCTCTGTTAGCGACATTCTCGGTCTGGTCGAAAAGCGTGTCAGTCAAATCCGCCCTGGCGACTGGATTATCACCTTCGGGGGCTGGCATGAGAGTCAGCTCAAGGAACAGCGTGCTCCCACCCGGGCAGAGCTAGACCGCGTCGCGCCAAACAATCCGGTGGTGCTTAGGATTCTGCTCCCCCATCCCTCGACCCACTTCGCTGCTCTGAATAGCGCTGCACTGAAGGCTGTAGGGATCACGCGGGAGACTGCAGCACCGGAGCGGGGAATCATCGAGAAAGACGCCGATGGGGAGCCGACTGGGGTTCTTCGCCGGGCGGCCGTGGACCTAGCATTGCGTAAACTTCCCCGGCCAAGCTTTCAGGATAAGTTGGAAGGGTTGAAGCTCGTCATGCGCGACTTTCACGCTGCGGGTCTGACCAGCGTGATTGAGATGGTCGGTGGGGGTGTAGTGGACGAGGACTATAAAGTCCTCTTCGAGTCCTGGCGCCGTAAGGAGCTGACGATCAGAACGGCCCTGAATATCTACACCACTAAACTGGAGGATGCACAGCGCTGGTTTCACCATCTTCCTATGGGATTCGGAGACGAGTGGCTTAAAGTCAACGGCTTAGGTGAGCAGCTCTTGAACGCGGTCCAGGACAATATTGCCCCAACTTTTCCTCTCAGTCAGGCAGGCCTGGAGGAGTATCAGAAGCTTGTCACCGAGGCTGCAAAGAACCGGTGGTCCATTCAGCAGCACACGACTCTTGGAACAACGGCCAAGGCATACTTGGACATTTACGAGGCAGTAGACCGCCAATATCCAATTAAAGACCTGCGATGGTCCCTGGCTCATATGGAGATGGTCGCAGAGGCTGACCTGGAGCGGATGAAGCGGCTTGGCATGGGGGTAACGATCCAGGATCGGCAGGTGATCGGGAGCGAGCTAATGAAGCAGGCCTGGGGAGAAGCGGCCGCCTCCGGCCCGCCCATGAAAAAGATGCTGCAGATGGGGTTACCGGTTGGCGCTGGTACAGACGCCACTGTGGTGGCACCCTACCCTCCCTTTACCACTCTCTGGTGGATGGTGACGGGGAAGGATTGGGGTGGACGCGTGGTTCGACCGAATGAGCGCTTGAGTCGCGAAGAAGCTCTTCGTGTCCACACGCTCGGGAGCGCGTGGTTCTCCTTTGACGAAAAGATTAAGGGCTCGATCGAAACAGGGAAGCTAGCTGACCTGGTTGTTTTAAGCGACGACTACCTCACGGTCCCCGAAGACCGAATCCGCGACATCAGCGCGGTCATGACTATTGTGGGCGGTCGGATCGCCTATGAAAAGGGACGGTGAAAGGTTATCGATTTTTTGTCTCTTATTCTCCTCTGCTGTGGCGCAGGCACCTGTTTAGTATGGCGCCGAGGCGGAGTTGCGCAGCCTTCCGTTTGAGGCGTTTAAGATCTAGCTCCGGAACTGGGTTAGAGAGGAGCGCCTGTACGTCTAACAAGTCTTGCGGACCGCCAGCCTCGATCTTCATCAGGATGAGGTCCTCCGGGTGGAGGACAAACACTTCAAGGTGTGAGATCCTAATTGCTATCTTCCGTATCAACGCCTCTTGCAGCCAGCGTTTGTGAGCCCAAAGAATGTCTGCTGCCGGGGCAAGTGTGGGACGCGGCAATTCGAGGCGTAAGAGAAGCGGAATGGGATCATCTGGTTCTCCGACTCGCCACTCTACCATGCACCCCCTTTCTCTCAAGAACTTCTCTAAGCCCTCTCGAAAGGCTAAGTTTCTGAGGGGACTAGGGTTACTGTCCGCCAAAAAGTCAATATCCTGAGTTGCCCGTACCACCCCCCACGCTGACAGAGCTAGTCCACCGATTAAGGCAAAGGGAATAGGAATTTGAAGAGCTAATGAGGCATCTTGCAGCAGGTTTTGCAGCGTGCGTAAGGCAGGTTCAAATCGCCGCTCCATTAGCCTTTCCGCCGGCCAGCCTGACGCAAGGCCAAACAGAGATCTGAGAGTTCCAGGGAGAGCCGCAGTCGTTTGGCTGGAGTCGAGGGAGAAACAGGCGCCAGCTTGACCCATGAGGGACGCGGACGGTGGCGCTGACTGAGAGGTAACGAACTTGTATTCCGTTGAGATGCGCGTGATAGTGCCATGCTTTACTATTACCAAATAAGCAGGGGAGTTGCTACGATAACGCGCGCTTTACCCGGCACAGCGGATGGGCCTAATGTCTCAGTGGGGCTTCCTTATGACCAGATTCATTTCTTCTCCGCCAGGATCAGAGTAGTGCCGGTCAAGGTATCGCGGATATCGCTGTGACTTTGGTTCCAAGCTTCGCCAGACCCAACTCTCATTCCACGGTCACTGTCATGCTGGCCTCAGAGCGTCGAGAAGGATCAGGA
>JBOHVJ010000367.1:0-2983 GCA_050735075.1 Binatia bacterium
CAATTCGTTCAAATAGTTCAACCGCTTCGCTCCGTTCAAATCGTTAAAAACGTCTTGAACCTATTGAACGGCTTGAACGTTTTGAACTCGATTCGTCTATGTCCTTCAGACTCGCTTCCCTCGGCAAGGCACTGCTTTCATGTGCAACGGTGAAACAAGGATTCATGACTATTTCGAATTTTTGAATTAATGATCATCAATAGAAAGGTGGAATTCTGATGGCTGAGAGCACAACCTATTACGAGTCATGGATAAGGGAAGAGGGCGTGCCGGTTGTGGAGGGATACGGAGTTGACGTGGCCGGCATTACTTTGGGGCCTTGGGCTAGACGGGGTGGTCAGGGGGCCTTCGTCCAGCTTCGAGGGATGGAGGGGGCGACCGGGATGGAGGTGGTGGAGATTCCTTCGGGCAAGGCGCTAGAGCCCGAGAAACACCTCTATGAGAAAGTGTTTTATGTAGTGAATGGCCTCGGCTCCACGGAGGTCTGGCAGGAGGAGGGGCAGGGAAAGCGGTTTTTCGAGTGGGGGGCGGGGAGTTTGTTCGCCCCGCCACTCAACTGCTGGTACCGGTTGGTGAATGGTGGCAGGGACAGGGCGCTCCTAGCGGCAGTAACCAATGCGCCGATGATTATGGATATGTTTCATAACAGCGATTTCATCTTCAACTGTGACTATCGGTTCAAGGATCGGTACGACGGCGAGGAAGAATACTTCGCGGTCGGAAAAAAGCGCTACACATTGGGCCGCGGAAATTATTGGGATACGAATTTCATCGCTGATGTGGCTACCGCAACGATTGACGCCCACGAATGGAAGGCTGCGGGAGGAGGTTTTACCGGGTTTGAGATTGCAGGGAACACCTTGGTGGGTCATCTGGTGGAGTGGCCTGTGGGAATGTATCACAAGGCCCACTATCATGGTGCCGGTGCCGTTTTGCTGATTCTTAAGTCTGAAGGGTATACGATCATGTGGCCCAACGAGTTGGGAATCCATCCTTACCAGGACGGCCATGGCGACCAAGTAGTCAGAGTAGACTGGAAGCCGGGGACTGCGTTCGGCCCGCCCAATGGCTGGTTTCACCAGCATTTCAATCTCGGCTCGGAGAAGGCGCGCCAACTGGCGCTACGTTACGGAAGTAAAAAGCACAAGATGGGCTTTTATGTGGCAGCCCAAAGGCGCGATGGTGGGGTTTTTATCAGCGTAAAAGAAGGCGGGACATTAATCGAGTATGAGGATGAAGACCCTGAGATCCGGCGGATTTATCAGGGGGAGCTGAAAAAGAGAGGGATCCCTTTTGACATGCCTCCCGTGAAATCGTGACAACGTCGCATTCGATGAGGTAGTGATCGAACTCTGGTGACTCCTTGTCTTTAAATGAGACTCTACCTTGGCAGTGCTTCTCTTCCTATTCCTTCCACTAACGTCCGGAATGCAAGGATAGCACATGAGGCAGCACTTACCGCCTTTTCCTGAAGCTCGTTTGTAGGCGCATATTGAGCCAGCATTCTCAGTCCTTCCTCGGCGTGCCCCTCATCACCCTCCATATGGACGGTCCTTGATCTAAGTTGGTGATCGCTCAATCCTAAGTGCTGCCATGCGCGGACGTCATTAATGATGATCGTCCCTCCCTTTCGTCGCACTGCTGGATGGTTAACACACTCCAGACCGGTGGTTGCAGCCAGCCCTTCAAGCCAGGAATGATTCCGGCAAACGTTTTCAATTGCGTTGATCGCTAAGAGAGTGCTCGATAGAGGCTCGGCTCTGTCAATCTCTTCTCTCGTGAGTCCCAGTGCCATACCTTGTCTCACCAGGAGCTCGTAGTGGGATCCTTGCCCGGATTCACCGATCTCCTCTTCATAGATGTTGCCGGCCAGGAACTTTCTAACGTCGTGCTCCGGGCAGTTGGCGGCGACCGCCGCGAGCCATCTCGGGAAGCGCCTGGTAAAGTGCGAGAACTGCTGAACGAAGACTCGACCACCCTCCTTCGTGAGTTCCCCTGGCTTTACTCGGTTAAAGGAAGCTGGCTCCAGGTACACTAGTTTTAGGGCTATCTCTTTTATTCTGTCTCCTAGCTTCTCCATGCTAAAGCTCCCTTGCATCAAAAATTCTGTCACCCATGTCCTTAGGCTGCTGACCCATGTTAGCATGGTATCTTCTCATGCGAACCGTGAGCCAGTTCCACTGGTCGGGGTAGCGGCGGATGAGAGTTTCCAAATAGTCCACTATTCGTTGCGTATTTTGGGTAATACCTTCAGACAAGCTTCCGTTCCTTGCCATGGAAATTTCGGGTTCAATGATGAGATGCATTCCTCCCTGATAGTTCCTGATCAGGTACATCGGTACGACGGCAGCTCCTGAACGCAGTGCCAGACTCACGGGACCCCGTGGAGAAGGGACTTGTTGACCGAACAAGAGAGTCTGGACCTTCCCCCTTTTCAGGTTATCCCCCAGGATAAAGACAATCTCATTTTTCTTTAGGGCATTGAGAATTTGCCTTACAGCCGTTCGTCTTGGGAGAGATGGAATAATATGTTGGTGAAAGTAGGGGACGAGGTAGCGGTCAATAATACTTCTTATCCTCTGCTCCGATGGGATGCGAAAAAGGGTGTGAAATGGGTATCCATCCATTCCCAGTCGTGCCCCCACCAGGACAAAGTTGCCTATATGTGCCCCGAGGGCTATGATGCCCTTTCCCTTTGCCAGGGCAGCCTCAAGATTTTCTATCCCTTTGATCGCCACGATTGCCCGAGCGTGTTCGGGATGGACCTGCTGAAGAAAACAGTCCATCAGGTTTTTGACAAAATGTTCCTGCACTCCCTTGGCCAAACCCTTTCTCGTGGCGGGGGAATAGGTTTCACCAAAAGCCGCCTGTAAATTTTTGATAATGCGTCGCTTGGGAATGAGAAAGGAAATAAGGAGCTTGAACGTCGGGGTCGACAAGCGGCGAAAAAAATCCGTGGGAAGCATTCTGAGAAGGCCTACAA
>JBOHVJ010000368.1:0-3463 GCA_050735075.1 Binatia bacterium
ACTTACGTGGACAAGATTTTGAAAGGCGCCAAGCCGGCGGATCTGCCCGTGCAGCAGCCGATGAAGTTTGAGCTGGTGATCAACCTGAAAGCCGCTAAGCAAATCGGTGTCACGATTCCGCCGAACGTGCTCGCGAGAGCGGACAAAGTGATCAAGTAGGCAGTAGGCACGAGGCAACAGGCAACAGTAAGAAAAGTTTTTAGTTTTGGGTTCTGAGTTTTGAGTTGTGAATTGCCGAATTCAATCGAAAATCCAAAATCGAAAATCTAAAATCGGGTGGGGCATGAAAAACATTTTTAGGCTTTTTGTACTCATTGTCACGCTTGTGGGGGGTGGAAGCATCGCTGAGGCGCAGCAGGCCAAGGTCTATCGTGTGGGAGTTATCCATCAAGGAGGCCCATATCAAGCGGTGGTGGATGGATTGCGGGAAGGACTCCGAGAGTTGGGGTATGAAGAGGGGAAACAAATCCGCCTGGAAATCCGGGACGCAGGGGGCGATATAAAGGCGGTTGAAGAGGCGGCGAGGAATTTTGAGCGTGAGAAAGTCAACCTAATATATGCAGTTACGACGTCCGTAGCCACAGCGGTGAAGGGGGTGACAGCGGACATCCCGATTGTTTTTTCCGTTGGGAGCGACCCGGTCAGCACTGGGCTCATTCAAAGCTTCGTGAAACCCGGGGGAAGGCTCACTGGCGTCCACTTCCTGGTGAGAGACCTCACAGCGAAGCGCCTGGAGATCCTAAAGGAGATTCTCCCGAAGCTCAGCCGGGTGGTGACGTTCTACAGCCCTAAAAACCGTGTTGCCATGGAGTCGGCCAAGTTGGGCCGGGAGGAGGCAAAACGGCTTGGACTCACGTTTCTCGAACGGCACGTTACCTCTGTCGAGGAACTCCGGCAGGGTCTTCAGGCACTCAAGGCCGGGGAAGTGGGCGCTTATTTCTATTCCGGGGACGCGATGGTGGCTAGCCAGGCTCAGTTGATCATTGACACGGCGATGGCCAAGAGATTACCGACAATGTTCCATGATCAGAGTCTCGTTGACAAGGGAGGCCTTGCGAGCTACGGCCAGAACTTTCATGAGATAGGTCGGCTGTCGGCGAAGTACATCCAGAAGGTCCTGACCGGTAGCCAGCCGCGGGATCTGCGGGTCGAGACGGTCGATAAGTTTGAGCTGATCATCAATCTAAAGACCGCCAAGGCGTTGGGCCTGACAATTCCGCCACAGGTGCTGGCGCGTGCGGACAAAGTGATCAAATGATTTTAGACTTGGTCGTGAGCTCAGTCGAACGATTGCCGATTTTCGATTTTAGTCTCATTCGGCTAGCAATGATAAAGGGAAGGTATGGAGAATAACGTGCAGGAAAGTCTTAAGGTTACCCTGCTTGGTACAGGCGCTCCGCCTCCGTTGATGGATCGGTTCGGACCGAGCACTCTGGTGGAGGTCGGAACGGAAAAATTCTTGTTCGACGCCGGCCGTGGCGCCATGCAGCGCCTGTTCCAGCTAAAAATTCCATTTGCGGATATCAGTGCGCTATTTTTCACGCATCTGCATTCGGATCACGTAGTGGGATTTCCCGATCTGTGGCTGACCGGGTGGCTTGGACATCGGTGGGGCGGGCGCAGGGTTCCGCTGAAAGTGTGGGGACCGGTTGGGACAAAGGAGATGATGTCCCACTTGGAGAAGGCGTTTCAGTTTGATATTCGTGTCCGGAGCCATTATCCGAGGGAAGGCGCGGCCATCATCGCTGAAGATTTCACCGAAGGCGTGGTGTACGAGAAAAATGGTTTGAAGATTACGGCCTTCGAAGTCGATCATGGCCGGGTCAAGCCCGCATTCGGATTTCGAATTGACTATGCGGGGCGCTCCGTGGTTTTGTCGGGAGATACTCGCTTTAATGAGAACGTAATCCGGTTTTCCCAGGGGGTGGATTTGTTGGTTCACGAAGTAGGCTCTGCAAAAGAGGAGCTGCTGCGTAATTCGGAGGTGGCGCGGATCATTCTCGGGAATCACACTGGCCCGGAGGAAGCGGGAAAAGTTTTTGCAAGGGTGAAGCCCAAGCTAGCGGTCTATTCGCACTTCGTGCTGCTGAGCGACTCGAAGGTCAGTGAGCCTACCCTTCAGGATCTGGTTAATCTTACGCGCAAAAACTACTCCGGCCCGCTGGAACTGGGGGAGGATTTGATGAGTATCGAAGTGGGGGATAAGGTGCAGGTTCGCAGCTTTACGCCATCAGATTCTTCTCAGTAAAGCGAATGCTCAATCCCTACCTTGGAGGTGTCACGTGAAGGGTTATCAGATGTTAATTGTAGCTTCATTTGCGCTGCTGCTTTCCTTTTCAGCCCACAGCGCCGAGAAGGCGAAATATCCTCCTCCTCGTTTTCCATCTTATGTGAAACCGCCTAAGTCCATCGAAGACGTGATGCCCTTTGCCCGGGCTGCGGTGCGGCAGACCGGTGGAAGGACGCCGCTGGGTCTGGTGGAAAAGGGAACGGTTCTGATCATTACGGATTCCACAGCCGAAGATATGGTTATGCAGGCGATCAAGCGAGCTTATGAGGAGCGGGGAGTCAAAGTACAGATCGTCCCTGAGTATGAACTTGTGGGAGTCAACAGGGAAGAGGCGCGCAAGGCGAAGGAAGTTACCCGGGATTATACTTCGGAGCACGGCTACATGGAGGCCGAAAGGTGGATCTCGAGCCGCTTTGCCGATCCTGAGGTGCCCAAGAAGTGGCTGAGAGAGAGGCGGCCTGATCTCTACAAGGCCATGTTCGAGAAGGAGGCTCAGATTCCAGCGAGGCTCAAAGAGATCGCCCAAAAGCTTACTCGAAGAGGTCTTACCGACGGGCTGATAAAGTATCTGGATCAACACCCGGAGGTGAACGCGGTTTTCTTTCAGCGCGGTGGGCGCACGGCGACGAGAAGGGTCATGGAGCACCACGCCAATAAGTTTTATGGCAATTTCATTTTCGATAATCGTTGGGAGCTGATGAACAAGGCCGCGACCTTCCCTGGAGACGTATGGAGGCTGGCCGAAGAGCGGATCATTGAGCCCCTGGCCTGGGTGGATCGCGCGCATGTGACCGATCCCGAAGGGACCGATTTTACCTTTGAGGTCGATGAGAAGCAGGCTCGGGCCTGGACGAAGGGAGCTTATCAGCAGGGACATCTCTATATGTTTCCGCATCAGGCAACGGGCCGTTTTCCCTATTCCTCGGTCGATTACCCCGCCTTCACAAAAGAATATAATCCCCGATTTCTCTTGAAAGTCAGTGGTATCTTTGCCGGCACCAGCAACCACACGGGTTCGTTTCCGCGGATAGAGGTCCGGCTTAAGGATGGCTATGTCGTGGATGTGAAGGGAGGTGGCATCTACGGCGAGGTCTGGCGGGAGTTTCTCAAATATCCCAAGATCAACGAGCTCACCTATCCCTTCCATGATCAGCCTGGCTATTGGTGGATCTA
>JBOHVJ010000369.1:0-12554 GCA_050735075.1 Binatia bacterium
CAATTCGTTCAAATAGTTCAACCGCTTCGCTCCGTTCAAATCGTTAAAAACGTCTTGAACCTATTGAACGGCTTGAACGTTTTGAACTCGATTCGTCTATGTCCTTCAGACTCGCTTCCCTCGGCAAAGGCGCTGCTTTCATGTGCAAGGGTGAAACAAGGATTCATGACTATTTCGATTTAAACCAAAAATCCGTAATCCAAAATGACAGCCTATCCCGCTCCTCTTGACCGTTTGATTCGTGAACTGTGCAAACTTCCGGGCATCGGCGAGAAGACGGCAGCTCGCTTGGCCTTCCACATGCTTAAAGGAGAAAAAAAAGATGTGATGGACTTGGCTGAAAGCATTGGAAGACTAAAGCGAGGGATCGGCCTTTGTCGGACCTGTTTTGGCCTCAGCGAGGTGGACCCGCGGAGCGAGGAAAGCGTAGAGTGTAAGGTCTGCCAGGATCCGCGACGTGAGCGAGAGAAGATATGTGTAGTCGAAGACCCGGCAGACATGATGGCTGTAGAAAAATCCCAGGAGTTCAAGGGACTCTATCATGTGCTTCATGGAGCGATTGCCCCGTTGGATGGCGTTGGACCCGAGTCTCTGCGGATTAAGGAGCTTCTGGAGCGCATTAAAAATGCCAATGTCCTAGAGGTCATCGTGGCGACCAATCCGACGGTGGAAGGAGAAGCGACTGCGCTTTACCTGTCCAAGGTGGTCAAACCCTTAGGGGTCAAAGTCACTCGCATCGCACGCGGGCTACCCATGGGTGGGGATCTCGAGTACACGGACGCCGTGACCTTGGGCAAGGCGATCGAGGGAAGGAGAGAGATTTAAGGGAGGATTTATGCGCAATAAATGGTATTTTCTTTTTTTATTTTTTTTACTCGGTGGGTGTTTCCCAGTTGGCAGAGATTTTTCCACTTTCCCTATAAGGGATATCCAGCCCAATGTTTCGACCCAGAGCCAGATTTTTGCGGCTTTTGGAGAGCCTGTGGAAAAGGGGCTCGATACCGGATTCGAAACCTGGACTTATTATCACTATGTCTACACATTGGGAGGGGTTCAGAACCAGAAGCGGCTCCACGTCATTTTCAATAAGGACGGGACCGTCCGTAATTATTCCTTTAGCTCCAACTGATTGTGACAATGAGGTCACACATATCTCTGGTTCCATGAGACATCAGGAGCTCATCAGCATTGTCCGCCAATCAGAGGAGATTTTGGTAGTCAACTAGCCAAGGACCAGCAAGGCCTTAGCTATCAGCCAGGCGATTGCCGCGCACACGGGAAAGGTCAAGATCCACGCGGCGACAATCTCAAGGGTCACTCCCCAACGGACGGCAGAGAAGCGTCGGGTAGATCCCACACCCACGATCGCGGTGTTGATGGTGTGTGTCGTGCTTAAAGGGATACCCAGTCGGGACGCCAATTCAATGGTCATGGCTGCTCCTGTCTCGGCAGCAAAACCCTGTACCGGTTCTAGCTTGGTGATACGCAGCCCCATGGTTCGGACGATCCGCCAGCCGCCTATTGCTGTCCCCACCCCCATGGTTAAAGCGCAGGTGAGGATCACCCAGAGAGGAATCTGAAATTCCGGTAGGATGCCTCCTAGGAGTAGGGCGAGACTAAAAGTGCCGATAAACTTTTGCCCATCGTTAGAACCATGACTGAAAGCCATAAAGGCCGCTGAAAGGACCTGGAGCCGCCCAAAGCTTCGCCGGACAGTCCCGGGTCGGCTGTCAACGAGGATCCGGTACAACATTCCCATGATGAAAAGACCGCCGAAGAAGCCGAGGAAGGTAGAGAAGAGGAGGCCGATGAGAACCTTGCTCCACCCATCCCAAAGTAATGCTGAAGGCCCAACCGTAGCCAGACCGGCACCGGTCAGGCCCGCGACGAGAGCATGGCTTTCGCTGGTGGGCAGGCCGTAGTACCACGCGAGAGTGCTCCAAAAGATAATCCCCACCATTGCCGCTCCCACTGTAATAAGATTAATGACGTCCGGTTTGACAATGCCCTTCCCAATAGTAGCCGCGACGGCGGTTCCTGACATAGCCCCGACGATGTTGAGGATCGTGGCCATGAGCAGAGCTTGGTAGGGAGAGAGGACTCGGGTTGAGACCACAGTGGCGATGGCGTTCGGAGCATCTGTCCAGCCGTTAACGAATTCCGCAGCCAGGACCAGCAGAAGGACCGGGAGGACCGAGAGAAGGCCGTCAGACATATCGGGGTGTTTAGGAGTTAGGCATTTTTAAGGGCGATGCTTTCCAAAATGTTTGCCACATCCTCGCAACGATCCGTAGCCGTTTCCAGGAGCTCAAATATATTCTGCCACTTGATCACATCCAGAGGTGGGCGCTCATCTTCGAAGAGGGCGGCAATCGCTTGCCGGTAGATTTGGTCAGCCGCGTTTTCCAAGCCATTGATTTCGATACAGTAATGCTCGATATCCTCCAACTTAGGCATATGAAAGACCGCCTTAACTACCTGCTCTGAGGAGTTCACGATGATATCGCACAGCTCCTTTGCCTGAGGGCTAACCTTCTGGATCTTGTACAGGACCATCCTAGATGCAGCGGCCTCAATGGTATCCATGACGTCGTCCAGGGCAGTAGTGAGAGCATACATGTCTTCCCGATCAATGGGAGTGATGAAAGTCTGGTTTAGCATCCGTACGGCCCGATGGGTAATTCTATCCCCTTCATGCTCGAGATCCATTATTTTTTTCCACGATGCCTCAGGATTTTGGTAGTGATCCAACATCTCCTTGAGAGCATTGGCCCCTTCAAGGACGTTTTGCGCTGCCTCTTTGAACAAATCAAAGAACTTCTCCTGACGTGGGATAAAGCGGAACATAAAACTCAGGGCGTCATTTCAGCCAGCGGGCTGTAACGTAGCAGCCTGGTCAATAGGTGTCAAGAAGCGCTGGAACTAACTTGGCGGTCTAAGATGCAGAGGAGATCTCTGTGGGGGAAATAATTTCTCCACTCTCGCTCGGATCTCGTTGCGGACTTCTCTGAAGGTTTTTAAAACCGACTCTTCGTCTCCTTTAGCTAGGGCCGGATCGGGAAGGGGCCAGTGGAGGTGATCGGTTTTTTTGGGGAGTGTGGGACAAACCTCAGCCGCCTCCCCGCAGAGAGTGATGACTAAGTCGATTTTTTCCAATGGGACCCTTTCTATGCCTTTCGAACTCTGATCCGAGATATCGATGCCTACTTCCTTCATGACCCTGATCGCTAGAGGATGAACCATTTTTGGTTCTGTCCCGGCGCTAAAGATCTTTGTCTCCTTGGGCGCTAGGACACGGGCGAATCCCTCAGCTATTTGACTGCGGCAGGAATTGGCCGTGCAGAGGAAGAGTATCTCTTTTGCTTCTTTTTCAGCTTTCGTCGACGGTAGAAAGACTCGCACCGTCGTTCCCTTTTGTATTTCGCTTCCGATTTTCAAAAGACCGCCATGGGCTTGAACTATGTGTTTGACAATAGCGAGTCCCAACCCGGTACCTCCGAGCTGCCGTGAGCGCGCTTTGTCGACTCGATAGAAGCGCTCGGTCAACCTTGGGAGGTCCTTTTCCGGGATGCCGCAGCCAGTATCCACTACGGCTATTTCCGCCATAGGTAACTCCGGGTTCTCGGAAAAGAGGGCCTGGCTTGCAGCGATCTTAACATGACCGCCTCCAGGGGTATATTTGATGGCGTTATCAACGAGATTAATCAAGAGTTGCTGGAGACGATCTGGATCACCGAGAATGGGAGGTAGATGGTGTTCTATGGCGTGAAATAGCGTGATCCCTTTTTTTCGGGCCTGGTCCTGAAAAATCTCAAGGACACGTCCTACCAAGTGGACCACATCGACCTTTTCTTTTGCGAGATGAATTCTCCCCGATTCCAGGTCTGACAGGGTCAACAGGTCATCGACAAGCCGTCCCAGCCTTTCGGAATGACGTTGGATAATCTCCAGGAATTGCCCAGCATCCGTGGGATCGGCGGGAGGGCTGCTGAGTAGCGTTTCAACGTAGCCGCGGATGGCGGTCAGGGGGGTGCGCAGCTCGTGGGAGACATTGGCGACAAAATCGGCACGAATGTTTTCTAAGCGCCTCAATTCCGTGACGTCATGAAAGACCAAGATATATCCGAGAGATCTCCCATCTCCGTCTCTCAGGCTTACGGCATTAACCCTGAACCATCTTCCCTCATCCAGCGAGATCTCTTTGGTAAAGCATTCCTTGGAGCAGTCGCAGGCTAAAACTTCTTCCATGAGTCTCTTCATCTCCGGATTACGCGAGATTTCCATGAGAGAGGCGCCTTGGAGGTTCCGTGTCTGAGGGAGGTTGAACATCTTTTGAGCATTCTCGTTAAGCAGGATAACCCTTCCTTGGTTGTCCACGACCAAGACCCCTTCAATCATGCACCTGAGAATGGCTTCGACCTTTTCCTTCTCTGCCACAATTCCCTTTATCTTCTCCTGGATGCTCCGACTCATGTCGTTTAGATTTTTTTCCAAGATGCTTAGCTCATCTTCTTTTTGGACCTGAAGCTGCTCCTGCGGAAAAACACCTTTGGAAACGTTCTGAGAGAAAGCCGCCATCCGTTGAACCCTACGTCCCAAGTGGCGGGAGAAAAAAAATGCCAAAGTCAGCCCTAGGGCTGAAGCGATCAGGAGTCCAAAGAGGATGGTCTCGCGTATGGAACCGATGGTCTCTTCGACCGCATGCAAGGGAACGGAAATGCGAACGATACGTGTTTGATCCTTTTCTCCCTGGAGGATAGCTTGGTAGAGCATGTCATACTTAACCGTAGTACTATAACGGATGCTCGTGCCGACGCCCATGGTTAATGCCCCAACGACCTCAGGTCTGGTGCGGTGATTCTCCATGGTCAATGAGGGTTCGTCTGAGTCGCCCAGCACCTTTCCATCAAGAGCGATGATAGTAAGTCGAGATTTCAAATCCTGAGCCAGCTCGCGGCAGATCTTGTCTAAGGCCGCTCCTTCGAGATTGGGAGGGAGTAAACGGCTCAGTGTCTTAGCCTCCTGCTCCATCTTTACGGATAAAGAGGAGATATAAAATTTTTTTATGATGGGCCCGGAATAGAGGTAAAAAAAAGTGAAAAGTAGGAGGACGACAGCGAGGTAGGATAGGAAAAACTTAACAATGAGTCTATTTTTCCAAGGCCTTTTCATCGAATTTGTAACCCACTCCCCTAACGGTGAGGACCCATTCTGGCTTACGGTCGTTTTTCTCTACGGCCTTTCGTAATCTCCGGACATGAACATCCACGGTTCGGGGATCCACGTATACATCTCCCCCCCAGACACGGTCCAGAAGCTGATCCCTGCTCAGAACACGGTTAGGATTTTGGACCAGAAACCGTAGGAGCTCAAATTCCTTGAGGGTTAGCTTCACAGGTTTTCCTTTGACAGAAACCTCGTAGGTTAAAAAGTTAATCTTTAGAGGCCCCTTTTCGTAAAACTCACCTGCCGCAGTAACCTGCATTTCACTCCTGCGCAGGATGGCCTTCACTCGTGCCACCAGCTCTCTCGGGCTGAAGGGTTTAGTGAGATAGTCATCTGCTCCCATCTCCAACCCGACCACCCGGTCCGCCTCGCCAGCTTTGGCCGTGAGCATGAGGATGGGGAGCTGGGCTGTTTCCGGCCGCTCGCGCAGGCTTCTACATAGCTCAAGTCCGGACAGTCCGGGCAGCATCAAGTCCAGGATAATCAGATGAGGTTTTTCCCGCTGCACGACTTTAAGTGCCTTCTCTCCGTCCTCGGCTTCCAAAATCTTAAAGTGTTCCTGGGACAGGTTATAGTGCACGAGCTTGCGGATATCGGGCTCATCCTCGACCACTAAAATCATCTTCTGGGGCATAATCTACGTGGCGACAGTTCAAACGGTTCAAACCGTTTAAAACGTCTTGAACAACTTGAACGTGTTACTTCCTTGTTTGCATACGGTTTAGATCGACTGGGGGATCTCTTTGAGGTGACGGATGCTCTTGCCTTTGACCATAAATATCACCATCTCAGCGATGTTTGTAGCATGGTCAGCGATCCGTTCAAGATATTTCGAGATGAAGCCGATTTTCATGGCCCGATTAATTGTGCGGGGATCTTCGATCATGAAGCTGACGGTCTCGCGGAAGATTTGGCTGTTGAGATCATCGACTTCCTGGTCGTCTTTGCAGACCTTGAGAGCCAAGTCAGTGTCCTCGCGCACAAAGGCGTCCAGACTTTCTCGGATCATCCGTTGTGAGATCTGTGCCATGCGGGGGATGTCAATGTAGGGTTTGAGCTGGGGCTCACGGTTGAGTTCCACGGCACGCTCACAGATATTGACTGCCATGTCCCCGATGCGCTCCAAGTCGGTGGTGATCTTAAGACCCGTAGTGATAAAGCGGAGGTCTCGGGCGGCCGGCTGGCGGAGGGCCAGGAGACGAATGCAGAGGTCATCGATTTCGACATCCATACGATTGACCTCGTGATCCCTTTGAATGATCATTTCGGCCAACGGCGAATCTCGATTGACCAACGAATTGACCGCCTTCTGGATCTGGTCCTCCACGAGTCCTCCCATATAGAGGATGTTCTCGCGCAGTTTCTTCAGCTCCTCCTCATATCTCTTGTCTGTATGCTCGGCCGGCATCTTTCCTCCGTTAGCTACTTGAACGTCTTGAACGGTTCAAGACGTTCAAAGTCACCCTCACCTCAATCCGCCCCCCTCGAGGGAGAGGAGGTAAAAGGGGGTTCCCTCTGCCTGGCGGGAGAGAGGTTAGGGTGAGGGGGTTGATAGGTCAAGAAGTTCAAAACGTTTATCCAAATCTCCCGGTAATGTAGTCCTCTGTCTGGCGCATTTCCGGAGTGGTGAAAATCTTGCCAGTCGCACCAAATTCTATCAGTTCACCCAGATAGAAAAAAGCCGTATAGTCCGACACCCGGGCAGCCTGCTGCATGTTGTGTGTGACAATAACGATGGTGAACGTTTCCTTCAGCTCATGGATGAGCTCTTCGATTTTTGCCGTTGAAATGGGATCCAAAGCCGAGCAGGGCTCATCCATTAGAAGAACTTCAGGTTCAACTGCTAAGGCTCTGGCGATGCAAAGACGCTGTTGTTGTCCACCAGAGAGGTCTGAGGCGCTCTTATAAAGGTTGTCCCTGACCTCGTCCCATAGCGCCGCGCGCTTGAGGCTCTTCTCAACAACCTCATCTAATCTAGCACGGCCATTAATCCCGGCGATCCTCAAGCCATAAACCACATTTTCGTAGATGCTCTTAGGGAACGGATTCCACTTCTGAAAGATCATGCCTACCCGCCTTCTAAGATCGATCACATCGGTGGACGGATCGTAGATCTCCTTTCCGTCGAGTTTGACGCTGCCGGTGATAGAGACATTGGCAATGAGATCATTCATGCGGTTGAGGCAGCGAATCAAGGTTGTTTTCCCGCACCCCGAAGGACCGATAAAAGCAGTGGCTTGTCTTTCAGGAATGTCCAAGCTAATGGATTTGAGCGCCTGGGAGGCACCGTAAAAGAAGTTAAGATCCAGGACCTGAATAATGGGTTTGTTCATTTCAGCGGAGACGTGCTCTAATACTTCCTTGGCGGTTTCGGTTTTTGGCACTTTTATCTTTAGGCTCTCTAAGCCTGCTTGTAGATCCATCTTACGTCCCAAGAAGCTAATTTTCCACTATCCATAGACCTTTACTGACCTCTGAATTTTTACCACTTGATGCGTTTGCGAAAACGGTACCGGATATAAATCGCAAGACCGTTCATTGCTAACGTCATAACCATCAGAATAAGTCCGGCCGCAGCCGCATTGAGGTGAAATTCGCGTTGAGGACGCGAAACCCAGTTAAACATCTGGATGGGCATAACGGTAAAGGGAGACGTGATCCATTCGAAGGATACAAAAGGGAACTCCGATTGGATGGGCGGATTCGGGAGGAAGGCGATGAAGGTGAGGGCTCCAATGGTAATGAGCGGCGCCGTTTCTCCGATGGCCCGGGACAGGGCGATGATCATCCCAGTCAGAATACCGCCGGTGGAGTAGGGAAGCACGTGATCTTTGACTGTCTGCCACTTGGTGGCTCCTAAGGCATAAGCGGCCTCGCGGATGCTGCTCGGAACTGCACGGATGGCCTCGCGGGTAGCGACAATCACGATAGGTAAAATGAGCAGGGCCAGGGTGAGGCCTGCTGTGAGGATACTTTGGCCGAGACGAAGTTGGTAGACAAAGAGACCCAGGGCCATGAGGCCATAAACGATGGAGGGTACGCCGGCCAGGTTCGCAATGTTGATTTCAATCACAGCCGTGAGCCAGTTTTTCGGAGCATATTCCTCTAGATAGATACCTGCTGCAACGCCCATTGGTACAGCAGTTGCTGCTGTTACGAGCATCACCAAAGTCGTACCCACCCATGCAGAGAGTATTCCCGCCTGGGAAGCAAAACGCGAAGGATAAGAGGTAAAGAACTGCCAGGAAAGACGGGCTGCTCCCTCCAAAACCAAATCAACCAGCAAGGCCGTCAATGTGACTAACCCTACTAGCATGGACAGAAGACCGATCACGGCAAATAGGCCATCTAGCTTCTTACGCCGGGCGATGTTGGTCTTGATATCTGCCACTTGTCCTCTATTGGCTTGGTTTCGGGTTTCGCGTTTCGGATTTCGGGTTCCAGCTTCGAATTAGCAACTCCGAACTCGAAACTATTTTTCAGTAAATCTCTCGATAGCGCTTGCGTAGCATGTAGCCCGCAATGTTAAACGCTAGGGTCATCAGCAACAGCGTCAGGCCGGCTGCAAAAATACTCTGGTAGCCAACCGTTCCATGGGGTAAATCGCCAAGACTCACCTGGACAATAAAAGCGGTAATGGTTGCTGCTGGCTCCATGGGATTCAGTGTGAGGTTCGGCTGAGTTCCGGCGGCGACGGCGACGACCATGGTCTCGCCAATGGCCCGGGAAAAGCCGAGAACATAAGCGGAGGCAATGCCGGAGAAAGCCGAGGGTACTATGACGCGAAGCGCTGTTTGCAGGCGGGTAGCACCCATGGCGTAAGATCCCTCGCGAATATGGATAGGTACAGCCTTCATGGCGTCTTCACTCAAGGAACTGACGTAAGGAATAATCATGATGCCAATCACTAATCCTGCGCTAAGCATGTTAAAGCCCGGCAGGTCGGGCAGCATTTTCTGCAGCAACGGAGTGACAAATAGCAGGGCAAAATATCCGAAAACCACAGTAGGCACGGCGCTAAGGAGTTCCAGCATAGGTTTGATCGTTTCACGCACCCGTTGATTTGCGTATTCACTCAAGTATATGGCGATAATGGTGCCTAGAGGTAAGGCCAGCAATAATGCGACTGCCGAAGTGACCAATGTTCCCGTTACTAAGGGCATGATTCCGTAGCGGGGATTAGCAAATAGAACTGTCCATTGAGTATCCGTAAGGAACTCTAAGAGCGAAACATGCCGGAAGAAGTTCCAAGACTCATAGACGAGGATACCGACTATGCCTAAGGTAATAGCTACCGAGGAAAGGGCGGCCAAAAATAACATGAACTCAATAATCCGTTCCTGCCAGCGACGTAGAAGCCTGCTATGTAAGGCCGATTTGATCAGATTTGGTAGGCCCCTGACATCTGAGTATCCAACTTGGGTTTTAGAAAAATTCTTAGCCATATTTGGAGCTAGAACATACAGTTATACGGCAATATGTAAAAAGAGGGCACCCTCAAAGGTGCCCTCTTTCTCTAAGCTTAGCCACTTTTCAGAGCTTTGCTTCACGCTTTAGTAAATCCTCAATCTTGAGGCCCACCTCCGCCTGCCCACCGAACACGGTGCCTACTTTACCTTTTTGGAAATGATCCAGGTTTAATGTGTAGGCCTTGGAAGGAAGCGGCACATATTTTACCTGTCTGACCAACTTTGGGGCATTATTTAGGTAAAATTCCACGAACTCTTTGACTTCGGGCTTTTCGGCTGACTTCTTGTTCACGTAGATAAAAATCGGTCTAGAGAGAGGTTGGTATGTGCCGTCCTCCACGGTCCGAGCGGAGGGGATTACGGGTCCCTTACCGCCGTCGATCCCCAAGGCCTTGAGCTTCTTCTCGTTTTCAATGTAGTAGGCAAAACCAAAATATCCCAAGGCATTTCTGTTGTTGGCAATGCCTTGTACCAACACGTTGTCGTCTTCACTTGCGGTGAAGTCGCCGCGGCTGGCTTTAGACTTGCCCACAATGGCTTCAGTGAAGTAGTCGAAGGTGCCCGAGTCAGCGCCGGGGCCAAAGAGAGAAAGAGGTGCGTCCGGCCATTTGGAATTGACTTGGTTCCAACGGGTAATCTTTCCTTGAGCAGACGGCTCCCAGATCTTTTTCAGCTCCGCCACAGTCACGGAGGAAACCCAGTTATTTTTGGGATTGACCATAACAGTTAAGGCATCGTAGGCTACTGGCAGTTCGAAATACTGGATGCCTGCCTGTCTACAGTCCTCCATCTCCTTGGCGAGGATGGGCCGAGAGGCATCGCTGATGTCGATCTCTCCGCGGCAAAATTTCTTGAATCCGCCGCCAGTCCCGGAAATGCCCACGGTCACTTTCACGGCTCCTCTTTTAGCCTTTTGAAACTCCTCGGCCACCGCCTCGGTAACAGGATAGACAGTACTAGAACCGTCAATCTTGATTAGCTGGGCCTGGGCAAATGCGCTTATTAGAGAGAAAAAAAATCCTAAAACTGTCAAGAGTGATTTCATTTCTGATTTCCTCCTAATGAATTTACTGCTTGTTTGTTACGGCAATGTTACGGACCAATGAACTCCTCGTTACAGGGACTTCTGCACCGATGCGCCATAAACATTACCTCCTTTACAGGAAGCCATAGTCCTCATTATTTTGACGCTCATGGTAGTGCTCGAATCTGACAGCAGAATGACGAAAGGGTTAAAAAATGATGAAGAGGAAGGATTTTTCTCTTTATATGCACGCTAAGATCTGCTAGGGCTCGTCAAAGTAATTGTTGCCTCGATTAACTTCATGAAGATCAACATCTGGACGCTTTTGGGTGCGGACCGGTTGCCCCAGGAGTCAAGGGGTAAGCTGGGGATTGTGGCCTTGCTCTATTTTATCCAGGGGAGTCCACCAGCTATTCTCTGGGAGGTCCTGCCGGTCTACTTCCGCCTTCATGGAGTGTCTCTTCGGGCGATCGGCGGTCTGCGGCTCCTTGAGCTTCCCTATTCTCTCAAAGTTTTTTGGTCACCGTTGGTCCACCGCTACGGTGACCGCAAAATTTGGATTGTGGTATGCATGCTGGCCATAGCCGTCGTGGTGGGGATTCTGCCTTTTATAGATGTCGCGCATCCTGGTTGGGCTGTTTTGATTTTTCTCCTCATTCTTACGACGCTATCAGCCACTCAAGATATTGCTATCGACTCCTACACAGTAGGGCTGGTTAACCGAGAAGAGGAGGGGGCGGCAAATGGAGTGCGCGCATCGGCATATCGGGTGGCCTTGGTGCTGGTCGGCGGAGGCATGGTCTTTCTTGCCGCCATGTTCCAGTGGACATTGCTCTATCCTAGCGCTGCAATCATTTTTGCTGTACTGGCGCTCTCAACTTTCTTTGTCCCGCGACTCGATCTTCCCACGCAGGCGCGTGAGCAATGGCTGGCAGGCTTTGTCGGATGGATTGGAACTTGGAACGCCATTCCTCTGGTGTTGTTTGTCCTAACTTATAAGATAGGCGAATTTGCTATCGGTCCAATGGTAAAGCCTTTTTGGGTTGATTACGGCAGCTCGATCTGGCCCGATAAGGCAGAGCTAATGACCCAGATAGGACTTGTCCCAACTACCTTCGGAATCATTCTTAGTGTGGTGGGAGCCCTTGCCGGGGGCGCATTCATCTCCCGCTATGGGACCTTTCATGGGGTGTGGGCGCTCGGCTTTTTCCAGGCTGTTTCCAACCTCGGATACGCCTTCGTGGCCTGGGCCGACCTGGGGCGCTTCGGCCTCTATGGTGCTTCTGTCTTTGAGTCCTTTAGCGGGGGGCTTGGCACCGCAGCCTTCCTGGCTTTTCTTATGAATGTCTGCCAGAAAGAACACGCAACCATCCAATACGCTTTCTTATCCTCGGTCTTTTCATTAACTGGGCGCCTGGTGGGCGGTGTCAGCGGTCTAGGTGCCGAGCGCTTTGGCTATGGCAACTACTTTGCGCTTACTTTCCTTTTGTCCTTACCTGCTTTCGTTCTGCTTCCTTGGGTAAAGGGATGGATTCATGAGGAGAAAGGAAAGAGATAGATAGAGGAAGCACCCATGGCAGTCGGAACAGAATGGACGGGTACCCCTTCGTGGTGGAATTACTTTGGCCGAACCTTGGGGACCTTTGCCTTCGGCTTCGCGGCTCTCGTGCTGCTCTTTACGCAGTTGGAGCAAAAAGGGATGCTGTCTTCGTTCCTGGCCTTATGTGCCCTCGTGCTCTTGCTCTCGGCTTGCTGGAGTAAGTTCTCCAACCGTTTCAACATTTCTGATGGGAGGATCTCAGCAACCTACGGCTTGCTGTCCCAGGAAACACATG
>JBOHVJ010000370.1:0-7167 GCA_050735075.1 Binatia bacterium
GGCCTAGAGCGACGATCGCTATGGTCCGCTTATGGCTCTCCATTGAAATCCCCTCATGCTAACATGCTAACCCAGCGTTTTGCTCCCGGCCATGTAAGCCTCGATCATCCGGAGAAAAGAATTTGCTTCTTTATGATGTTTGAGTGGCCCCTGAAACAAAAATCCCATTCCCTCAACAGGCTTCAAATAATCCTTTTCCCAAATGGGGTACTTGCGCTGCAAATCACTGAACCAGGCTGGAACACTACCGTGTGAGTACTTCAACTCCAAAATGATCTTGTCCGCTCTGCCCGCTGGCTCTTCGACAAGATACTTCCAGGAACTGTAATCGTAAACATCGGGCGTGGCGTAGTAGTGCAGGACATCCCAATCAATACATAGGCGCTCGACCTCATTCTGAAAAGCTATTCTCTTGTAGGCAACCAAAAGGGTCGGCTTTAGGCCCATAGTAAGGACTGTTTCCTGAGTCTCCCGATACAAGTCACGGATGACATGCCGTTCTGCACCGTCTTTGTTATAATCGAATACGCTTTCTCCAGCGTCTCTCCCTTCCAAGAACTCTAGAAGCGCACTTTTTGTTAGTCGAAATCTCCTTTTTCTTCTACGCTTATCGGCCGCGGTTTTCACCTCCACCCAATATTCTGTTATGGGCTCCGGGGGACGGCCGTACGTTTCGTACGCCCTTAGCCGGACAAGCATAAGGCGACCGAAGAGGCTGTAACGCAAGAGGTCGTAGTCCTTGTTGTCGAAATAGGCACTACCAACAGATGTGATCTCGTGTATGGGATTGAGCCCGTATCTGGGCAGGTATTCACTCAAGTCGCGCCACAAGCCCGCCACTTCAGCGTGCGTGATCCCGACTTGGTATTTTCGCTCGATCCTATCTACGAAGATGGGACCTTCCACGGCGCTCCTTTATGACACTCCTTTCACTAACGTTTGCGTCCTCAATTACCGCAAAAATGGTCAAAGCCTTCGATCCCGCCCCAGACTCATCAGTCGGCTCCTCAGTTGGGGCCTCTCTTTTGGCTCGAATTGCGCACGAGCCATGCTTCGATCATCTTTTGCTTAAAACGCCATTGATTGCCCACCTTGAATGCCGGAAGTTTCCCCTGCGACACCAAACGGTACACGGTGAACTTGTCTACTTGGAGGTAGTGGGCTACCTGTTGGGTAGTTAATAAAACCTCTTGCAATTTCCCCCTCCCTTATGACAATAGTTGACAACTTTATGCAGACGTATATAGCAGTTGGCTGTCCCAGTCAAGGATTAAAAGAGGTTGAAAATTGTACACAAAAATAGCAGTCGGAGTGACCAGCTTTTTTCTCTTGTTACTACTCTCGAGCAGCCGGAGTTCTGCTGGAGGATACGCCATCCGGCACCAGACGGCTAAAGGCCTAGCTCTATCGGGTGCGATGACCGCCGGAGTGAACGACCCTTCTGCTGTCTATTACAATCCCGCAGCTTTAAGTGAAGTTGAAGGAAACCGGCTCTTAATCAGCGGCAGTTATATCAATGTTATAAGCAGCGTGGAAAATAGCGGGCGAAAGGCCGTCAATAAACATGACGACAATTTTTTGGCCACTCTCTTTGCCAACTATCACATTCCCGGGACTGACTTTACCCTGGGGCTCGGTACCTACGTCCCTTTTGGACTGGCCACCACCTATGAACGCGATTTCACGAGATTCGCCGCCCTGCGAAGCGAGCTCAGAACCCTTTACATTACTCCCGCAGTCTCGTGGCATCCCTCGAAGGTTTTCTCGCTAGGCGCTGGTCTCAGCTTCGTTCATTCCTCCGCGCTCTTATCCAGGTCTCTGTGCTTTGATGCTATCGTGGGATGCGTCGCACCTGGGGGACTATTAGAAGCGAAAATTAGAATAACAGATACAGCAAATGCCTTTACTTATAACCTCGGAGGCCTCCTCAAACCCAACGATAGAGTAAAACTTGGCTTCAGCTACAGGGGCAGGGCCGATCTCCGTTTTGATTCGGCTAATGTCAAGTTCGGTGGCGCTCTTTCGACTCCCACCACAAGGGCCGATGTCCGTCCTGTCCCGTTGCCTCCAGTTATTGACGTCGGCGTCTTCTGGCAAATCAATCCTTCCTGGGGGATAGAATTTGTGTACGAATATACACGCTGGAGCGAATTTAAAACCGTTAAGGCGACATTTTCGCCAGTCCCAACCTTTATCCCCCTGGGTGTCCCTCTATCTTCTTTCAGTCTACCCGAAGACTGGAAAAATACCAGCACACTGAGGCTTGGTAGTTTCTACCGTCTCAACGAGAAATTCGAGCTCCGTGGAGGGATAACGGTGGAAGAGACGCCTATTCCCGCAAAAACCCTGAACCCAGCCATTCCTGGAGCCGACCTTTTAACGTTGAATGCAGGAATAGGCTATAAATGGGATAAGGTGACCGTTGATCTAGGTTATATGGCGGTCTTCTACAAAAAGAGAAAAATATCTAGCTTGGAGCTGGAAGGAATTCCGGCTACGGGAATCCCATTCTTAGGCGCCCCTGGCAAGGACAAGTACCAAACCTTCAATAACTTTATTTCCATTACATTGGGTTACCGGTTTTAAAGCCCCGTCGGATGCGGACCTCGAATGATCTATCCTCACACTTCATCCCTCTGCGCCTTCTCGATTTTGGCCCAGGAATCACGTAACGGTACCGTCCGATTGAACACTAGTGCTCCATCGGAAGAATCAACAGGATCAACGGAAAAATAGCCCAATCTTTCGAACTGGTAACGACTCCCTGGTCGTGCGCCGGCCAGACTGGGTTCAACACGACATGACGTCAATTTCTCCAGCGAATTCGGATTCAGGTTACTCTTCCAATCTGCACCCTCCTCGACATCGTCTGGGTCCGGTTTTACAAAGAGATGATCGTACAAGCGTGCTTCGGCTTTGAGGGAGTGAGCGGCCGGAACCCAGTGTATCGTTGCCTTGACCTTGCGTCCGCTCTGAGCCGAACCGCTTTTGGTATCGGGATCATAGGTGCAATGGAGCTCCGTCACCTCGCCGGTCTTAGCGTCCTTAACGACATCAACACACTTGATAATGTAGGCGTATCGCAACCGCACCTCTCGACCGGGGGCCAAACGAAAGAACTGTTTCGGCGGATCCTCACGAAAGTCCTCTCGCTCAAGATATAGCACGCGCGAAAAAGGCACCTTCCTCGTTCCCATGCTGGCATCTTCCGGATTGTTCACAGCCTCCAGCTCTTCCACGCGGCCCTCCGGATAGTTGTCGAGGATGACTCGAAGGGGACGTAACACTGCCATCACCCGCGGAGCCCGTCGATTCAAATCTTCGCGCAGGCAGTGCTCGAGCATGGCCATAGCGACGGTACTATTCCTCTTGGCCACGCCGATGCGCTCACAAAAGTTTCGGATCGACTCCGGCGTGTAGCCGCGCCGGCGCAGGCCCGCCATGGTCGGCATCCTTGGATCGTCCCATCCAGCAACATGCCCTTGCTCCACTAATTCCAGCAGTCTTCGCTTGCTCATCATAGTGGTGCTGAGGTTGAGACGAGCAAACTCGATCTGCTGGGGATGATAAATGTTCAAAGCGTCAAGAAACCAGTCGTACAACGGGCGATGATCTTCAAATTCCAGGGTACAGATAGAATGGGTGATTCCTTCGATCGAATCCGACTGGCCATGAGCAAAATCGTACGTCGGATAGATACACCATTGGTCGCCTGTGCGGTGATGGGTGGCACGTAGAATGCGGTACATGACTGGATCTCGCATATTCAAGTTTGGAGAGGCCATGTCAATCTTCGCTCGTAGAGTGCGAGAGCCGTCTGGGAACTCACCCGCCCGCATGCGCTCGAACAAATCCAGGTTCTCCTCGACCGACCGCGTGCGATAGGGACTATCCTTGCCGGGCTCAGTCAAAGTCCCGCGGTATTCTCGGATTTGCTCCGCACTCAAGTCACAAACATACGCCTTGCCAGCTTTGATCAACTGCACGGCGTACTGATAGAGCTGTCCAAAGTAGTCCGACGCGTAATACTCTCGATCATCCCAATCGAATCCAAGCCACCGAACGTCCGATTTGATCGATTCCACGTATTCCACCTCCTCCTTGCTTGGATTGGTATCATCGAATCGCAAATTGCAAAGGCCTCCGAATTCGGCGGCGAGACCGAAATTAAGGCAGATGGATTTGGCGTGTCCAATATGAAGGTAGCCATTCGGCTCCGGTGGAAATCGCGTGTGAACTCGACCATCGTTTTTTTTGATCTTCAGGTCCTCCGTGATGATATTTCGGATAAAGTGGGAGGGGGGTGAATCAGTCTCGATCCTATCTGCGGCGCCTTTCTTATTTCTTTCTGTTGTTCTATCTTTCATTGCTCTTTCTCCCTGATTTCGGGGCTAACGGCAAAAACCTATCCACATTATCAACCAAATATTTTAACATATCTAGCGCTTTTTTCTGCCCAGGAGGTCGCCGTTGACTTTTCCGCCGACTCCCTGTTAGCGTGAATATGTGACAGCCGTTCGCACGCGTTTCGCTCCCAGCCCCACTGGATATCTCCACATCGGTGGAGCGCGCACCGCCCTCTTTAACTACCTCTTCGCACGCCATCACGCTGGCAAGTTCATCCTTCGGATCGAGGATACAGACCGAGAACGATCTACCGCCGAAGCGATCGAAGCGATCATTCAAGTCCTCAAGTGGCTTCAACTCGATTGGGACGAAGGGCCTTACTTCCAAACTCAGAGATTGCCCCTTTATAAGGAGAAGGTGCAAAAACTCCTGGTTGAAGAAAAGGCGTATCCCTGCATTTGCAGCCCAGAGGTCCTTGAAGCCAAAAGGCAAGCGGCTCAGAAGGAAAAGAGAAAACCTGTTTACGATGGCACTTGTCGACCTAAAGATAACGGTCGGCCATCAGCGCTCAGCGCTCAGCTAATGTCCGAGGGCAAACCCTTTGTGATTCGCTTTCTCGGGCCTAAGAGCGGAACAACCGTGGTGGAGGATAAAGTTAAAGGAAGGGTGGTTTTCGAGAATAACGAACTCGACGATCTGATTCTTGCCCGTTCGGATGGAATGCCAACTTACAACTTCTGCGTCGTCGTGGATGACATCGACATGGCGATTACCCATATCATTCGAGGCGACGACCATCTGGCCAATACGCCGCGACAAATTCTCCTTTATCAGGCATTGGGTTATTCCCCTCCCCAATTTGCCCATGTACCGCTCATCCTCGGATTGGACAAAAGCCGCCTTAGCAAGCGGCACGGCGCCACCTCAGTGATGGCTTACCAAGAATTGGGCTATTTTCCAGAGGCCCTCGTCAATTACTTGGTCCGTCTCGGTTGGTCCCACGGCGATCAAGAGGTATTTTCCCGCGACGAGCTCATTGAAAAATTTGCCATTGATGACGTGGGAAAATCGGCCGGGGTGTTTAACCCCGAAAAGCTCCTTTGGCTCAACTTTCATTACCTCAAAGAACGCCCACTCCCTCAGCTTGCTCAAGAGGTCAAACCGTTCATCATACAAAAGGGATATACCCTGGACCGCAACGACGCCTGGCTTGAGAAAATGGTGGCAACACTGCAGCCCCGGGCTAAGACGCTGGTCGAGCTGGTGGAGTTGGCCCACATCTACCTCAGCGATGAGATCAAGTTCGAAGACAAAACAGCGAAGAAATTTTTCACCAGCGAGGTCCGCGGGCCATTGGAAGCATTGATCGGAAAGTTAACAGCCATTACCGAGTTCAGCGAGCATAACGTCGAAGAGGCCTTTGCCGAGATCCTTAAGGAAAAAGGGCTCTCGCTCGGAGGCTTGGCCCAGCCGGTCCGAGTTGCCCTGACCGGCTCCACGGCGAGCCCTGGCATTTACGAAGTTATAGCGGTGCTCGGAAAAGAGCGGACGTTGAAGCGCCTCCGGCAGGCCCTAGAATACATAGAAGTCAGGCAATCCTAAAAAAGCCCTTGCCCCCTCAGCGGTCTGCTCATAGCCACGGACTGCATTTCCGAAGGGCAGAACCTCCAGGACTGCGATCATTTGATCAATTACGACATCCATTGGAATCCGGTTCGAATTATCCAGCGCTTCGGTCGGATCGACCGGATCGGCACCGTTAACAAGGCAGTGCAGCTCGTCAACTTCTGGCCTACGCATGATCTTAACAAGTACATTGACCTCAAAAACCGTGTTGAGGCGCGCATGGCTTTGGTGGATATCGCCGCCACGCTGGAAGAAACATCCTCAAACCGGACGAAATTGAGGATCTGGTTAGGGACGAGCTCAAATACCGCGATAAACAACTGCTCCGCTTAAAAGACGAAGTACTCGACCTCGAGGATTTCAGCGAAAGCGTGGCCCCGAATGAGTTTACTCTTGATGATTTCAGGATCGACCTGGCCAACTACCTGGAGAGCAACCGAAAGCTCCTCGAAGATGCCCCTTTAGGACTCTATGCCGTTGTGCCACCACCGCCCAATCATCCTGTCATCGCCCCCGGCGTCGTCTTCTGCTTGAAGCAAGCCGATCCCGTGCCCGAGACCGAAGCGGTAAATCCCCTCCACCCCTATTTTCTGGTCTATGTCCGCGCCGACAAAGAGGTACGTTACGGTTTTGCCAGCCCAAGCAGATCCTCGAGATCTTCCGCCAGCTCTCTGCTGGAAAGACCGCCCCCTACGAAGATCTCTGCAACCTCTTCAATCAGGAGACCAACAACGGCGCCGACATGGCAACCTACAGCGCGCTCCTGGAGCGTGCCGTCGATTCGATCACCCGAACCTTCAAGCGGCGCCTGGCGTCCGGCCTCCAGTCGGGCCGTGGCTTCAAGCTCCCCGACCACAAGCATCAGGTCGCCGAAACAACCGACTTTGAATTGGTCACCTGGCTGGTGATCAAGGCTGAGAGATAGGTTGACCTAAACCAAAAATATGGGGAATATATAGCCATGAAGACAACGATTGAGATACCCGATAAGACATTACGGCGCGCCAAGAACCTGGCGGCCGCTAAGGGGATGTCCCTGAAACAGCTATTTACCGAGGCCATTGAGGACAAGCTCCGTCATGTCGCGACTCCGTCCGGTGCGAATGGACGTCCGTGGATGAAGTTGTACGGAGCGTTCGCCAAGACCGAGGAGATGCGGGCTGAAACGCGCCGGATTCAGGAGCTCATTGAAGA
>JBOHVJ010000371.1:0-3082 GCA_050735075.1 Binatia bacterium
GATTATTAGCTCCGACCTGAGATCCATTGGGGAACTCTTGTCCTATTCACACCAGCCGGATCACGTCGATGAGGTGTTGAAGGAACCACTGGTGTTGAGTAGCGAGCTGGCACGGGCCATTCGAGCCCATGCCCAAAGCGGCCTGGGCTTGGCGCTCCACGCGGTGCCGGATCTTAATGACAGGGCAGAGAACCTGGCCAGAGGTCAAACATTCATTTGCGTGACGGACGGCGAGAGTTTTAAGAAGCGGACTTACAATATAGCGGGCAGGGGCCGCCCAGACCGCACGCGAATGAGTCTCAATGCCATCGAGCTAGTGCGCCGGGCCCTGCTTGAAGGATTTTAGGGGTGAGTATGGATATCGGTTTTTTCGTTAAAGGGTTGATCATCGGCTTTATCGTGGCTGTTCCTGTAGGCCCGATCGGCCTGTTGTGTATCAACCGCGTATTGTCCGGGAGGCCCGCCTACGGCCTTTCCTCCGGTCTAGGGGTAGCAACGGCCGACGCGATATGCGCTGGCATTGCTGTACTGGGCTTGACGCTGCTTTCGGATTTTTTAGTTGGCCAACAGGCTTGGCTTCATCCTATCGGCGGTTTGTTTCTCTGCTATCTGGGTTTTAAGACCTTTTTGATAAGGCCAAGCGGGCTAGCGATCTCAAGTAAAGAAACCGGCCTAGTGGGGGCTTATGCCTCGACATTTTTTCTGACGCTCACAAATCCAGTTACCATTCTCTCCTTCATCGCGATTTACGCCGGGTGGGGAGTCGAAAGTCTCAGTGGCAACTATCTCACCGCAGCAATATTGACGGCCGGTGTTTTTGTCGGTTCGGCCCTCTGGTGGTTCATCTTATGCAGCGGTCTCTTGTTGTTTCCTGGGAGCTTCGGCCATCCCGAGTTGAGATGGGTGCACAGAATCTCAGGCGTGATCATTGCAGGTTTTGGCTTTACCGTTCTCCTTGGATTTTAGCAATGGATAAAGGGGATAAAGAGATAAAACTGAAGATGGAAAAAGGGCAAGGCTCTAATATACCGATTGGCTTAAATCTCACTCTCGCAGCCGGGCACATTCTTTTAAACCTTTATCAATTCTTTCTCCTCCCGATTTATCTTCTGCCCATCAGACCATGGTGGGCCCTGACCCTGCTGCCGATCGCAGCCCTGAGCAATTCATTCTGGAGCCTGATCCATGAGGCCATCCACGATATGTTTAGTCCGTTCCAGCGGACCAATATGACGGCTGGAAGGCTTCTGTCAGTCTTTTTCGGGTCCCCTTTTCGTGTGCTGCGTATGAGCCACCTGATGCACCACAAGCTGAACCGCTCTCCACTGGAAGGGACTGAGCTCTATGATCCGGAGAAGAGCTCAAAGGCCCGGGCCAGCCTCGGCTACTATTTTCAGATTCTGGGAGGCCTTTACCTATTTGAGGTTGTGAGCTCATTGCCTTTTTTCCTTCCCCGGCACCTTCTCCATCAGTTGGAGCAACGTTTTTTCAACCGTGAGACATTAAGTGGGATCTTGGTGAAAAGCCTGATGAAGGATGAAGCGATCCGGGAAATGCGGATCGATGGTGTTGCGATTCTGCTTTTGTTGGGCCTGAGTGCCGCTTGCTATGGAGAGCACTGGGAGTTCCTTGTGATCACTCTGATGATCCGCGCTTTTCTGATCTCCTTCCTCGACAACGTCTACCATTACAAAACGCCTGTCAATGATGTTTTCTATGCCGATAACCTCTGGCTCCCCCGATTCCTATCTAAGACCCTTCTCCATTTCAATTTACACGGCATCCACCATAAGAACACTGCGATTCCGTGGAGCAAGCTCCCCAAGGTGTTCCGCGAGGAGTCGGGACAATTTCATGGGGACTATTTTGTCGCAGCCATTCGCCAGTTATGGGGCCCCATACCCCTGTCCGACCTGCCGAATTCCCGTCTTTTGCAATCAGCTGAATTAAAATAAAGACATCTTTGTCCGTCTAAACTGTCAGATGAATATACGCAGCCCACTGATAGATGATTTCATGAGCACCATGTCTGTCGAAGAGATCAAGAATAGGCGGGATTCGTTCGATCGGTGGATGGAAATCGGCGGAGTGTTGGGAAGAGGTTATCCAAGACCTATCATTTCGGTCACGGTGACGCTTGGAAACTACCAACACTTAGGACAGCAGGGTATCTTGACCATCAGGTTTTTCTTGGGCCGCCTCCAAAATACTACCTTTTATCCGTTGGATATGGGGGCGTATAAAAGGCTGTTAAAAGTTCACGGCATTGATCTGGAACAGAACAAAGAAGTAACGCTGCCACCTTCTACAAGGGTTTTGCAAGGGGTTGCCGAGGAGGGTCTATACCGAGGAAAGGATTTCATCTGCTGGTCGGATACGCGCTTGGATGAAGAGGAGAGGAAGGGAAATTCGCTTCTTGGTTCAATCGGCGCTTGGGTGAAGAAGCGGTTAGGCTTCTGATTCGGTGTCATGTGTTTCAAAGTGTAGAAGTAGGCCGACTCCGAGTAGTGCTCCTTGTAGAATTGTTCCTAAAAAGTTGCCAAGCAGGATATGCTGAATAGCGCACTCATTAGTTAAAATGATGATGAAGGTTCTACTTCTTATTGCTCTCTTGCTGGGGATTGCCACCGCGCTCTGGTCCAATGCGGGTGATGCGTCGGTACTGGCAGCGACTGGGGGAATTTACACAGTCCTACAGCGGTACGCTCCAGAGCTTGTAAAGAATCCAAAAGTCTTGGGTGAAGTCTACGACACCATCCTTGTCCTTCAGAGACCTTGGATAGTTGTTTTTTGGCTTGGCTGTTTGACTTCCTTAACGGCTTTAGTGGGGCTCGTGGTTCTTTTGAGAGGCGGACGGAAGTAGCCAAGTGAAAAAAGGGGGGTAGAAAGAGGAATTGTCTCGTTTGAGGGCTCTGAAAAAGGGATAAGTCCGATTTTCGCAATATTTGGACCTATCCTTTTATAGCTTCTCCCACTCCTCAACTGTTAATCCTGCTTGCTGAAGAATCGACCGGAGAACTGGAACTGGCACATCACCTGGGTGAATAGGGACAGTAACTCCGCTGGGGCCTTTGATATAGCG
>JBOHVJ010000372.1:0-3597 GCA_050735075.1 Binatia bacterium
CCTGTAGTCCTTAACTCTTTCGGCTACGCTCCCATCCCCTTTCTTCCGCTTTCGCCTGCTGCCGGTAGAGCGGCGTACCCTACCCATCGTGTCTGATTCTCCTAGGGAGGAAAAACCTTTAACGGAGAGTCATTATAATGCGCCAGCATTCCTTAGCTACCACCAATTTCTTCTTATAAGGCCCAGCCCCCTTGGTGGTGTCGGGAGCTGGCTCCGTGTAGCGGAGAGCAAATCTCTAGTGTTATAAAGTCTGGTGTGCGCACAAATCGCTTGCTCGATGCCTTTTTATGAGATTCGTTCAACCGACTATCGTTGATGTGGCTGGTTGGGGCGTCTATCAAAGGGATTCCAATGGACAGCTTGAGCGTGTGCCTTGGGATTCAACATGGGAAGATGTATGGTTGTTAGTTGATAGGAGAGAAGGGGAGCGCAGAAGGACTAGCATTGCTGCGCCAGAAGATCGGCGCAAGTATGCTCGGCGGGATGCTCTCCGATGTGAGCTTTGCCTTCACAAATTCCCAGACCCCTCAGCACTCTATGGACATCTTCCGTGCCGAGGAAATCAAGAACGAGTCCGCCTCGCGTTTTACGACTTCATTAGGGGCATAGCGGAGCGCGGCGGTGCCTCGATAAGTGAAGCTGATCAATTGGGGAAAATCATGGCCGCGTCCCTATCCGAAGACGCGTACTTGAAGAGTTGCAAGGAGTACTTATTCCCACGAGGGTCGGAGCAATCCGGCGAGGAAAAACGCAAGCAGTATCGCATGGAATGGCTTGCAAGTTTGCTGGGGTTTATCCGGCCAAGCGAGGTCAATCCAAGCATGCTGAGCCGGATTGACCGCCGAGAGATTTCGCGTATCGCTGAAACATTTGTCCGGCTTCCCATTGGGCCACAGAAGAAGATTATTCGACAGCTTTTGTCACGCGGGGTCGCTTTGGAACAAGTCGGAAAGACTGGAAGAATCCCTGCAAGACCCATCTCGGACAAGACCCGACAGGCGCTTATCCAGACTGCTGACCTGACCGGAAAACGAAGAGTCGATGCTTTGACACACCTAGAAGCAGACTATTGGTCTCCGAAGACTCCCAGGGAAGCCTACGACGAAGACCCCGTGGCTTTCTCTAGGGACTTGTACCGCTTGAAAAGCTCGGTGATCAAGAAACGGCGCTCGTTTCACGGGCACATGTAGCAACTGTGTATGTGGTCTGGGCAAGTTTCATGTCGGTCGAGCTTGCAACGGCTCAAAGGAGTATTAATGCAGTCAACTGCTCCATTGCAGATGGGAATACCGGCTTTTCAGTCGAACGTGCCGAAGAATTACCCTATTGTGGAACATACCCCGAATCGAAATAGGCACGGTTCTTCATGTTAGGGCTTGTCTTGTTTAGCTCCTCTTCGTCAGCGCGCACACGCGACTCGTAGTATTCAAGCACTTCTTCGAGCGTCATTTTGAGACACCTCTCATGGTGGTAGTGGGGCTATTCTAGCTTTGACGGCTGCTGATCCTGTAGAATTGCTGGGATCATGAAGTCCATTGAGCCAGACCACAAGTGCCAGGCAAGGTTTTCGGCCGAATCGGAAGCTGAGTTCCCGATTCGCTGGATTCGGGCAGATAGTCTCGACCAGGCGCGCTTGCTGCGCCGAAGCGCAAAGAGGCTGTGGCTGGGGATTTGTGGATTCAGCCACCGCATTTTTCGGGCGGCTTACTACGGCCCGCTTGACCTAATCGTGTTCAACGATCTGATAATCAGTGCGGGGCGTTGTGAGGAAGAGAGTCGCTGTTTGGCAAGACAATGCCCCTTGAATCGGACAAAGGAAAGCACGCTGAAGAAACTGGTTCGCACTCGCCGCGGGAAAAGAATCAACCTAGAGGGCCTGACAGAGACTAGGCATTGCTCGGTCTTTGCGGATAACTCTTCGCAAGGTGGAATCATTCTCCCGCCAAGCTAGAAGACCCTCGATCTCACTCTCCAAACATGGGATTTCCCCCATGCATGGTTCAACAGCAAGAACTAAAGCACGCAATAAGGGCACAATCTCCTCCCGCTTCTGAGTAAGCGAGATACTTTCTCTCCATCTCCCGTACTCCCCTTAGCTTACGGGCGTGGCATTTCGCATGTTCCTACCTATTGCCAATTGATGGCTGCGAAATCTCGTTGTAGTAACGGCACCGCAGAGCGGAAATGCGTTTGGAAACTACGGCGATGCCGAAAAGCTACTGCTGCATAGATTGCGGAAGTCGCTGTCTTCACCCAGTCTACCTGCGTCTGCAATTGACCCGCTGCGGCTTGGCCCAGGCCCGGCAACAGCTTCGGCATTTAGCAATTCCTGTAGGCCACTTCTGCAAGACTTGCCTCTCTGCGCGTGTGCGCACCGCTGTAGGTTCCGATCAGCTTCCGGCACACATCCTGAGCTTTCTTTCCCTTGTAGGTTACGGCTCCACTGAGTGCACACAGGAATCAGCTTCGTTGAGTGTGGGGAGCCTCCGGGCACTAGGTGCGGGCTCTGCTGGCGAGCAACCCGCCGACTCAGGGGCTGGGAGGCTTCCCACACCTTCGTCTGCGCCCGGACAGCCCCAAGGCCATAAACACGCTCCCTCTCCCCGGAGCGCAGCGACGGGGAGAGGGCGGGGGGAGAGGGGCCAATCTCAGCGGGAACGCCCCGGGGATTAGCAGTGTCCAGGTCTCGCACATATCCGGCCAAGAGCGCGTATCTACTTCACTTGACACAAGGCAACAAGTCGGCAGACCGACCGGCCAATCTATTTAGGCTCAATAGATTGCTGGTGCGTTCGCTCCGGGCCGCAGGGCGTGAGGGCTTGGCCGACAGGGTTTCCGGCTGCCATAAGAGCTTCAACGGGTGGGAATGCAAGCACGGCCACAGGTGGGCGAAGGCGGAAAAGTCGTGCAGGATTCGCCTTTGTGCTTTCGAGATGCGGGCCAGGGCCATGCGTTCCTTTCATCGCATGGAAAAACCGTTGTCGCAGCTAGAGCACGCCCGATACCTGGTGCTGACGGAGCGCAACGTGCCTCTCGGGTCTCTGGATGATGGGCTAACTCACTTGTTCAATTCTTTCGAGCGACTACGGCATCGCAGAGTGTGGAAGTGGGTTCGCGGCGCAGTCGTTGCGCTGGAAGTAACTTTCAATCGCCAACAGAGAACGTGGCATCCTCACCTGAACGTCATTTTCGACGGTGCTTTCCTGCCTCAGAAAGACCTTGCCGACAACTGGCGCGTGGCGACAGAGGGCCGGGGGAAGATCGTTTGGGTCGAGGAAGCAAAAGGGCCGAAAACCGCGCTAGAAGTGTTTAAGTACGTGACGAAGCTGGCCGATATTGCCGATGTTCCCGATGCGGTTGTTGAATTCCTTGCCGCGACTCATGGGCTTCGCTTCCTTCGCACCTACGGCACTCTGTACCGCTTGCCCGAGGAAGAAGAATTTGAGCTGTCCTGCCCGGACTGCGGCACACATGAGGTTCGTCGCATCGGCTTTGTTCCTTTCGAGGCGGTGTCGCTCGATGCACAAGGCGTTCTGCGTTTCGATAGCGCGTTGCTGATTGGGGTTGAGTCGCCGCCGCAGTTCGACACCGGCCCGC
>JBOHVJ010000373.1:0-5805 GCA_050735075.1 Binatia bacterium
CCCTGACCTGTCTTGTCACGGAGATCGACTGAAACCGACGAACTGGAGCCCACTGGCCTTTGGCTTTGGAGAGATGAGCCTACTCGCTTCTGATCCTCAAATCCCTGGTCAGTTCTTCCAGGAACAGGAGTTCTACGTCGATGGGATTCTTTCGATGTTCCTCGCCGAGGTCTCTTTCTCTTCTCGCAAAGATTGCCGCGCTGTTCGTTAGTTTCGCCAATGCCAGGACGTAGCAGTCTGCCAGAGATAGTTTGCGGGAACACTTGTAGCCGCCTGCAGAATAATCTAACTCGTTTGACCCATGGACCCTAACGTAAGCTGTTCGCTCAAGGGTCTCCATCGCCTCCGTGGCGAATCCTACACCTTTCTTTCTGCAGAGGATGTAGAAGGTCTCTGAGAGGGCTAGATGGCTGCAATGTATCTCGTTCACCTTCGGGTTATCAAAAAGCTCCTGCTCCACGTACTGTGCCTCCGGCTCGTCCAGGAGGAATGCTATGAAGATGCTGGCGTCGATAGCTACTCGGTTAGGGACCTTTGGTGAGCCTTTCAAGACGCTTTTCTTCTTCCGCTCTTAGCCGGCGCAAGTCCCTCCAGGCCTCTTTGTCCCCCCGCAGTGAGCCCCGGAGCTTCTTGAAACGTTCCCGGGCCTCCAAGACCTCAGCAGGACTGGTTACACCGCGCAGCAGCATTCTTATCGCTTCGTCATAGGTGACTCTGCGAGACAGTTTCGCCTCTAGCTCAGCTACGAGATTGAAGAGCCTCTTCTGCGTCTCCTCGTCGATTTGAACAGTGGTCACCATGATTTTGTCATTGGGTCTATGGCGGCTATAGGATATATAGTTTAGTTCACCCTCCTAAGCGGGCACTACTCCAGATGGGTGTTAGCTATCTGCGGACCCACACTTTGCCATAAGCCGATTCCCTGAGAAATCCTCCAGAGAAAAGTCTGCCTATACCCGCCACAAATCTGCAATTTTCCGGCATGCAAATGAATCCGGTCCCCCGATCAGCTTCGCGAATTCTGCCGCTCGCCTCTAGTGTAGAACTCGAGTCTCCATTCATTGCATCGCATGAAGTGTTCGGTTCCGGGCGGGTACTCGTAATCTCGCTGGCCGACAAGCTCGAACGAGAGCTTCCGGCAGATCGCGTTTCGACGCTACATTGTCTATCGACGGGAACGCCGCTAGGTACCGATGTGTTCGCTCGGCCCGCGATATCTCGATAATCACTCGGACCGCTCCGCTCGCGATTCCTCGGCCTTGATACTCTGGCAACACTCCCCCCCGTCTCGTAGATGGTGGCCTCACGCCAGAGCCGCTCCCAGTGGCCGACCGAACCCCCCTTCGATTCCATCTTGAGCGAGAACGATCTTGAACATACGCGACATCGGTGTGGTCGCCTGTAGTTTGACTCAGATTCTTGCTCCCAAACTTCCCGCTCGGGACCACACAGACCTCTTCCAGACCAGAGTCTCTCGGACCGAAAATCGATTAAATAATGCGCCGCGTTTTTTCCGGCGATCTGCAAGAGATGAAGATTGGTTCAATCGTTATCGACTGCAACAGTTTCGGCAAAGTGTCCGCGTTTTGGCAGGAAGCACTCCACTATGTTCCCAAATACCCACCCGAGCCCGGGTGGGTGATACTGAAGGACCCCAAAGGCATGGGCCCGAACATTTCGGTGAACCGGAAAGACAGACCAATGCTGGGTTCGAAGAGACCGGCTTGGCGTTTGTCTGACAAGATTCGGCTACACCTAGACCTCTACGCCGATGACCAAGAGGCGGAGGTGGAGAGGTTGCTCAAGCTCGGGGCGACTCTAGTACTGCGTCCGGGGAAGGGTCATGATTACGTTATCCTCGCAGACCCTGAAGGCAACCACTTTTGCGTAGTCCAAAACAGTAGGCCCTGAGCAAGAAACATCTGTCAAATATTCGCAATCATAGTTTGCTGGAAAACTCCGTGGCCTCGACGTATCTCTGAAGCCTTTGTAAGAGCCGTTCTTCTGTCTCGAGGTCCGCCGAGGTGTTCTGTCATCTTCGGTTCGTTGAGACAACGCAGGAGCGGCATGTCTTCGGACGTCCAGCTCTCCGGTCGGATCGTACTCGTGATCGAACTCATGGATCGTGCATCGCTCGTTGGTTTTCACCTGAGCCGATGTGCGAGCATGACGCCATCGCGGATCGGTAAAATACTCGACAGATAGTCCTTGTCCGAAGCGATCATCGCATTGTGCTTCCTAATCGCCCTGGTCCAAACGGGCCGGATGTCGTCCTTGGAAGAGTCCTCGGCGACGCGCCCTGACCACAGGACGTTGTCGCAAATGTAGAAGCCTCCGGGTCGAACGCGGTCACGCGAGGTAAGCCACGCATCTGGGTAACCGTGCTTGTCGATGTCGTTGTAGACGATGTCGTAGGCACCAGAGGTCCCCTTCAAAGCAGTCACCGCATCCGAGACGTGAAAGGTGATTCTGTTCCAAAGGCCCGCGCGGCTCAAGAAGACTTTGGCGGCCTTCGCGTTCTCAGGGTCCCCATCAGTGCAGTGTACCTCCCCCTTCGGTCCGCTCCCTTTCGCGAACCAGTACGCAGAGTAACCGAACCCCGACCCCAGCTCGAAGACCCGGCGCGCTCTAATGGCCCGCGTGAGGATCTCTAGCGTCACGCCGACGTGCCGGTTCACGATGGGGAATTGCTTCTCCTCGGCGAGCTTCTCCATCTCAAGCAGCACCGGTTCGTCGTGGTGTGTAAGTAGCGAGCGCATGTACCGCTCGACCTCTTTGTTCACGATCCGAACAGGCATACCCGTTCCACGGCGACAACCAGTATTATGCGTTCGATTGTCATGTGGGTAGTATCAGCTCAGAAATGTCATGGCGTCGTCCCAGCTTGGTGGTATGGCCGAACCGAGGATTTTCTTGGTCACAAACTTGGGCTGTCTCATACTATTTCGCAGTTTTTCCATTGTCGCGGCGTGGGGAGTCTTCCGCACAAAATCATCCAGTGATTGTTGATCCTCCCAGACTGAGAGCGTCCATCCCTTCTTCGAGAGAAAGGATACACGGAGAGAGTATCCAATGAGCCCAGCGGACTCGGCCAGTTGGCTCTGAATTGCACCGCTATACCTGAGAAAACCCGGCAAGTTCCAGTAGTGTTTGAGGGGAAGCACTGAGACGAGCATCACATACTCTCCTTCGGGCACCGGCTCCAAGAATGTCTTCCATCTAATCTCGGGCAGAACAATCACTGCTCCGGAACGTCTTTACTTCGCTCTCTTGTGAGCGGCCATCCATTTCTTCTCCTCAGCGTTTGGCGTAAGTTTCTAACCGACCGTCCACAGGAACATCCGCGCGGTTGATGGGCCGATGTGCTGGAATCTTTCCTGCAGATCGGTCTGGAGTCGTTCTTCATCCTTTCCGAAGGATTCGAGGTAAGCCGTGAACGAGCCGAGCTCTTTCCCGAGTTTTAGAAATTGGCCTGCGTTGTGAACGGTTGCCCGTATCTTCTTCTCGTTTCGGACGATTCCCTGATCGTTCATCAGGGCCTTGACGTTCTTCTCTGAGAACCGGGCGACCTTGGCCGGTGAGAACTCTGTGAAGCTCCTGCGAAAGTTGGGCCATTTCTTCTCGACGACAGCCCAACTGAGTCCTGCGTTGAACACCGTCTTCGTCAACCGTTCGAAATATTCCGCGTCATTCCTCGGTTTAGTGCTCTTCCACGCGGGAGACATGTTCTGCCCAAACACATTTCCGTATTTATGCAGCTACAGTGAGACAAGCTTGTTTGCACTCCTATCTCACCAATGATGAGGTAGGTTGTGATTTTCTTCGTAACTTGGACATGTTAATCCGGTAACGCTGACTTCTCAAGAGGCCTGAAACTTTCCATGGCTCTGATGCGAGCACGCTCGGCTTCGACCTCGCGATTGCACGGCTCGGCATTGGTCATCAGCGAATCCAGCAACTCCCGTGCCGCCGCCATCTCCTCGACGGCACGGTTGAACGCTGTCTCGTTGGCCTTGGAAGGCTTGCTGAAGCCCGAGAGCTTTCTCACGAACTGGAGCGAGGCCCCCCGAACCTCCTCATCGGGGTCGAAGTTAAACAGGGTCTTGATGTTCCTGCACATATCACACTCCCCGAGTCAGAACAGTCCACCACAGACTGCTCGTATGTGAAATGCTTCGCCCACCGGTGGACCGTCCTGCTGCCTCGGCGTGGCATGAGGGCAGCTATTTCTTTAAAGTCGGCATCCAGCCATGCCGCTCAACCACTGGGTAAATGGAATGGCCAAGACGGACTTCAGAAGCGTAGACGAGTACATCGCAAATTTTCCGAAGGACGTTCAGGCCACGCTGGAGACCATCAGACGGACCATCCAAGAAGCTGTACCGGATGCCGAGGAAGTCATCAGCTACCAAATGCCTGCTTTCAAGCTCCATGGCCGGCTGTTGTATTTCTCTGCCTTCAAGAACCACTACTCGCTCTTCGGCGCCACTCACGGTGTTCGGAGAGCCTTCAAGAAAGAACTCTCGCGCTACGAAGGGACGAAGGGCACCATCCGATTTCCTCTCGATGAACCAGTTCCAGTGAAGCTGATCAGAGACATCGCAATGTATAGGGCGAAGGAAAACCTAGGAAGAGAAGGAAAGAAGAAATGAGAAAGCTCGATGCCGTGAGGCCGCACGCCTCGTCTTATCTGGCTTATCAGGAGACTCTCCCAGTCGAACACCGGACTCCTGGCCCTGGAACAGCATGGGAGTCGCGGAACTCAGCCGGATTGGGACCCTGATGCTTTAGCTTTGGCAACCGTGGGCTTCCTTGTTAACCCCATCGCAGGCATGGGAGGAGCCGTAGGACTGAAGGGAACTGACGGGCCAGCCACCCTGCGCGAGGCAATCAAGAAGGGAGCCAAGCCTGTTGCTCCCACCAGAGCGAAGGAGTTCCTAACGCACCTTCACTCTCACAAGAGGAACCTCAGCCTGGTAACGGCACCTGGAGTGATGGGAGCTGCTATCGCGCATTCTGCGGGCATAGTCTACGATGTTGTCGGGAGTCTCAGAGGAAAAACCTCTGCCGAGGACACCGTTCGAATATCGCGCCTGATGAAGAGACGAAAGGTCGACCTTCTCGTCTTCTGTGGAGGCGATGGAACAGCGAGAGACATTTTCAAGGCCATCGACAACGGCTTGCCAGTTCTCGGCGTTCCCGCAGGAGTGAAAGTCTTCTCGTCAGTCTTTGCGATCAATCCGGGAGCTGCGGCCGAGACAGCCTTACAATTTCTAGACGGTAATATCACCACCAGGCACGGCGAGGTCTTGGACATTGACGAGAAAGAATACCGCCAGAACAGGCTCTCAGTCAAACTCCTCGGGACCCTCCCAACACCCGACGCCGGCCCTCTAGTCCAGGCCGCGAAATCCCCCTCTCGCAGTAGCGAAGTGGTTGAGATAGAGGAGGTCGCGGATTATTTCAAAGAGGAAGCGCATCCTGATCTCGTCTATGTCCTCGGCCCGGGAACGACCCTGGAAAAGGTCGGGGCCAGGCTGGGGTTCAAGAAGACCCTGCTCGGCGTCGACGTGGTCAAAAGCGACGGAACAGTCCTCGGCCGGGACGTGGACGAGTCCACCCTCCTCCGTCTCATCAAGCCCGGAGCCACGCGAATTGTGGTCTCTCCCATAGGCGGGACAGGCTTCCTCTTCGGACGGGGAAACCAGCAGATCAGCCCCCGCGTCCTCGGCCAAGTCGGCACAGACAACATCATCATAGTAGCCGCACGGACCAAGGTCGAAGCCCTAAACCCCAGACGCCTAC
>JBOHVJ010000374.1:0-4252 GCA_050735075.1 Binatia bacterium
CCTGGGTGAAAAACAGATGGCACATCTTAACACGAAAAACTTAGACCGGATCTGATAAAAATTATTGGAGCCGAAAAATTATCTACGAATCAGGGGCAAACCGGCTAGCCGACAAACGCTAACCAAGATAATCCTAATATACCTGCAATGGATTAAACATCTATGTCAGCAGTGAATCGGGCGGGCTAAGAACTCCCCTACCCCCACGATAAGCACGTGAGTATAAATCATCGTAGTCGTCACGTCCTTATGTCCTAACAATTCCTGAACGGTTCGGATATCATAGCCACCTTCCAGTAAGTGAGTGGCAAAGGAATGGCGTAACGAATGGAGGCCAGCAGGTTTGAAAATGCCTGCCTTGAGTCGCGCTTCCTTAAATGCCCGCTGCAGAACTGATTCGTGGAGGTGGTGACGCCGCTTTTCTCCTGTGAGCAAATCGGTGTAATGGCTGGTGGCCGGAAACACCCATTGCCATCCCCATTCCTTAGCCGCACTAGGGTATTTGCTTTCAAGTGCTTTGGGCAGTCACGCCGCTCGGTACGGTTGAAACCGATAAGGAATTCGTGCGCGAGGTGGACAAAAAAAACCTAGGCCTGGCGCAGGGACAGTATCCTCCTCACCTTCTCCGCTACATTTTCTGCCCCCATGAGATCGCTGATCATCGCGGCCGCATTAGCCCCGGCCTCCCAGATCTGAGTGACGTTATTCTCGGTAATTCCGCCGATGGCAACGATAGGAACTTTAACGGCTCTCCGGATTTCCCGCAGCATGGTTAGGCCACGCGCGGGATAGCCGGTGTCCTTAGTGGCGGTTCCAAAGATCGGTCCGAAGCCGATGTAGTTTGCCCCTCCTCTTTCCGCCCCTTGGGCCTGTGCCAGGTCATGAGTGGAAATCCCAATGATTTTATCACCCATCAGCTTCCTAGCGACGCCTAAAGGTAGATCGTCCTGTCCCAGGTGGACTCCGTCGGCCTGAGTTGCCTGGGCGATATCCACCCGGTCGTTGACGATGAAGAGGGCACCCGCCTCGCGCGTGAGCCGGCGCGCCTCTTTGGCCAACTGGAAGAATTCGTTCGAGGTCATTTCCTTGGCCCTGAGTTGGATGAGTACGGCGCCCCCTTTCAGGAGATCTCCGAGGATCGAGGCTAAAGGACGTCCTTTACTTTGAGTTGGATCGAGGATGGCATAGAGAGCGGAGGGGGGGAGTTGTTGGGGGGAGAGGGCGGATTTGCTACTCATTGAGTTTCTCGAGATTGATATGGAGATCAGCGATCTTTTTACGCAAAGTGTTGCGGTTGATACCGAGGATCTGGGCTGCCCGAATCTGGTTTCCGCCAGTCTTTCTCAGTGTCAGTTCGATTAAGGGTCTCTCCACTCTTTCAATCACTAGGGAATAGAGGTTGTCGATCTCCACGCCTTTGGTCCTTTGGAAATAGTCCTCCAGCTTGTGGTGCAGGATCTCCTCAAGGGAAAGGTTGTCGTAGTTCGTCAGGGTTTCTCCCTGCCTATGATGGAGCGCGAAATCTTTGGGGAACAGGATGGTGCCTGGGGATAAGACCGCGGCTCGGATCAAGGTATTCTCCAGCTCCCGGACGTTTCCAGGCCAA
Organism: Binatia bacterium; assembly: GCA_050735075.1. GTDB lineage: Bacteria > Desulfobacterota > Binatia > UBA9968 > UBA9968 > JAHFAO01. The sequence continues at coordinate 1,607 of JBOHVJ010000374.1, forward strand.
CGATGCTCTTCCAGAAGCTTTAAGGCCTCAGGAGAGAGGCCGGAAATTTGAGTTCCCATTTCTCGATTGATCTTCTCTATAAAGTAGTCGACCAATATCGGGATATCCCCTCTGCGCTCTCTCAAAGGCGGGAGATGGATCGGGATGACTTTAAGACGGAAGTAGAGGTCTTCCCGAAACCGTTTCTCCCTGACGGCCTTTTCCAGATCCTGGTTCGTGGCGGCGACGATGCGGACGTTAGCCTTCAGGGTTTCCCTTCCACCCACCCGGCTGAACTCTCGGTCTTGGAGTATCCTGAGCAGTTTCGTTTGGAGTTCCAGTGGGATGTCCGCCACCTCATCGAGAAAGAGTGTCCCCTCTTCAGCGATCTCAAATTTCCCGATCCTTCGCTCCAAGGCCCCAGTGAAAGAGCCCTTCTCATGGCCGAACAACTCACTCTCTAAGAGTTCCCTGGGGATGGCGGCGCAGTGGACGGCGATAAAGGGCTTGTTCCAACGAGGGGAGTTGTAATGGATCGTCTTTGCTACGAGTTCTTTTCCCGTGCCACTTTCCCCCTGGATCAGGATGGTCGCATGGGTGTCCACGACCTGCCCAATAGTCTTGTAAACTTTCTGCATGGCTGAGCTGCTGCCGATCATGTTGACCCCAGGCTCAAATCTCTTTTTCACCTCCTCCTTGAGCTCACGGAAATCCTGGCTGAGCTTGCGGTTCTCTAAGGCCCGCTTGACCAGCATCAGGATCTCCTCAAGATCAAAAGGTTTTGTGACATAGTCAAAAGCACCATTTTTCATCGCCTCGATGGCGTTACGCATGCTGTTTTGCGCCGTCATGAGAATCATGGAGGTATCAATACCGGCCTCCTTGGTCTCCTTGAGGAGTGTCAATCCGTCAATATCCGGAAGTCTGATATCCATGAGAGAAACATCGAAGTGATGGTCGTTCAGGCATTGTCGGGCAAGCTGGCCGTTTGCGGCGGTCTGGACCCAGTACCCCTCCTCTTCCAGGGCCTTTTTTAGTACCCAGCGCAACGACTCTTCGTCTTCGGCAATGAGGATCTTTCCCTGTTCCATAATCACCAGTGCGAGTTTCGAGTTAACCCTAAACCCGAAAGTCGAAAGCCGACACTGCTTTATTCCGCCACGAGCAGTGAGACTCTAAAGGTTGTCCCATTTCCCTCACGGCTCTCCACTCTGATGAGGCCGCCGTGCTCTTTGATGATCCGATGGCAAATGGCCAGGCCAAGTCCGGTACCGTTGTTTTTCGTGGTGAAGAATGGGGAGAAAATATGGGGGAGGTTTTCTTTTTTGATCCCTACTCCGTTGTCTTCGATGTCCACCCAGATGAATTTTCCTCGCTCCCTCCCATGCTCCCGGATATGAAAGTCAGTCTCTATTCGGGTGATGATGGTTAGCCATCCCTGGCTACCGATAGCTTCGAGGGCGTTCTTCACAAGGTTCAGAAAGACCTGGGTCAATTGGACCCGATCACCTCGAATGGGGGGCAGGCTGGGATCAAAATTTTTTCTCACACCTACCTTCCGCTCCTCTATGAGTTGCCTTTCCAAGAGAAGGACATCCTCTAAAAGTTCATGGATGTTCAGAGGAACTAGATTGAGTTTTGCCGGACGGGAGAGATCCAGGAGCTGTTCGATGAGGAGGTTAACCCGATCCACTTCCCGGATCATGATATCGGCGTATTCGATAAGAGAGGAATCCTGAGCCAACGAACGTCGGAGCAGTTGCGCTGCTCCCTTGATTCCTCCCAAAGGATTCTTGATCTCGTGTGCCAAGCCGACTGCAAGGGTGCCCAGCGTGGCCAGAAGATCGGATCGCTTTAAATCTTCCTCCAGCTCTTTTCGGCGGGTTAGGTCGCGCAGCAGGAGAATACTTCCCAGGGATCTCCCATAGTCGTCCTGCAAGGGGGAGACGGTCAAGTTTAGCAGGACTTGACGTCCCGATTGGGTAACAAAATCCCCTTCCCCTCGGGTACTTTTCTGCTTTGGGGGTTGGCTCTTTTTTACCATATCGATGATCCAGGGATTTCCCTTGAACACGTGCAGGTAGGATTTCAATAGGGCTTGGGAGGCGGAGAGATCTGTGAGGATCTCGGCTGCCTGATTAAAAAAGGAAATCTTTCCCGTCTGGTCGAGTAATACTACACCCTCTTCCAGGCTCGTTAGGATGTTCTCCCAGGGAATTGGAGACTGGGGATTACCCCTTTCGTTTTGGATCTTCATGCTCCGGCAAGCCAGGTAAAAAAATCAAATCATACCAGATCAACTCCGTCAAGCAGCACATAGGAAGCGGAGGGAACCTGCCCCTCAGCGGGAGCCGATGGGCCTGCCTCAGTAATGGTTCAAGTTGTTCAAATAGTTCAAGGAGAGCCGCACATAGAGGCAACAGGGGCTTGCATTTCCTACTCTCTCTATGTTAAAAAATTTGTTACACTTTTGGTGTTAGCACTCAAAGTGGGCCTCGCCCGCTTTTTTATTTTGGGGGTATGATGAGTGTTGATTCGACCATCACGCGGGTGTGGGAGATAGCGGCGCCATTGGTGGCGGATGAAGGGATGGAGATCATCGACATTGAACTTCGACGCGAGGGGGGAAGATGGGGGAGAGTGCTGCGGCTTTATCTGGATAAAGAG
>JBOHVJ010000375.1:0-3389 GCA_050735075.1 Binatia bacterium
TGAACTATCCCACCTCCGATTTTGCTCCCTTCCTGACAAAGCTGAACCTGGTCCGGGACGCGGTGGGTCGTGGCGATCGCCGAGCCGTCAAGATCGAGATGGGCGCGTTCTTCAAAATGCTCGCTAAGCGGGAGCATGGGATCAGCGAGGTCGCGGCGGATGAGCTAACCAACTTTGCGCAGATGGTGACCCCCCTAGAGGAGTACGGGATTTCGGTTCCAAGGTCTGGAGCAGGGCAGTACGGGTCGGAGGTTCCGAGTTCCGGGTCAGCACAGTAAAGATGAGGGTTATTCTGCGCCTTCAGGCTATCCTCTCACCGATCCTTTCCCATCCAGGGGAAGGGTCGGGTGTGAGGGGGTTCTGACCCAGAGGCAAGGTCTGTGACACTCGGATGACTAAAGAGAGGAGATCGTCATGTCACTACAGCAAGGGACCGTTGCTGGCCGGATCCTGGAAGCAGTGCGACGCGCTCCTGGGTGTGAGCTCGATGACTTGGAGCTTCGCTTGCCGGACCTCACCTGGAACCAAGTCTTTCTCGAAGTCGATCATTTGAGCCGAACAGGACAGGTGCGGGTGATGGCGAAGGGACAGGGAGTCTATACGGTAAGGCTGCCGACCAAGGAACGCCCTGGCAGGCCCAAACAGCCTCCGCGGCATTTGCCTCTTCGGGAGGAAAAGAAAGCGGCCTGAACCAACCTGGGTTTCTAACTAGTTGGTGGGATGACCACAGGGAGGAACATCGTGAACAGCATACAGACCATTTACCACTGGGTAACTCAATTTCCTTTCACAGCAGCCGCTGTCTTCTTTGGCGGGGCAATTGTCGCGGTGACATTGTACACGTATGTCTATGACTACAAAACGCTGACCAATCGGGGCTAGGCTCCTTCGCCTCCTCCCCTGGCAGCCCGCCGAAGGCACGACAAGCCTAGGCTGGTTGACCTGAGTCATTGACCTTGTTAGGAGGACGAAGATGAGGGCACCCTGAAGAAGTCAGATCAGGTTCGAGCCTAGAAGACACAGGAGGGCATGATGAACCAGGAGCAATTCAAAGGGAGTTGGGACCAACTGAAAGGAGCGCTCAAGAAGAAGTGGGGGAAACTCACGGATGATGATCTCCGACAGATTGAGGGCGATCTGGATGAGTTCAACGGCACCATCCAGAAGCGTTACGGCGAGATGAGGGGAGAGGTCAGCAAGTGGGCGGATCGGTGGTATGCACGGTGGAGCGGGTGGTATGAAGGGTACGAAGAGTCGAAACCCACGTCCTGACTGGTTCAAAAGGTGCCATCACGATCAAGCGGCCGAATCGCAGCGATGCCACCGAGGCAGCCAGAGGGCAGAAAGGGAGATCAGTCAATGAGAAAAATCGTCATCAATAAGAGCTACGCGAGTAAGAACGACGGAGGGTTTTGCCTCAGTCACCGGGCATTTCTGCGGCTGCGAGACTTGGGCCAACGAGAGGCGCTCCAGGAACCAGACCTTGGTGCGTACTGGCCCAAAGGGGCGACTCCACGAGAGCCGAGTTTGAATCGGTGTGGCGAGCTCGTCCCCCGAGACGATGAGAAGCTCGTGCAGGTGGTGGAGGAACTCGGCGCGGAGGCAAACGGTCACTGTGCGGAACTGAAGATTGTAGCAATTCCGAATGATGTCCACTGGGAGATCGAGAAGGTTAGCGGGGTGGAGCATGTGAGCGAAGCTCATCGCACGTGGCGCTGAGGCATCGAGGAACGACGAGACGACGGGAAGTGAGCGTTGAGTTTCACCATGTGTCATGCGGAGGTCTGCCATGCGACGCGTTGCTGTGATCATGACGTTTCTGGCTGGGTTGATTGCTCTTAGCGTGGCCACCCCGGCCCGCACTGAGACTCGCCGAGCGTTGGAGGCGGAGGCCCGTAAGCACGGCGCCCCAATGGTGTGGATCAAGGACGGGGCGTTTACGATGGGCAGCCACGACAGGCTCTCCAAAGCGAAGCCTGCGCACCGGGTGTATCTGAATGCGTTTTACATGGACCTGTACGAGGTGACCACGGCGCGCTATGCCAAATTCTTGGAAGCAATCGGGCCGGCTCAACCGAGGCTGGTGCCGATGTTACGGAAGCAAGTCGACCTAGCCTACGATGGGGATCGGCCAGTGATCGGGGTCACCTGGAGTGCCGCGGATGCCTACTGTCGTTGGGTCGGGAAGCGTCTGCCCAGTGAGGCCGAGTGGGAGAAGGCGGCGCGAGGGACCGACGACCGAACATACCCCTGGGGTAATGAAGAGCCCACCTTCAAACTGGCGAATTACGATAAGCCCTTTTCAGTGATTCGCTACAGTGACACTCTGAGACCAGTGGACAGCTATGAGGCGGGGAAGAGTCCTTATGGTGTCTATGGCATGGCGGGGAACGCCGCAGAATGGGTGGCGGATTGGTATGACGAACAGTATTACGCCACGAGCCCGGAGAGCAATCCGCCGGGACCCGCTCTCGGCAAGCAGAAGGTGCTCCGAGGCGGGTCGTTTGGCGACCCAACCCTCCTGCTCCAATCCACGTCTCGGGAAAGTTACTTTCCCACGGATAACGGTCCATATGTGGGCATCCGGTGCGCCCAAGACGCCTTCTAACCGTCTGTCCTCTTAAAGTGACTGTGGACAAGGTGAACTCCAACATCACAATTCCAGGTCCGGGAGGGCCATCATGATGATCTACGTGCACAAGGACTGCGGCCAACCTGCGGTCGAGACTCCGGATGTCGTCCTCCCAGAAGTGCCAACCGATTTTCCATTTACCTGCCTCTATTGTCTTGAGGAGATCGAGGACGAGTCGGACCTGATGGCCCACGAGCAGATGAGCCAGTAGTTGAAAGGGCAGCCATGGCTGAGACATGCTACTCTAAAGGAAAGAAAATCATCCTAGTGCCAGGCGAGAAAGATACTGGGACGTGGGTGTGTCAATTTACGATTCCAGGATTTCAGGAATCAGAGATCGGCAAATACCATGGCCATCCGCCTAGGGAGTACGAGACGGAACAGGAAGCTAAAATGGCAGCATTTGAGTACGCAAAGAAGATTCTTAACTCCTCAAATTAGGACACACCAAAAATCCTCTCTTTTTGAACATCCAGCAGCATACGCCCAAATCCTTTGAAAATCGATTAGATTGTAACGGAGCAGGAGGTAGGATTTGGGCCATTATGCCAGAGGGGGATCGTCTCGGCGGTCCAAAAACCCACCTCAAAAGTCAAAAACAAAGCAGTTGATTTGCCTATGGTTCAGGCGTAATTGTCTAGAGGTTCAAAAAGAAATCTCAATTGGACCATAGTGTCGAGTAGGATAAGGTAGGCGAATCGGTGGCTTCCAAAGTGGAGGTTGCTATGTCACCGAAAAAGAAGCAGGCACGCAAACG
>JBOHVJ010000376.1:0-7129 GCA_050735075.1 Binatia bacterium
ATCTTCGTCCCGGTAAGTCCTAGTTGATCGCGCAGGACCTCGGCAAGAGTTTGCCGGTGTTCTACCTCTAGGCGATAACTTTTCCCGTTGACCTTGAGATTGACCACCGCTTTCCCACGGGTTGGACCAACTGATTCTCTCGGATAGGCCTCAACCTCACTGGTGTCCAAGAGTCCCGTGGAGAGGACAGCCGTACCGATGGCGCCGCCCCCGATGCCCTTTAAGAAGTCGCGCCGGGAGACACCCTTTCCTTTTACTTCTTCATCCATGGTCGCTTGCCTCCTTTCCTCAGTCTGCTTAAAAGCAGGTAGGAGCGACTTAAGGATTAGTATAAAAGGATGGCGCCGTCAATATAAATTTTGCTCTACCTCGAGAAGTGTGGTTGCAAGGTGAAGCGGAGGGAACCTGCCCCTCAGCGGGAGCTGATGAGTCTCTACCTCAGCAATGGTTCAAGTTGTTCAAATAGTTCAAATCGTTTATTGAACTTTTGAACGATTGGAACGGTTCTATTTCCTCAGGCCGGAAGGTTTTCTCCCGAGGAACCACACTTTTTGACGCCGACAGTCGCAGCATTCAGCTTTTGGAAGGGTAAGGGCTGACAGCTATTCCGTTCCTTTCTTTTTTACCACTTCGTACCCAAGTTCTTCTAGTGCAAACAGGATATCGGCGACGGCGGTGAGGTCCTGGATCTCCGCATGACCCATACGCACCTTGACAGCGTAGTTGTAACCATAAGGATGCTTCTCCTTGCGGAATTTGAGGATCTCCCGGGCAAGGCTAATGGGATTGGGCTGCTTAGCTTCTGTTTCCATAGCGGTTTGGGCTATTGGGATAACCGGGCAATTCTCCATCTCCTCTATGCGAGCATCTCGATTTTGGATTCGACCGTTTCAGTCGAGACGATATGCCGCTTCAGGTTCATCTCATTCGGTTCAAAGCCGAGGGCCAACCCCAGGAACTGGGGCAAATGCAGAATGGGAAGCCCGATATCTTTTCCCTCTTGTGCCTCCGCCCTGGGCTGGTTCCCGTCTAGATTCAGGTGACAGAGCGGACAAGGCGTGACCATGCAATCGGCGCCCTTTTGCTTCGACTCACCTGTGTGTTTGCCAACCATGGCCAAAGAGTTTTCCTCGTTGGCTGATAGAATGGGAAATCCACAGCACTTGCCCTTGCCGCTGAAGTCTACACACTCGGCGCCTAGAATTCCTATAATCTCGTCGAGATAATTCTTTCGCGCGTTTAATTCCTTTGTGGGGGTTATGGCCTCGGGAGGGCGGCGCAGGAAGCAGCCGTAAAAGGGGGAGACCCTGAGACCTTTAAGGGGCCTACGGATCATAGATTTTAGACGCTCAATCCCGAAATCCTCAAAGAGGATCCAGAGAAGATGTTTGACCTCTGTGGTTCCTTTATATTCAAGCCCTTCCTCGGAGAGGTACTCTTGATTGATTTTTGCACGATACTCAGGATCGCTCTTTAGCCGGTAGTTGGCCTGAGCAAAGACCCCCTGGCAGGTGCTGCATATGGTCATCATGGGAAGACCCATCCGCTCTGCTTTAGCTAGGGTGCGGGCGTTAATGGGGTCAGAGATGTATTGAGGGAGGACTCCCGCTCCCGTGCAGGCCACATCCTTCATCTCTTCGAGCTCGAGCCCCAGTTTGGCTGACACTTTTACCGCCGAGGGATAGAGCTCGGGACAGCCTCCGCGGGAAACGCATCCAGGGTAAAAAGCATATTTCATTTTTTCTCTTGCTCTCCTTTCTCGAAGATTCTTTTGATCTTGTCAGCGCCGGGTCTTTTAGCGTGCAGATAAGGGATCGGCGCTTTGCCTCTAACTAGTGCCTTGGCGGCAGTGGGGAGAAGTTTCATAAGTCCTGAGATATTGGTGAGGCCCTCAGACTCTACGGCAAGCCTTCCCTCGTCCAGCCAACCGCTCTCCTTAACGGATGCGGCGAAGCTCTTGTGATGTCGGGCAACCTTTTCATTCGTAATGCCCAATCTGAAGGCGAAGTCTCTTAAAGCGATTATTCGCTTCGTTGGTTCAATTCCTCTGGGGCAATGTTCATCGGCCTCGAAGCAATGGACGCAGTCCCAAATGCCCTTAGGCTGCTCAAGGATCTTAAATCGCTCCCTGTTTTCTTTGTCTCTCGGATCAAAGACAAATCGATAGGCTTTAGTTAGAGCTGCTGGTCCGAGAAAATTGAAATCGACCGGAAGGACGGTGCACCCCTCGTCGCACATGCCGCAGTGATAACAGCTCATTACTTTTCTAAGATCCTTCAGCTTAGCATCCGGGATAATATTTTCGCCATCAGAAGCTGTCTCCTTAGCTTCGAGCCAAGGTTTGACCGCCTTGATCTTATTCCACATGAAGGCATCCATATCAAAAACGAGATCCTTGAGAACCGGAATGTTACGAAGCGGGTCGAGCGAGATCTCAGGGCCCTTTTGGGTGAAGGCAGAGACCTTGGCTATACAGGCGAAACGGGCACTATTATTAACCCGGATCAGGCACTCACCGCAGTAACCCCGGAGGCAGGAGGCGCGGAAGGCTAGGGTCCCGTCCATTTCATCGCGGATTTTCAACAGGCCATCAAGAATAGTGGCGCCTTCAGGCACCTCTACGGTGTAATTGGAACGGCCTGGTTTGCCGTCCTTCTCCGGGTCCTTCCGATAAACCTTGAATGTTACCTGCATTCTTGAACCTCCTACCGTTCACCCTTCGACCCTTCGAGGGGCCTCAGGACAGGCCCCCTCGACAGCCTTTAGTCCCGAGCCTGTCGAGGGGTCAGGGCGAACGGAAAACTTCTTGTGATCGTGGATGATGTTCCCGTTCATGCTGAGACTGTCGAGCATAAAAATCACTTTTTCAGCACTCATTACTCAGTCCTATTCTAGACGACCGGTTTTTTCTGCATTTGGGGAACTCCCTGAGCCAGGCTCACAATGGTATGGTTTTTCCAGTTAGCGTCGTCCCGTTGCGGGAAATCGGCTCGGCGATGAGCCCCACGGCTCTCTGACCGGTTTTTGGCAGCTAACGCTACAACCTCTGCTAGTGTCAACATCGAGCCAACTTCAAAATAGTTCGTGAGTTCGTAATTGTAGATCCTGGATGGGTTCCGAACGCGAAGCCTGCTATATCTTTCTTTGAGGGTCTGAATCCGATTCAGCGCCTCTTGCAATCCTGCATCGTCGCGAACCAGGCCAATCCTATCGTTCATCAGTTGTCCTAGCTCGGAATGGATCTTGCCTAAAGAGTCTCCGGACGCGCTTCCCGAGGTGAGCCCGGCGACCCTTTTTTCCTCGTCTGATACCCTGGTTGCTGGAAAGGTTTTCTTAGAGGCGCCCTTCGCGTACCTTGCCGCAGCCTCTCCGACCCTTCTACCGAAGACGACCGTCTCAGTGAGAGTGTTTCCTGCCATGCGCCCGGCGCCGTTGAGTCCATTGCAGGCGCATTCCCCGACTGCGAACAATCCGGCGATCGATGTCTCTCCATTCGCGTTGGTCTCTATTCCCCCCATCGGACGATGGGCCACGGGACCGATAGGGACTGGTTCCTTCGTGATGTCCAGGCCTGCAACTGCGCGGACCAACTCGCAAGTCTGTGGGAAACGCGCCTGGAGTCTCTCTTTACCGATTGGCCTCAGATCCAGGAAAGCTGATTCATCACCATTCCCAAGGGCCTGGGCAATTGAGAGACAAAGCTTATGTCTCGGGAGTCCCTTCGACTTGTGTATCACCTCGCCCTTTTGGTTGACGATCTCCGCCCCCTCACTCAGGGTTGCCTCAGTCACGAGAAGACTTTGACGCTTGGGATAAACCGTGGGATGAAACTGGATCATCTCCATGTCCATCAAGCGAGCGCCCGATATATAGGCGAGGCTCTGGCCGTCGCCGGTAGTCCCGAGGGAAGCCGTCGAGGGTAGATAGATTTGGGTGAAACCTCCTGTTGCGAGGACCACCGCGCGCGCGGCAAAGGAATCGAGTCTTCCAGACCTAAGACCCAGTGCAATGGCTCCAAGACAGGCTTCCCCGTCAACGACTAAGGAGGTCACAAACCACTCTTCAAATGAAGGGATCTGCTCCCGTTGAAATTGCTCGTGGAGCACTTGGAGGACGATGTGCCCGGTCCGATCATCCGCGTAGCAGCTTCGACTCCGGCTATTTGATCCGAAACGGCACAGGTCTATTCGTCCCTCTGGATTACGGTTGAAGGGGACGCCCATTCGCTCGAGCCAAATAATCTCCTTTGAGGCTTCTTGAGCGAAGGTCCGAACAATGTCACGATCGCAAATGCCGTCACCTGCGAGGAGCGTATCCTGGGCGAAACTATCAGGTGAGTCGTCCTTGCCGAGGGGAGCGTTGATGCCACCCTGAGCGACCCCAGAGTTAGTTCTTGATGGATGAACTTTTGTGATGAGGGCTACGGAAGCGCCCGCACGCTTTGCGGCAATGGCGGCTCTTAACCCCGAGGCTCCCCCGCCAATGACCAAGACATCGAATTCTTGCACCTGACTTACCCTTTTGCTTACTGCCGCTCTTATAACAAACCAGCCATAGAGCGTCAAGGAATTGGAGGCTGTAGAGAGGGAGGCCCGCCCTCAGACTCCTCTTAGTCTTTTTAGTCTTTTTTCGGAATTCCCGGCTCGGTCATCCGCCACGGGTCCAGGATCTTGTTGAGCTTGTCTTCAGGTAAAACCTTATGCGCTTTGGAGACTTCTCTGACTGTCTTGCCGGTAGTGAAAGACTCCTTAGCGATCTTTGCCGCGGCATCATAGCCGATGACCGGGGCCAAGGAAGTCACCATGGCGAGACTGCCTTCGATCATCTCCTCGCACCGTTCTTTATTGGCCTCGATGCCGACGACACACTTTTCGGTAAAGGCCTTGGCTACGCTGGCGCTGAAGGTGATGGCTTCTAAGAGACGGAGCGCCATGATCGGCATCATCACGTTGAGCTCGAAGTTTCCCGCCTGCCCGCAAATGGTAATCGTAGCGTCGCAGCCGATGACATGCGCTGCGACCTGAAGCACGGATTCACACATCACCGGATTTACTTTGCCGGGCATGATGGAGGAACCCGGCTGGGTGTCCGGCAGGCCGATTTCTCCGATCCCGCACCTGGGACCCGAACTCAGCCAGCGTAGATCGTTAGCGATCTTAGTTAGACTGACGGCCAAAGTTTTTAGACTCCCGCTCACTTGGACTACCGCGTCCTTGGCTGCCTGGGCCTCGAAGTGATCCCGAGCCTCACGAAAGCTAAGACCGGTCATCTCAGAGATCTTTTTAATGGTTCTGGAAGGGAATTCGGGATGGGTGTTGATACCTGTTCCTACGGCAGTCCCTCCCAGGGCGAGCTCTTCCAGACCGAGGGAGGCTGCCTTGATCCGTTCCATGCTGAGTTCGATCTGGCGGGCGTAACCGCCAAACTCCTGTCCCAGCCGAATCGGAGTAGCATCCGCGAGATGGGTGCGGCCGATCTTCACGATGCGATCAAACTCCTCAGCCTTCTTCCTCAAGGCCCGATGGAGCTCTCCGAGCGCGGGGAGTAGTTCTCTTTGAATGGCCTCAAGCGCGGAGATGTGAATGGCCGTGGGGATCACGTCATTGCTGGATTGGCTCATATTCACGTGGTCATTAGGATGGACCTCTTTGCCGCCTTTCTGCTTGCCCAGGAGTTCCAAGGCACGGTTGGCGATCACTTCGTTGGCATTCATGTTGGTCGAGGTGCCGGAGCCGGTCTGAAAGATATCCACGACGAATTCTCTGTCGTGTTTTCCCTCCATGACCTCGCCGGCCGAACGGCGGATCACATCGGCGATCTTAGAATCAAGTAGCCCAAGCCCCTCGTTGACCGAAGCCGCCGCATGTTTGATGATGGCCAGGGCGCGGATAAATCTTGGAGGAAAACCGATGCCGCTGATAGGAAAGTTTTCTACTGCCCTTTGAGTCTGGGCGCCGTAGTAAGCGCCCTTTGGAACTCTGACCTCTCCCATGGAGTCCTTTTCAATACGGTATTCTTGCTCAGCCATTTTCTACTCCTTCTGGTTCCTCTTTTAGCGATTTCTCGGTTACAAGTCCAGGGCTCCTACTAGGCAATAGGCAACAGGCGAGAGGCGATAGACAAAGGAGGTCATTATTGGTAGCTATCAGCAAACGCTCAGGTTAAGTGCTAAAAAAATGCGCCACCTGTTCTCTTTTCTCTAATGCCCGTTGCCTTATGACAAGCATCGCGCAACTTAATAACACTATTATCCATTGTGAGAAGTGCCCCCGCTTGGTGCGTTGGCGCGAGCAAGTGGCGGAGAATCCGCCGCGCCGATACCGGGGCGTAACTTACTGGGGAAAGCCTCTACCCGGATTCGGCGATCCCAGGGCGCGACTACTCATTGTCGGCCTAGCGCCGGCAGCGCACGGGGGCAACCGCACGGGGAGAATATTCACGGGCGACCGCAGTGGCGACTGGCTCTACGAGACTCTTTACGCTTTCGGCTTTTCCAACCAGCCCAGCTCAGGTCACCGTACCGACGGGCTTAAACTGAAGGGTTGTTACATCACTGCTGCCGTGCGCTGTGCCCCACCAGCCAATAAGCCGACAAAGGATGAATTTGAAAACTGCCGTCCGTATCTGGTTCGTGAGATTCAGATCCTGAAGCAAGTCCGTGTTGTGGTTGCTCTCGGAAAGATCGCCTTTGATTCGTTCCTGAAAGTCTATCAACAGAATGGCGGCTCTGTCCCTAAACCTCGACCTCAATTTCGTCATGGCGGATGTGACCGGCTTAGCGATGACTTGATGCTCTTGGCCTCCTATCACCCTAGCCAACAAAACACCTTTACGGGCAGGCTGACCCAGACAATGTTTCACCAGGTGTTTAGGCAGGCGAGAGATTTCCTTCAAGAGGAAGAATAATTTTTAGTTTTGAATTTTTAATTCTTAGCCCTGAGCCGACAAAAAAAGCGTCATCCTTGCGAGCTAGCAGGGACCGAAGTTCCCTCTCCCCTCGTGGACTGTGTCGCAATCGGCCGTTCGCCCTTCGGTGCGCCGGTTAAAACCGGCAAGGTGTTGTGCAGGAAAGTTTCATACAGTGAAGGCGTAGCGACCCACCCTGACTCCGAGTCATGCATCGTGAGCG
>JBOHVJ010000377.1:0-1700 GCA_050735075.1 Binatia bacterium
ACTACGGCATCCAGAGTGAATACGCCGTCGCGGAGGGCGTATTCATGGCGATCGAGTTGCGCGCGGGGGCCTTGCGCGGGCATGCCGGACTCGCGAAGTATGCGCCGGAATTCCAACTGGTGTGAGCGCTCAACGCTGGTGATAAACCGTGGGTCATTTGACCAAATCGAGTGAGCGCGCCAGCCGCTGTTCGGGCAGGGACTGGTGGCGAGCGAAGGAGCCTACCGTTTATGGCCCTGAACTCCCGCCCCTGTTTTAACTAATATAAACTGACCGCCCTGATCAGGTGTGCTGTCTACACGCGCCATCCTGGGCGCTTGCCCTAGACGCTTTATTCTTTGAAAGATGTCTTGGAACACGGATTCAAGATCTACGGAGGGCAGTGTATTGGACTGCAGCGCGGATTTGAGCAAGCTCGCGAAATCACTTCTGTCCGGAACTTGTTCGTAGCCGCCCGATGCGAATACCTGACGACTCGGTTTGTTAGCTATTCGCTCCAAACTTTTTATATATCCTTGGTCCTCTGGCGTAAGCATTCCGGACGTAGGGCCCGAGCGAGTCATCGCCCCGCCATAGCAGGAATCGGTCACAATGGCGATATTCTTCCCAGCGACCTTTCGCGCCTTGATCAAGTCTACAACCTCCGAGAACGGTATATAGCTGGAGTAAGACGGGTCGCGGTATTTCCCGTCAACGGGAACCCAATAACCAGTTTCCTTAATTTCGTCTAATTGCCCATGTCCTGCATAAAAGATCAAAAGGTTGTCTGTGGAGCGAAGATTTACTACAACGCGACGAATTGCATTTAGGATTTCCGTTCTTGTCGCTTTTGAACCGAGTACATAAGTAACCCGCTCCGGCGCAAAATTATATAGGCTAGTCAAGATACGGCCTAGTTCCTGCGCATCTTTTTCCGCATACGTCAGTGGCGACCATTCAGTATAACCATCGATTCCGATTAACAGCGCATGATATGTTCCGAAGCCAGTAAACGAGACTGATTCATCACGCGCCACACCTCTTGGTTGTGGCTCCGCCTTGTCTTTTGTAAGCAAATGCTGCAAATTCGACAAAGTCTGCGCATCCTGCGCCGCTCTCTGCATCTGTCGTTTGAACTCGTTGAACTCGCGTGTGGTAAGACCGCTCACTGTACTTTTGTCCTCGTCAAAGAAAACAAATCCAACTGGGGACGTCTGGCTAAACGGAGGTTGTATGTACTCGACCTTGGCCTTGTAACCTTGAGGTTGACAGGTCACTTCGAGGTGCTTACGGTTAACTAACACACGGACGTCACTACCAGTAATTAGCGGTTTTCCTTCTATAGAAAACTCGCAACTGACATTCGACCGAAGCCAAAGAATCTCGCTAGCGTCCGGGCTTAGCCGTGGTAAAATTGATTTGTCGATTGGGTTTCCAAGCACTTCCACTTGGAGAGCTGCAAATACAGAGGCGACCGCCATCGTGTAAAGAGACGAGCGCATGATCGACACTGGACTATCGATCCATGTGCCCCGGCCGCGGACTTGAGTAGTCTTTACCTAAAGCACACATCGTAACTGGATGCTTAGTTAGTAAGTTTATCCTCGAGTAAAAATGTAAAGGACACTGGAAAGTACGGATCGAAAGGCGGATCAATCTTATCTTCTTTTGCCCTATGGCCCGTGGGCTTGCAGACAACGCGATGGCTTTCGTTAGTAACG
>JBOHVJ010000378.1:0-4583 GCA_050735075.1 Binatia bacterium
CCGGATAGGTCTGCGCAGCCGCCATGCCGAACCAGAGCGCAGCCGCAACAATCAGCAGAAACGTGAACACACTTTTTACGACCTTTTTCATTTCTTTCCCCCTTTGTTTTCCGTTCTTTCCTGCGCCTGTAACCTATATCCCGTATACAATGATCTACTGAAATAGATCAAGGCAAGGAGACAGGCGAGATTGTCCAGATTGCAGAACGCAAATTCGCCTTGACAAACCGCGAGAAATGGACCGAAGATTATCGGAAACGGAAGGAGTAAAAATGGCTAGAGTGTACCATAAATGCCACTTCTGCGGAGGAAAGGTCGCAGAGCGAAAAATCACTGTGGATTACAGGTGGGGAGAGAACCTGGTCACCGTCATCAAAAACGTCCCTGCTGGGGGTCTGTCAGGTGTGCGGGGAGGAATACTTCAAATCGCAGATTGTGAAGGCTATGGAGCGAGTGGCCCGCTCAAAGAAGAAACCCAAACAGATGCTGAAGGTCCCGGTGCATGAGCTGAAAGTAGCCTAGGGATGTCAAAGGTCACAAACATACCAAATGCGGTTCTCCAACTATTTCCAGGCCGGTCAAAAAGGCTTCGACCTGAGCTCAGCCGAAGGTCCCAGATGCAAGGCGGGCTACAAATCAATGAGCGGAGATGCGCTGACCTAGTACGTTTGAATAAGACCCTTTTTCTTCTCCTCTTTCATCGCCATGGCAGATATCGCACTTGACCTTCCCACTCGCCTTCAAGACTGCATTCGGCCAACAACACAATGTCTTCGATAGCCTGCCCTATTGGCACCTCGCGACTGACTTCGAAGACGCCCGGCATGGGCTTGGCGGCCCGAACACGCTCATAGGCATGATGAGTAATAGTGGAGGCATCGTGTGTCAGCAGCACGCGTCCTTCTTGTGCCGCCCACTCAAGAACGGCGGAATCATCCGCGCCTGACAGTCCAACATCTTGAAGGCGAACGATGTTTAGGTCTGGCTTGCGCCGTAATAGGCCGCGCACAATGTCGTTGTTGAAGTTTTCGTCGGCGGCCAAGGCGAGCATGCCTTACCGCGCTCTACCAGTCCGGCGGGCCAGCAAGCGGGCACGCACGCCTTGAGGGTCAAAACGAGCTTCGTTTTGTCCCCGCACTGCTTCTGCCTTCGCCTTTCGTTCCTCCAGGTACTGCTCGACTTCGGTGGGGCGTCGCAGATAGTATCCGATTATTTGGTAAATATCGGCTAGATCGAGCGATGGATACTGATGGGCAATTTCCTCGGCGGTTGCGCCCTGGCAAAAGGCTGCGGCAACAGTGTCTAATGTGACGCGGGTCTTGCCGACCCTGACAACGCCGTTTGAATCGGTTTCCAGGGGAACGATTTCTGTGACAGGTGAAAGAGACATAAAGCTACCTCCACTAGCCACATTCTAAGCAAACGTGTCGGTAAAGTCCACCGGCTTGTTACCGCCCTGGAGACTTCCGCCCCCTTTTGTTCTCCACGATTTTTACGACTCGTCGACGAGTTGAGTCCACAGGAGGCTACGGAACTCTACTCGCATGTAATGCAAGCTCCGTCCGTAGACGATTATATTGCCCCAGGACAGAGAAGTTTGATGTTTGTTTCGGACAGAGAGGCCTCCTACAGCGGACAAAAAAAGAGGACAAGGCTCTAACCTACTGCGTACCGAGAGCACCGAGGCCGGAGACAACTTAGCGGTTCTTTGATCCTTCTAGCCCGGCCTCCCGCCGCGGCCGCTTTGTGAAAAGATTCCCGACCCCTTTCCCGTTCACGGGAGGCCCAGCCGAAGCTAGTTTCGCGTAAAATAGGGCAAAAACAATAAGAAGGCAACAGGCAGGCCCTGCGGGATCTCAAATGGCAAATGGCAGATCTCAAATAGGAAGCAAGAGAGAAGCGAGAGGCAAGAAGAGAAAGGCAAGAGACAGACTAGATGGTGGGCTGGCTTAGGAAGATCTATGTGCGACTTATTTTCTTAGGACCAGATCCACTACCGGAAGTTTTAACGCCGCAGCGATCTTCTCTAGAGTTTCCAGGGAAGGGCGGTGTTTTCCCGACTCTACGCGAGAGAGATTGGGGCGAAGGATGCCAGCCGCACGGGCGAGCTGGGCTTGAGTCATTCCTTTGACCTTCCTTAGTCTTTTGACCCGCCGTCCTACTGCTACGGACCTTTCAATTTTTGCTTTATCCCCCCGCAGGTATGGATAAGAAGCGTCAGCTTCGTACAGCACCCGGTCCCACGGCACTTCGTATTTGTTGCCCGACGCCTGAAGCACACGAAAAAAGAATCGCTTCTCATCCACCTCGACCTTGACGACGTCTGTCCCGTCGTCGCACTCTAAAAGAGAACGGCTAAAGGCGTACTCTTTGCCGCTATCAAAGGTTACCAAAAATTGGTCAGCTATTACTTGATAGCGCGCGTCCCGGATTTTGTCTTCAAAGCCCGGCGCTAATGCTGCCGCGCTTTTCAGTGCTGCTGCTTTGGCCATGAGATCCTAGCCTTTCCCTGCTTTCTTGTATCCAAGCTCCTCCAGATACTTTAAGACCTGCGCCGGTAAATTGCCATCCATGGGTCGCTGGTTTTCAATATCAAAGCGGCCTATGAACCGGTCGTCTTTATAGATATGGACATGGAAAGGTGGGTGATCACCGGCATAGGTTTCAAAGACATACCCGCCCCTTTTCTTCCGGCCCACTGCATCCTGGTATCACGTTTGATACCCAACGTCAAGAGCATGTGAGACGACGTCTTGGATATAACTCGCAGAGATGGGTGGGCAGGCCCTTCAATCTAGACAGCCTGAGAAAGCGGAAGGCAAAAGGGACAGGCGTGGCTCGTGCTCACCAACGGGCACGAAATTCCTGCCCGAGTGAGAGTGAGGCGGTCGAGCGCGACTATCTTATACGCCTGCCAGTGGCAGGCTGATGGCAGATGGGCCTTTTTCAATAGGCTGTTGATGCCCGCGAGCGCGGCGGCAAAGACGGCCTCGCTTGAGGTTGCATGGCGGCGCGATTGTCAGTAATTTGTTGCTCGAGCCACGGGACCCAGACCCGCCAGTCCTTTGGCATTGTTGGTGACCGGGTCGCAGAATTCCTCGAGAAAAGGATGACAATGAAGATCGCGGTGATCGACGATTATCAAGACGCGTTCCGCACGCTTCGCTGCTACCCGAAGCTCAAGGGACACGAGGTGCTCGTTTACAATGATACAGAAAAGGATCCGGCTCGTCTCGCCGAGCGGTTGAAAGAGACCGAAGCGGTGATCCTGACCCAGCAACGCTCGCCCTTTCCGCGTGTGCTGATCGAGCGGCTGCCCAAGCTGAGACTCATCAGCCAGACCGGGCGCACCACAGGACATATCGACATCAAAGCGTGCACCGAGCATGGCGTCGTGGTCTCGGCGGCCGGCTTCGGCACGCCACACCCAACTGCGGAGCTTACCTGGGGCTTGATCCTAGGCGCGCTGCGCCACATCCCGTACGAAGTGCAGCGCCTAAGAGAAGGGCACTGGCAGTCGACGCTTGGGGTTTGCGTCAAGGGAAAAACGCTCGGCATCTACGCCTATGGCCGCATCGGGAGCCTCGTGGCCCATGCGGGGCGGGCGTTTGGCGCGCGCGTCCTGTGCTGGGGTCGGGAGGGATCGCTGGCACGCGCGAGAGAGGCTGGATATGAGGTCGCGGCAAGCCGAAACACCTTTTTCTCCGAAAGCGACATCCTGAGTCTCCATCTCCCGCTCAACAAGGAGACCCGCGGCATGGTCACGCGTGAAGACCTAGCGCGCATGAAAACCACCGCGCTTATCGTCAACACGAGCCGCGCCGGGATCATCGCCGAAGGCGCGCTGGTCGAGGCTCTCAAGGCCGGTCGCCCGGGCTCTGCAGCGGTGGATGTCTTTGAAGACGAACCTGTGATCGGCGCGGCCCACCCGCTCGTCAAAATGGACAACGTGGTCGCCACGCCCCACCTGGGCTACGTCGAGAGGGAGAACTATGAGCTTTACTACGGGGTCGTGGTCGATCAGATTCTCGCCTACGCGGCCGGCAATCCCATCAACGTAGTCAATCCCGAGGCGGTCGGCAAAAAGTAAAGGTCGATAAAAGACTCCCGACTCCTCTTCTCTCTCTAAAACGATCCGCAAGCCAGCCTTTGTTTGACACAAGACAGCGTTATTGGATACTCTTGCCCAAAAAAGGAGTCGCGTGTCAGTAAACTGCTCGCAAACCGAGCTAAGGAGGCGTTATATATGCCAAAGGTCAAAGGGCTGAGCCACGTGGTGCTCTACGTGAATGACCTGGACAAGATGGTGGCGTTCTACGAGGACGTTCTCGGGCTCATTAAATACCGTGAGCACCCAGGGCGTATGGTGTTCATGACGCCTGATCCTAAGATCGACGACCACCAGCTCGCTCTGGCCAAGGGACGTAAGGGCGACGCCAAGATCGTCGCGCACATCGCCTGGCGCGTGGAGACGCCAGCCGACATCAAGGCGTTTTACGAACGGTTCAAGGCTGAGGGGGTGCCGATCGATCACTGTGTAAGCCACGCTTACGAGGAGATGGGAAACACCGTCTCGTGCTATT
>JBOHVJ010000379.1:0-34674 GCA_050735075.1 Binatia bacterium
TGAAATTTTTGGCTGGTGAAAACGAGATCGTAAAAACTGCGACTCGCGCAAAGGCGCAAAGGGCGCCAAGGAATGAGAACATAAACTCGAAACCGAAAATCCAAAATCCGAAACAATTTTAAATGACGCCAAAAATACAAAGTTCCAAACCAGCTTTGTTTCGGATTTCGAGCTTCGGATTTTGATTAGTGATAGCTCGGCGAAGTCTCATTGTGTTTGTTGGCGCCAGAATGTCGGATCGACAAGAAGACCATGGGCCAGGTTAACTTCCAGGGGGACGACCTCATGGATCCTGAGACCTTCCATGAAACCGAGAACTAAGGCGACGTTAGTAGCCTGACTTTCGGGATATTTGTTCTTGGGATAGGCTTTTCGAAAGTTATCGTCGCTCATATTTGTGGCTCGACCCATTGCAGAGTGTACCCTATTAAGCGTGTAGACCTTATAGCCCTCCTTACGCTCCAGCCCTGCCTGAGCGGAAATGCTTTCCAGATGGATCCCTCCCAGCCCAACGACTCGAATTCTGGCGCGCTTCAGCCTCTCACGAATCTTTGAGTTTACAGAGAGGCTTAACTGCTTGGCTAGTCATTGGGTTCCTAAATGTTAACTCAGCGCATTACAACAATCCGAATAGTCATGAACCTTATAGTTCACCCTTGCGAATGAAAGCAACTTCCGAGGGGAATGAGACTGGAGGACATAGATGAATCGAGTTCAGAACGTTCAAGCCGTTCAATAGGTTCAAGACGTTTTTAACGATTTGAACGGAGCAAAGCGGTTGAACTATTTGAACGAATTGAACCATTTATTGACCACGGCGGAAGGCTCGTTCCTTGAGGATAGCAGCGGGAAGTCGCTTCGAAGGCAATCTAAAACCAAAATGGAAAATAAATTTTTTCACCGGCTTTTTTCTCTGGCGGGAATAAGAATGCCCACGGTGCGTCGGTCGGGGTCGAGATATTGTTTCGCTGCCTTAAGGATGTCCTGCACCGCAACCTTCCTGATCCCCTCAAGATAGCTATCCAAAAGCTGCCATCGGGCTGAGGACTCATAATGCCCAATCCTCATTGCTTGACCGAAGATCGAATCCTGGCCGAAAATAAAGGCCGCCTCAACCTGGTTCTTCGCCTTTTCCAGCTCTCTATTGCTAACGGGCTCGGATCTGACCCGACTAAGCAAATTATCAATAGCGCCCTCCACCTCGGCAGGATCTTTTTCTGGCATCACCTGAGCCGTTATGGAGAAAGTTGTAGAATCTACATAAAGTCCCGCATAATCCGCGTCCACGTTCCGAGCAATACGTCTATGGTAGACTAAGTCTTGATAGAGTCTGGAACTGCGCCCGCCAGCAAGAATCACCGTGAGCAGATCTAGGGCAAAACTATCCGGGTGTTTAAGGTTGGGGGCATGATAATAAATCAATAGAAACGGTAGCTCAGCCTCTTTTTTAAGGATGACCCTTCTTTCGCCTCTCTGCGCAGGCTCTTCGATTCTTACCTTAGGGGGCTCTGGACCACGGGGAATCTTGCCAAAGGCAGACTTGATCTTGGCCAGGATTTCCTCGGTCGAGAAATCTCCCACCACAACGATAAAGGCATTGTTGGGGAGATAATAGGTCCGGTAGTGTCTTTCTAGGTCTTCGCGCGATAGGTTTTGGATATCTGTCATCCAGCCGATGATCGGACGGCGGTAGGGATGGATGGTATAGGAGACGGCACCAGTTACCTCGGCCAATGCGGAGGTGGGGTTGTCCTCCGTGCCCAGCCGCCTCTCCTCCATAACGACCTTTTTTTCTTGCTCAAAGTTGGCGCCGTCGAGAAGGTTACTGGCCATCCGATCCGCCTCCAACTCAATGGCGATGTTGATTTTCTCTCGGCTCATCGTGGCATAGTAGATCGTGACATCTGACGTGGTGAAGGCATTGGAGTCCCCACCGTTTCTTGCAATGATGCGGGAGTAGTCCTTGGGACCGACCATGTGTTCTAGGAAGTGAGAGAGACCGCTCTTCCCATCCTCTTCGTTCCTTGACCCCACCCGATACCAAACCTGAAAGGTAACCGCCGGACTCTTGTGGTTTTCCAAAAGAAGGACCTTGAGTCCATTCTCCAGAATTACCTCCTGGACCTGGGGGGGTTGGGCTTGACTGGATGGGGAAAGGAGCAAATGAGTAGCTATTAAGAGCGGAGCTATGATGGATGCATGGGGGAGCACGACATTAACGCTATTTTATTCCACAGCTGGGTTCAACGCCTTAGCAGCAAAATGCAATGGCCGCGCCTTCGGGGAACACCAATCCTTTGGCAGCCTCCCAAAATTCAGGGTAATACGAAACGAAAGTAGTTTTGCCTATAGTGTCACTATTCGCTAACCGGGCGTCTTTCGGGGACCGACTGTAGACACAAAATTGTAATCTGTTGACGGGTAAGGTAATTTGTTCGTGATGGAACAGGTTGTCGTTGGTTTATTTCTCAGCTTTTTTTTCTTGGAGTTTCTCGTTGAGTTTATCCTCAACGAGATGAACATAAACTATGTTCGCAAAAGTTCGACAGAGAAAATAATTCCCGACTTCTTCCAGGGCAAGCTTAGTGAGGAGGATTACAGCAAGTCTGTCGAGTACACATTGGCCAGGGGCAGTTTCGGGCGCTGGGCTGACTTCTATGGAGGTGGAGTTACCCTTTTCGTCCTGTTTGGGGGTTTACTTCCATATCTCGACCACCTCTCCCAGAACGTAGGAGCCCGTCTTCCCTCTGAGGCCCAAGCTACAGGGATTTTATTCTGCTTCGGCGGGGGCTTGATTTTGTCTATTCTGAGTCTACCCACTGACCTTTACTCCACCTTCGTGATCGAGGAACGCTTCGGTTTTAACAAAACCACGCTCAAGCTCTATCTAACCGATAAGCTCAAAGGGCTTTTCCTTGGAGTTGTGATCGGTGTCCCCTTCCTCTTCGGCGTACTTTGGCTCATGGTGGCCACGGGTCCTTATTGGTGGCTTTGGGTTTTTTTCTTTGTCTTTGCCTTTCAGTTCCTGATGGTACTGATTTATCCCACGCTGATCGCGCCGCTGTTTAATAGATTTGAGCCTTTAAGAGATGGAGAGCTGCGCCAGCGGATTTTGTCGCTAGCTGATCAGGTAGGCTTCAAGACCGACGGGGTATATACGATGGATGGCTCAAGACGCTCAGCCCATTCTAATGCCTACTTTACAGGGATAGGAAAAACCAAACGGATTGTTCTTTTTGATACCCTGATAGAGCAGATGACGATTGACCAAGGACTGGCTGTGCTCGCCCATGAGATGGGCCATTACAAGATGAAACACATTCGCAGGATGCTGGTTATCAGAGCCATTTATCTTTTTGTGGGCCTCTACATTTTAAGCCTGCTTGTGGGCTATGAACCCATGTTTCGTGCCTTTGGCTTGGAAAAACCGTCCAACTATGGGGCGTTGGTGCTTTTTAGCCTGCTCTCCGGCCCGGTTACGTTTTATCTTAATCCGCTGATGAACTTCCTTTCGCGCAAGCATGAATATGAGGCTGACCGTTTTGCAACGCGGAGCTTAGAGGACGGAAAGCCGATGGAAGAGGCGCTCATCGGCTTGACGGTCAAGAACCTTTCCAATCTTACGCCCCATCCTTGGTACTCAGCCTATCACTACTCTCATCCGACCACGGCAGAACGAGTCAGCGCCATCCGGGAGGAGTCAGCCAAAATACGCTAGCTCTTAAACAGGCTGTTAAAAAAGTGGGTTGGCATGCTTCGACCCTTCGGCTTGGCTCAGGGCAGATGATCACCTCTTTTTATATAGGCCCTCGATATAGCCGCTCTGGTCAAGCTCCCTGATAAAACTGAAATCAGCGAAGTCTTCAGGCTTGGCGGCCCTGGCCTTGGAATCCTTCCTCTACGAGAGGGGCTAAGACTGTTTTGATCCCTTCGAGAGTGGGATACTGTTTTTTCGGGACATCCAGCCCATTCTTCTGAAAAATTCCCGCCTCTTTAGCAACCCAGGCCGGAAGCTGGTCACCGCTGATTCCACCGCAGCCCGCATTTAGTTTGATGAGCTGTGCACCAACAAGAGAATTCGCAAAGACTAGCAGCGATAGGCAATAGGAAACTATCAGCAGAGATCTGTGCTTTATGTGAGAACTCAGGGCTAGGGTGTAAGCAGCTCTGCGAGCCGTCTTGCATCAGCGAGTTTTTCTAGCTGCAAAACGGTCTCTTCCAACTCCTCTACGCGGCCTGGGGAAAGTACCCGAGATGCTAGAAGACGAAATTTTTTTAAAACTTCGTCGGTCGTCATCGGGTTCTTGTCGCTCCCCTTTGCGGCGAGAACCTTTTCCCGGTAGCTCTTTCCATCTTTGAGCTGGACCTCGAGAGTCACTCCATGGCGCCCCTCGTCCCCTAAAGCCTCGAACTCCGGCTCTTCAACGACCTCTATTTTTTTGGTGGTCTCTAGAACGTCAGGCCTGCGTATAGACTTCTCGGTGACCTGGTCCACAAAGAAGTCGCGGTCATGGAGGAGGGCTGCGACACAGTAAAGAAGGCTCATCTGGGCCGTGGTCATGCTGTTAGGTTCGTAGGGCCAGCCGACGTGGAGTTTGGTAGTACGGGTAGTGCGAATGCGGATCCTTTCGACCTTGTCGGAATCTACCTCCGGATGCTCATGGAGAATTTTTTTCAAGGCGTCAATCGAGGTATGATTACTCCCGCAGCAGGGATAGGGTTTAAACCCGACATTGAGAGTCTCGAACCGCTCCCCTAGCTCCTGGGTTAGGTGCGAGAGGTTCGGCTTGTCGCAGAAGGTAGAGCAGAAGCCTCCATATGGAGCCTCTAAGATATCCTCGATGCCGGTAAATCCCTTGGACGCCAGCAGGGCTCCGTAAACGCCAGCCTGAGCGGCGCGACCAGGATGCATGCGCTTTACCATAGAGGCATGTTGGGCTGCCATTAGCCCGGCGGCCTGCGTGCCGGCGATTCCCAGAGTATGAAGCGTCCTGTGCGGATCCAGGCGTAACATTTTTGCCGCTGCCGCGCCTGCGGCGAATGTCCCTGATGTGGCCGTGGGGTGGAATCCGCGTCGGAGTTGAGACGCCCCGCCGGTCATCGCTACGCGGCAGCCCACCTCATAGCCGGCAACCACTGCCGTAAGAAACCCCTTGCCGTCTACGCTGCCTGCTTGACGCACCAACGCATCGGCTGCAGGTACGGCTTCAGCACCAGGGTGGATGACGCCGACGCGGTGCAGGTCATCCATCTCGAAGCTATGGACCAGCGTGCCGTTCGTAAGAGGAGCGCTGGTGCTGGGGACCTCTGAGCCATCACCCCAGAGGAGCGCCCCCTCTCCTCTTCCCATCTCCTTAGTAAATTCCGTAATGATCTTTCCCCACGACAGCGTGGAGCCAAAAAGGGCGCACCCCAAGGTATCCAAGAGACAGAGCTTGACGTGGGAGAGCACTTTGTCGGGGATATTCCTGTAAGCCAGCGCGGCAACATATTCCGCCAGAATCCGAGTCGGAGAGTTCTCTGCGGCGGCTTCTCTTGTGTGGGCCTTTGCCATGATCGGCTCCTTGTGTTAACGGACTTTCCTCTCTCTTTTCTCTTGCCCGGCAGCAGAAAAACTCTCAAAGAGAATCCGGGTGTCGGTAAGGGTTTCGAGCGCCTCAATCTTCTCTATCAGCTCCGCGCCGGTCGCGCGGGGAAATGCTTGGGACCAGCAGTCGAGAAACTTTGCTTTTAGGAGAGACTGAGGGAGGGGAATCTCCGGTCCTCTACCGACAGCCCTTTCCTGAAAGGCTTTTATCCTTGCACCATTTTGGAGTTCTACGCTTACCTCGGCGCCGAAGTGTTCGGTGGATTTCCACTCCGTCGCGGCGTGTGGTCCCACCTTGATTTTCTCCATGGTCTTGCGGACCTGAGGCTCGTGAATCGCGTCATCCCTAAAGTGGCTAAGTATAACCTGTCTCTCTATAAGGGCGCGGGCAAGACAATACTGAAGGCTAAACTTCCCTTCGAGTCCGCTCTTGGGCGCAGGGCGGTTGACATGGACCAGGCGGCGCGGGTGAATTGCCGCTTCCACGCAGACTACATCCTCAGGCTTCAAGTCCTGCGTCCGCACAAGAGAGAGGAGCGCATCGATGGCGGAATGGGTGCTGCCACAACATGGGTACTGTTTGATAGCCACACCTGGTTGGACCAAGTCAAAGGGCTCACCCCAGCGCTCTGTGAAGACTTCAAGTCGATACTGCCCTTCACCATTATAGACGTTGCAGAAACCCTGCTTTGCCTCAAAGGCTTCAAGGCTAGCGGAAAATCCCTTCGAGGCTAGGAGCGTCGCCAGCAGGCCGTTACGCGCAGCCTGGCCGATGTGGAGCGGCTTTGTCATGGTCCCAAAATTGGCTTTGATGCCTGAGGCCATGGAAGCAGCCATGGCGAGCGCCCTGGAACAATCACTGACTGACAGTTTCAAGATTTTTGCCGTAGCCGCTACAGCACCGAAGATGCCTAGAGTGGATGTGGGATGCCATCCCCGGTCGTAATGAACAAAATTAACTCCCCTGCCAATCTTGCATTCCGTCTCAAACCCCACGGCATAGGCAAGGAGAAATTCTTTTCCTGAAAAGGCTCGGCTCTCAGCAAGGGCAAGAAGCGGAGGGAGAACAGGAACAGAGGGATGCCCCCCTAAGGTGTTGCTGATGTCATCGTAGTCGAGGGCATGAGAGAGGACACCGTTGGCCCAGGCCGCATTTTGGGTGCTGGTCTTGATGTCCAAGCCTAGGACCGTGCACTCAGGGCGGCCTCCCTCCTCGCTTAGGACTTCCCTAACGATCTGGGACAGAGGCTCGCGTGAACCCGCTACCGTTACCCCCAAAGTATCCAATATCGCCACCTTGGCCCAACGAACAGCCTCGGGAGGCAGATCCTCATAGCGGGTGTGGCTGATTTTGTCAGCAATTTTTTCCGCAACGCTCATTGGACAAACTTAAAAAAAATGCGCAGGCCAAAAATGAAGAGGGCAAAGCCCGCCACGCTCACAAGAGCCGTGACCGCCTTTCGCGTCCGATCCGAGACATTGAAGTCAAGGAGCCAAGCCCTAAACCCGTAAAAGGTATGATAGACCACTACAGCAAGAAGGCTCAAGTCCACAGTCCTTAAAAAGGGAGAGTTGATCACTTCCTCGAAGCGGATGGGCCAGGAAGCAAAAAAATGCATATAGCCGAAATGGAGGGCAAGAAGAAAAAATAGGAGCACTCCGGCCAGGCGATTGAGCAACCAGGCGACGAATTCGGCGTCTGTGCCACGGCTCAATGCTCTTCCCTCTGTCGAGTCCATAGTGTTCATACCAGATGCAAAAAATAAGGCGCTGCGGCTACGGTTAGGGTGATCGTCAGGATGATAACCATCCAGAAGAGACGGCGGTGGTCCACATCCATCAAATCGACTAGAGTTATCCTGAAACCATTGAGTCCATGGTAAAGAAAGCCCGCAAAAAGGGCCAGGTCAAAGAAATGAAAAATCGGCCGGCTCAGGTAAGCAAGGATCCCGTTCAGCGCCTCTGAGCCTGCTAGCACAAAACCTAGTGTCCAAAGGTGCAGAACCAGATAGAGTCCCAGAAGCAGGCCCGTGACCCGGTGCAGCACCCAGGCCCACAGCCCTACACCGTAATGGCGCGGATCTCCTTTGCTGCGTGTGAAGGCCTCGGCCCAAGACCAGCGGCGCGGGACCAGCCCCATTCGTTTCAGATCATTGAGGGAGGGCTCCTTCTGAGTACGCTGCGAAGAGGTCATTTAGCCAGCCCTCGGTGAACACGGGAAAAGCGCATCATGCTTCCCATACTGATGCGACGGATGGGGATCTCGTGCGGACAGATATCCTCACAGCGGAAGCAGCTCTTGCAACTGAATAGCTTTCGCTCTTCCGCCTCTGAGACACGATTGGTGGTGTCGCGGTTGTCGAGGGCGTACTTGCCCATCTTATTAAAGGACATCGGGCCGGCATATCCCGGCACACTCTCGTAGGCCGGGCAAACCACCACGCATAGGAAACACTCAGCACATTGCTCGGTCGCCTTGATCCATGGAATCAACTCAGGTGATATCGCCCTCGGCTGTCTCGTCCCGGGCTCGACCTCTTCGGTCGAGTCGGTGTCGAAAGGAAGGACCCGGCGGACCTCTTCAAGGAGGAGTTCCCGGTCTACTACTAGGTCGCGAATGACGGGAAGGGAACTTATAGGTTCGAGAATAAATTCCCGTTGACTCCCCAACAGCTCCTTGCAGGCCATGATGGGTTGTCCGTTAACTTCTATCACGCAAGTCCCGCACTGCCGCGTGCGGCACTCGTAGCGGAAGGCGAGGGTAGGATCGCAATGTTCATAAATGTATTCCATGGCCTCGGCGATCACCATCCCCTCGCGCCAAGGGACATCAAAGGCGTCATAGCGCGGCTTCTGCTCGCCCTCCGGGTCGAAGCGGAACACGCGAAACCTTTTCATCTCCATACTCAGATACACTCGATCTCTTTCTTGCTGAGTAAGATCTCGTTGCCTCTTTTCTCCACAACAGTGTGGCAATGCCAGGTGTCGCGGCTCTCAGGAAAATCGGAGCGGTAATGATTTCCCCGGCTTTCTTCTCGAAAAAGCCCACAGCGCAGCATGACCTCCGCTACGGAAAGCATGGAGGGAACCTCAATAGCTTCCAGGAGGGCGAAGTTATAACGCCTGGAGGAGCCGATCCCTCCCATCTGCGATGCTTTGTCTCTAAGGTTTTCGATCTTGCGGAGTCCTTGTCGGAGAAGGGAAGCGTCACGGACAATCCCCATATGATCCCACATGAGCTGTTGGAGTTCCCTCTTGATGGACCTCGGGGTCACAGTTCCTTTGCTGCGGCAGAGATCCCTCAGTTGCAGAAATTCTCCCTCAACCTCACCCCATTCTGGAGACTTGAGTGTAGCGTCTCGAGAAAAAAGGGCTGCCTGTTCCCCTGCCCGTTTGCCGAACACCTGAACATCGGCCAAAGAGTTTCCTCCGAGGCGGTTCGCCCCGTGGACATTTCCTATTACCTCGCCACATGCAAACAGGCCAGGCAGGTTGGTCTCGCACCTTTCGTTGATCCCGATGCCCCCGCAGATGTAAAGAGCAGAGGGCGCTGCCTCAAGGGGTTCCTTGAGATCCGCCTTCTCCTTGCCGTAAAAGTCGACGATGAGACGGTAGCGGTGGGCCATATGGTGGGGTTGGAAGTAAGCCTTCCTGGGGTCTGACTCCGTGGCGTCAATGAGCATTGCGCCATGCGGGGTACCCCTGCCCGCCTGGATCTCCATGTAGTTGGCGCGAGCGACCACGTCTCTGGTGGAATGTTCGAGCCGCTCCGGTGAGTAGCGTTCCATGTATCGTTCGCCAAGCGCATTGCGCAGCCGCACCCTGTCGCCATAGGAATCCCCTTCTCCTAGCGTCATCCCTTCAACAAACCCGTATACAAAAGAAAGAGGGATAAACTGAACAAACTCCATATCCACCAGCTTCACCCCGAGATCGAGCGCCAGACCGAATCCATCGCCGGCAGTGTTGCGCGGAGTTGCCCGCCTTTTGAAAAGTCCTGCACAGCCACCACTTGCCATGACCCCAGCCTTGGTCTGGAATAAAAATGTCTCTCCCCTCTGAATATCATAGGCAGCTACTCCCAGTGGCCTCCTCGCATCGCCCAAGAAAATCTTTAGAGGCATCACTTCCTGGTAGAGAGTAACCCCAAGGCTGCGGGCCTTGTCATAGAGGCATCTCTGAACGCGGTCATTGCGGCCGCTGGTCAAGCTGCGAGGTACAGAGGTTCCTCCGTTGCTCACCAACTTGAACTTGGACCGCCCATCCCTAAGAAAAACTACCCCGTAATCCTCCAGATCAAATACCCTTTCTTTGATCTCGCTCACTAATATTTGGGTCAGGCGTTGATTGCTCAGATAGGCACCGCTCTCCACGGTCTCTCGGAAATGAAGTTCCTCGCTATCACCTTCGCCGAAGGAGGCCTCGATGAGCCCGCCGGACACGACACTAGAGCCGCCTGGGAAAGGGCTCTTTGAAATGATGGCGGTCTTTGCCCCTTTCTCTGCGGCGGCAATGGCAGCCCTCAGACCTGCATTCCCGGCGCCAATAATCAGCACATCAGTGGCTATGATAGAGTCCAACGTCATCTGATTTATTCCACAGAAGGAACTATTAGATTTTATCCTTTTCCTACGATATAGTCGCTCTTGTCAAGGGAGCTCATACGAGGAGGATCTATGGGAAAGAAGAGAAAGTTTTTTGTCTTATCTCTCCTTGGAACTTTGCTTCTCACCTTCTTATCTTTGTCTCCCAACTGGGCTCAGACCGCTGCTCAACACCTCAAACGTTATGAGGGTCTAAAGGCCAAGGAGCGAGAAGAGAAGCTGGTTGAGGGCGCCAAAAAAGAGGGAAAGGTCGTGGTTTATAGCTTCACCGCGATTGACCAGTTGAGGCCTCTGCTCGAGGAATTTCAGAAGAGATATCCATTTATCAAAGCGGATCAATACCGATCTAACGCTACCGGGGTCTTTAACAAATTCACGACAGAGGTACGCGCCGGCCAAACCCTGGCCGATGTCATTGACATCTCTGCAGGAGAAACCCACACGCTTTGGCAGATGGGGCTCATCGACCCTTATCTCTCTCCTAACCGTGAGGGAATTCCGAAAGACTTTATGGATGAGAAAGGTTTTTGGACAGCCCACTATCACTTCGTTATCGCCCTCGGTTTTAACACCCAATTTATTAAGCCTGCAGAAGCGCCCAAGAACTACGAGGAGCTACTCAACCCGAAGTGGAAAGGTCGCCTCTCCCTGGATCCCGCGGATCAAGATCTCTTCGGGGCTCTCCTTCTCTATTGGGGTAAGGAGAAAGCGCTCGCTTATTTTAGGAACCTTGCAAAGCTCGAGCCCAGGATGGTTACGGGACACACGCAGCAAGCTAACCTGGTAGGCGCGGGCGAGATCCAAATGGCTCCCTGGCTTTATGGCTACAGGCCGCTTCAATTAAAGGATCAAGGGGCGCCGGTTGAAGTCTTTCTCTTCGAGCCAGTCCTAACCAATCCTGCCTACCTTCTTCTAACAAGAAATTCTCCCCACCCTCACGCGGCAGCCCTCTTCATCGATTGGGCTCTGTCGGCCGAAGGCGGCATGAAATTTTTCGGCGAGAAGTTCGGTCGAACTCCGACGCGAACGGGGCTAAAGGAGCGCTTCCCCCAACTGCGAGTGGAAAAATATCTAGTGGTCAGACCGGAAATAGTGGGACCTAACTTCAAAGAATTTACCAAGCTCTATTATGAGTTCTTTGGCATTGGTAAGTAAGAAGAGGACTTCCCCCGTTGCATTCCCAGGGATGAATTCATGAATCCGAGAAAAAAGTTGAGGGAGCTCGTTGCCCGTAGGAGGCTATTGGTTGCGCCCGGGGCCTTTGACGGACTCTCTGCCCGGCTGGTAGAAGAGGCAGGTTTTGAAGCAGTTTACTTAAGCGGTGGAGCGGTTGCGAGGAGTACGGGGGTACCGGATATCGGTCTCTTAACCATGTCCGAGGTGATCGAGCGGGCCGCGCAGGTTGTGTCCGTGGTGAAGATCCCTGTGATTGCTGATGCGGACACAGGCTATGGCAATGCCCTCAATTTAGTACGGACCGTGCGGGAGTTGGAGCGGGTTGGGGTAGCAGCGATCCATATTGAAGACCAGGTTACTCCCAAACGGTGTGGTCACCTGGAGGGCAAGGAGGTTATCTCTCTTGCCGAGATGGAGAAAAAGCTTGAGGCCGCCCTTGCAAGCCGAACCGACCAGGACTTTATGATTATTGGCCGGACCGATGCGCGGGCGATCCACGGCCTAAAGGATGCAATCCGACGCGGAAAATCTTTTGCTCGGCTAGGAGCAGACGCGGTCTTTATCGAGGCCCCCCAGTCGGAGGCAGAGCTGGAGAGCATCGCCCGCTCGATTAGCGAAATCCCACTCATGGTGAATATGTTTAAAGGCGGTAAAACTCCTCTCTTACCTACCTCGCGGTTGGAGAAGATGGGATATAGAATTGCTATTTTTCCCTCTGAGACACAGCGAGCGGCGATCCACGCCATGAAGGAAGCCTTGAGTCTCCTAAAGCGAGACGGCTCTACGGAGGCGATGGATGATCGTCTCGCTACCTTCCAGGAACGGGACCGGCTTGTAGGTCTCGGGGATTGGGAGCAACTCGAACAGCAATACCTCAAGAGTGTGGTCGAGAAGGAATAATCGATGTTCTTGTGTCTGCCTCTGGACTTTCATCCAACAGGTAAGAATATGACGCATTTGTGCCAAGTTTCCTAAGGAAAGAAGGGAGGCGTTTGTGCTGTATATAGTTTGGATGTTCATTTTAGGTCTGGTCGCTCTGGGGCTGTTTGCGGCCTCAAAAAGATCTACTGAAATAAGAGGCTATAGAGGATTAGAAGTGCTACCGGTGAGTAAAGGCTTTAGGGTTGCGACGTTCCTCGTTTTAGGGCTAATAGCTGCTATGACACTTGCGGCCTCCATTCATCAGATGCCTGCTGGTCACGTAGGCGTCGTGTTTGAGTTTGGCGCAATCAAGGATCAAATTGGTGAGGGTTTGCAGTTTATTGCTCCTTGGCGAAATGTCAGGCTTGCTAACATACAAGTCCAGCGCCATGTGTTTGACAAACTAGCCGCTTTTAGCGAGGAAAGTCAGGACGTTTTCGTCAGAGCAAGTTTAAATCTTCGGGTTTCTCCTCAGGCAATCCAGGAGCTCTATCGTTCTGTCGGGCCTAATTATTTCACTATCTTGGTCGAGTCGAGGGTCATTCAGAATTTCAAGGACGAGACAGTCAAGTATAAAAGCGTTGATATTGCGCCGCATCGCGAGGACATCAGAAAAGCGGTCCGCCAAAGGCTCGAGAAAGAGCTTTCCCCCTTTTCTATTGAGGTGGTCGATCTGCTCCTCGACAACATTGATTTTAACCGGGATTTTAAGAAGGCAATTGAGGATAAGCAGATAGCCACACAGAAGACTCTGGAGGAACAGCAAAAGGTTGAGGCAGAAAAGTATAAAGCTCAACAGGCCGTAGAGAAAGCCAAGGGCGAGGGCAGCGCCATTCTTTTCAAGGCTGAAAAAGAGGCAGAAGCAAACAGAAAACTTGCCGCCTCTATTACTCCGGAGCTTGTGCGATATGCCATGGTTCAGAAGCTAAGCGATAAGATTGAGGTTATGATCCTGCCTTCCGGCCAGAACTTTATCCTAGACTCCGATATACTGAAGGGCACACGAGCGAAAGAGAAGAAATAAGGCAAAGAGACCTAACCATCCCCCCCTCTCCCTAAGATTAATCTAGGCTTAACCAGGCCCCCTTTAAGAGCTCCAGGGGGCTAATTCTTGCCAAAAAAGGGTAAATTCAAAAAATTTGTACTATCTATTACCAAAACCCCGTATTTTGTTAACCACGAAAAATATCCTAAGCTATTAATTTCACGATGCTTTTATATTTGGCACATACCTTGCCATTGAAATGGCTATCATGAAGCCATTAATACCTGCGTTGACGATATATATACTTCTTATAGGACCGGGCATACCGTTCGCGTTACTTGCCTTTTCTTGGCTCCTAACAAGGATAAATAGGTACAGTGAGAGACCGGCCTTGATGGCTACCTAACGCCTCTCAACCTAGGTGCTCACAGAGACCTTTCCCCAGATCTCCAGCATTTTTCCAGGTCATCGAGGTAAACTTCTTCCGCACATTCAGTCTATTCAGAAAGCTTTTTGTATAGACTCATTTACGCGCAATGAGCCCCTTCCGATCAGGGGCCTTGCTAGCATCGACCGCGAGGCTTGGCGTTAACTTGTATTGACAAGGCATGAACCGAATTGGTATGTGTCAGGCGGTGAGAAAGCCTTAGTGTCGCGTTTCACGCTCGATTCGCAGTTATAGAAACCAAACCAGCTTAACTTCTAACAGGGAGGTATCCAATGCTATCAGCTAAAGATCTCAGCGGAGTGCTGGCCATGATGCCGGCCTTTGCCACGCCAGATGGGGTCGACATCCGGGCAACACAAACGATTGCTGTCGATAACCTTAAGGAGGGGGTTGACCGAATCATCAGAGACGGGGCTCACAACATCGCGACCACTGGGACATACGGCGAATGCTACAACTTGCTCTGGGAAGAATTTAAAACGCTCACGGTGGCTACGGTTGAAGCAGTCAAGAAAAGGGTTCCGCTTTTTATCGGTTGCACCAGCCCAAACCCTCGAGAGGTCGTCCAGAAGATGAACTTTGTAAAGGACTCGGCGGCCGACGGAGTTCTTCTGGGGGTGCCCTATTATGAGACTCTTCCGGTTCCGGATGCAATTCAATTTTATCGCGACATCGCCGAGCTGTTTTCCAAGCTCAACATCGTTATCTACCACAATCCCGAGAATCATAAGTTCACGATGCCGGTAGCCGCCTTTAAGGAGATCACCAAGAGCCCCAACATCATCGGAATGAAAGATAGTCACAGGACTACTCAGGCCTTCATGCAACTGCAAAAAATAGTCAAGGGGAAGATCAGCGTCTTTGTAAATCAAACCCAGCTCTATCCTTATTTCCGGCTCGGGGCAGCAGGCTGTTGGTCAACCGAGGTGTGGATGGGGCCATGGCCAGTCTTGTATTTACTGGAGCTTGTTAAACGTGGTGAAGATGAAAAGGCGGCCGAAGTCCTTGACGACATCGTCGGGGACGGCAGCGGCGGCCGGCCGATACCCGGTGCGGGAAATAAACGGCCGGCAGAATTTGCCGATTACTGTAAGGTCGGGCCGACCCGGGTGCCCTTTCTCCACTTCCCCGAGGCGCAACTGGAGAAGGCTAAGAAGCGAACTCAGCATTGGATGAAACTCAATGATAAGTACCGCCCACTCGTAGAGGCACAAAGAGGCCGTAGCGCAGCGTGATCTCGCAGAGCATCGAGGGCCAACCAAGAGGCTTGGTGGTCGTCGAAATTCGTTGCGTGGACCTTCGTTTGTCACTTCAACGTATGTGATCTCACGGGAACTGCCGTGGGGTCATCGTCGTGTGCCGGCCGTTATCATGTTCATTCTAAAGCACTCACCGCGGCGTCTAGAGACTTTCCGTTCCATCAAATGGGCTAGAAATGGGTCAGATTTTCTTTTACGCGAGGATGAGCCGGGAGGAGTGAACAAATGGAAGTCAAATATGGCCTGATCAGTTGCGATTCCCATGCTCAGTTGGACCGGGACGCTTGGACCAACAGGATGTCGAAGGCGAGATGGGGAGACCGAATACCGCAGGTTGCCGAGGTCAGGGAGGAGGGTTCTGAGCATCCCGTTGAGAGATGGATGGTGAATGGAAAAGTTCAAGGAGACTCGGTATGCAACTGCCCGGCAGCGATGGAAGGAGGCGTGGAGAGAGGATACTATCCCCAGCGCTGGGAGGAGGTTCCCCGCAAGGTCTATGACCCGCTGGAGCGTCTGAAGGCGCTGGACGAGGATGGCGTGGATGGCGAGGTCCTTTACCCGAATAATCCGGTCCAGAGCTTTGCGTTCCTCCAGGCTGATGCCGAATTTGAGCTGGCATGTATCCAGGCCTACAACGATGCTATCGCGGAGTGGCGACAAGTGAGCAATCGCTATGTTCCCTTGGCCCTTATTCCCTACCTGAGCAACATCCAAACTATCGTGTCGGAGGTGGAAAGGGCAGTAAAGAAGGGTCATCGCGGCGTCATCATGTTGGCCGAGCCGGGTATAAGTAAAGACGGGCTCAGGCGCTTCAACGATCCTTTTTGGGAACCCTTGTGGTCTGCCTGCCAGGAGCTGGGGGTCCCGATCCATTGGCATGGCTCTGCCGGCCTTGCCACGCAGTTGGCGCTTCCGCGTTGGAAGGGCTTTAACCGGAACGAGGCCCATACCGTTTCCACGTCTCGCCTTTGCGCGACTCCGGCACAGTTGATTCCAAACCTTATCCTTTCAGGTGTTCTCGATCGATATCCCCACCTTAACTGGGTATGCGCTGAGACCGGCCTCGGATGGGTGCATTACGTTTTGGAGGCCTGCGATCACGAATGGGAGCGCAGGCATCTCTGGACAGAAGGGATCTTGACGCGCCCGAGCGAGCTTTTCCGGCGCCAGATCTACGTTGACTTCTGGTATGAAAAGGCAGGTATTGAGCTGCGCCATCTGGTTGGCGTGGACAAGATCATGTGGGAATCTGACTATCCCCACATCGCCTCCACTTACCCAAAGTCCTGGAAGTACGTGGAATGGACGATGGATGGCGTCCAAGAAGAGGAGCGGAAGAAGCTCCTATACGACAATGCCGTGCGATTGTATGGGCTTTCATAATTCTTCTAAGCCGGGCTTAGACGGTGAGCAGCTCAGCCGAACCGCCGTCTGATCGAGTTGGCTATAGAAGCGCAATGCATAGCTCTCGCTTCATCAGTGTCGACGATCATGTTCAAGAACATCCTGAAGTGTGGACCCGGCGGCTATCGAAGGCCCGGTGGGGGGATAGGATTCCTCACCTTAAGCGACAAGCCAACGGGACAGAGAGATGGGTCGTAAACGGGCAGACATTGTCTCTCCCTGGAGCGGCTTTGGCAGGCGCTGCGCTGCCAGATCGAGCCGAAGAACCACAGCGCTGGGAGGATGTTCCGAAGGTGGCCTATGATCCGCAGGAGCGCCTTAACGCTATTGATATGGACGGCGTAGATTACTCCGTGCTTTATCCCAGCGTTGCCGGCGCGGCAGGAGAGACTTTCGGCAGGCTCACTGATCCAGAGTTCGAGTTGGCTTGCGTCCAGGCCTACAATGACTGGCTCATCGAGGAGTGGGCCAGCGTCAGCAAGCGATTTATTCCCCAATGCATCGTGCCGATTTTTCCTCCCGAGACAACCATCGCTGAAATCAAGCGGGCTGTAGCCAAAGGGCACAAAGGCGTCATCTATCCTGCGGTTCCCATGGAGCTCCGGGAAGTTCCCCACATCAACGACTCTGTATATGATCCCATCTGGGCCACCTGCCAGGATCTGGGAGTCCCGGTTTGCTTCCATGCAGGCGCCTCGAGAGCGATCCAGATTCCCCCTTACGAAGGCTACTCACCAGGGCTCGCACGGGCATTTGAAGCTTTGACGCGCCCCGTGAGCATAGTGGCTGTGGTCGTGAATCTACTGATTTCGCGCGTCCTTTTGCGCTATCCGCGGCTCAAAATTGTATTCGCGGAAAGCGCTCTGGGCTGGGGTGCTTACCTATTGGAGTATACTGACTTTCAGTTTAAGGGCGATCAGCTTCACCTGCAGGGTTACGATCTTACGCCTTCCCAAATGTTCA
Source organism: Binatia bacterium (assembly GCA_050735075.1). Taxonomy (GTDB): domain Bacteria; phylum Desulfobacterota; class Binatia; order UBA9968; family UBA9968; genus JAHFAO01. The sequence goes on from JBOHVJ010000379.1 coordinate 17,348, forward strand.
AGCGGCAATGCTATCTCGTGGGTTGGTATGATCGCGCGGCCATCCTGACCCGTCAATACATCGGGACGGAAAATATCCTCTGGGGAGCCCACTTCCCGCTCGCCACTTCCACCTGGCCGCGAAGCCAGGAGACCATAGAGCGGAGCTTTGAAGGGGTGCCCGAAGAGGACCGCCGGAAGATACTTTGGGAGAATGCGGCACGGCTTTATGGGATATAAAGATCCTTTGCGCTCCGCGATCCTTATATGGATCTTTTTCCTCATTTATTTAACACCAGGCGCATGGGCGCAGGAGAAAGGGTGGGAGGCACACTGGAGCAAGATGATTGCGGGAGCCAGACGGGAGGGAAGGCTCGTGCTCGCAGGTCCGCCTGAATCTTCTATACGCCAGGCGTTAACCTCGAAGTTCGCAGCGCGCTTTGGTATTCCGGTCGAATACATCGGCGGGCGTGGCGGCGAGATGCGAGAGAGGATCATCATGGAGCACCAAGCCGGAGTCTTCACCATTGATGTGTATCTGGGAGGCGACCCCAATCTTTACCAGGCAAAGGTCTTAGACCCTGTCAAGCCCGCGCTGATCCTTCCTGAGGTTGTGAGCCCTTCGAACTGGGAGAATGGACGGCTTTGGTTTATGGACCCGGAGGATAAGTATGTCCTCCGCCTATTCAATAATGTCGTGGCGGTGTTTGACATCAATACGCGCTATGTCAGACCCGAGGAAGTCACCTCGGTTCGCTACTTTCTCGATCCAAAATGGAGGGGAAAAATCTCTGCCTATGATCCCAGAGTCACTGGGACGGGAAACGCAAGGGCCACTTATTTTTACCTGCTTTTCGGCGAAGAGTTTATCAAGCAGCTCTATATCGACCAGAAACCTGTTATTACTCGTGATCGCCGTCAGATGGGCGATTGGCTCGCCAGGGGCACTTATCCGATTGCTTTAGGAGCGCAGAGCGAAGAGGTGGAGCGCTTGAGGGAAGAAGGTTTTCCGGTCATGCAGCTCAACCATATCCCCGATGCCCCCGGTTATCTCTCCGCGGGGAGTGGCCTGATCTCGGCGATCTCGAGAGCACCGCATCCCAACGCTGCTAAGGTTTTCATCAACTGGCTGGCTTCCAAAGAGGGGTTAGAGGCTTATGCCCGGGCTCAGCTGGATAATCCCTTGCGCACTGATATCGACAAATCCTTTTTGGACCCGGGCACCATTCCACGACCTGGCGTAAAATACCGCTTCGATAGCGCGGACTGGAAGTTTCAGATTCAGGTAAGGGAAAAGGTTCGGTTGCGCTTTAAAGAGCTTCTAAAGTAGGAAGAGATTTTCATGGCGATCATTCCCCCCTTACCGCATCACTCCGCCACTCCATTACTCCAATTCTGGATTGGCACTTGAAGGAAAGGAGGGCTTTATGGAGATATCCGATCTGGATCGGTGGCTAGCGGAAAGAAATTTAAAAGGTCACTGGAAACACCAACCCCTGTAATCTTATTTTCCATCAATGACTGGCCTGTGATGAAGGCGCTGGGGCTGTACCGAGAGGAAGCGCGGTCTGCCTAGATAACCAAGCGAAAGACGAACAAATAGAGTCGGGCCGTTCATGAGATCAGGGGCAAGGAGGGTTCCGATGTCGAATTGGCCAGAGGTGCGTGCAGAGATCAACGAGATGGTAAACCAACAGTTCGAGACGCCTGAGTTTAAGCGGCTTTTTGCTGTGCCTCTTACCCCGCGTCGGTTGGAGGTCTACCGGCACCATATGGCGCACTACGGGAGAAACCGTCGCGACTGTTGGGCAATGGTCATGTCTAAAGCGCCGCTCGATGTCAAGCGAGCCATCTGGGAGCACGAGAAGGACGAGCTGATCCACGACGAGCGCATGGGGAAAGCGCATGTCACTGAGGAAGACCTGAAGGAATTCGACGAATCCGGTCTTTCGCCCGGAGCCAAAGCAGCCTTCTACGCCTGGCTTTACTGTGCGAGGGAAAAGCCGTGGCTTGAGGGACTCGTTTATTCGCACATTTTGGAGCGGCGCAATAACGGAGCGATCGTCAAGGGCGGCGGATTAATCGAGCGATGGGCTCGAAAGCAGATGGTAGAGCTAGGGAAAACGAAGGCTGAACTCGATATCCAGACCCAAGTCCACGCGGTCGCCGATGTAGACCACTCAGACATTTTTGAGCCGATTTTTGAGCGCTATGTCGTTAATGAGGCGAGCGCATGGGCCGTTCTTGAAGCAGCCCGCGATGGACTCGTCATCGATCGCGCCTTCCGTGGGGCGATCGCCGGAGCGATGCTTGAGGTTGAAGGGCCACTGCTGGCACGTGAGACAAGGTCAGGGGAAGGTGTTCCCGGCTAGAGACAAATGCGTTAAAAGCAGATCTCAGAGACACGAAGGAGGGTTAAGATCATGGCCAAAGCAGCGATGCCAATTGAGGACGAAGTCAGAGAGAGAATTAGTTATAAATCTCCTTACGAACAGTGGAAGGAATCCGAAGGGCTGCCGACGATTCGCGGATACTTCGTCAAAAACCTCTACGACCTTGAGCTTACTCCGTGGAAATCCAGTGGCGACGGTCTGGCCGCCTTCGTCAACCTGGAAGGGACCGGAGGGTTCAATGACGCTTATGTGTGCGAGATCTCGGCGGGGAAGTCGCTCAACCCCCATCGGCACCTATTCGAGGAGACCATCTATATTCTGAAGGGTCAGGGCGCGACCTCGGTGTGGATCACAGAGGGCAAAAAGCAAAGTTTCGAGTGGCAGGAGGGGAGTTTTTTTTCGATTCCCATGAATGCGTGGCACCAGCATTTCAACGCGTCTGGAAAAGAGCTGGCGCGCTACGTTGCGATGACGAGTGCTCCGCGTGTCATCGACACCTTTAATAACCTCGAATTTATCTTCGACAATCCTTTCCTGTTTCGGGATCGGTTTAACGGCGAGGAAGGTTATTTCAAACAAAGCGAACCAACTAAGCGGTGGTCGACGAATTTTGTCGCGGACGTGAGAGTGTGCCAGACTTTCTCGGGAGGATTCAACCGTGGCGCGGGGGCTACCAGCACGGTCTTCCGCATGGTGAACAACACGGTGAAATCTCATGTCTCGCAGTGGGCAGTAGGGTCGTATAAAAAGGCCCACCGGCACGGGCCTGGGATCCATATCGTGATCCTGCGCGGCCAGGGTTACTCGCTCATGTGGCAGGAAGGGAAACCTATAGAGAGAATCGACTGGGGACCGGGAAGCATGTTTGTCCCGCCCGAGATGTGGTTTCACCAGCACTTCAATACCGGGGCCGAGCCTGTTTTTTTCCTCGCCATCGGATGGGGCAGCGATAAGCCCAAGAGCGGCGGCAAGAGCTATATCTATAAGAGCGTCAAAGAAGGCGGAGATCAGATCGAGTACGAAGATGAGGATCCCAAAATCCACGCTGACTTTGAAGCGGCTTTGGCTAAAGCCGGTGCCCAGTGTGAAATGGGAAGCTATCATCCGTTCTGCACGCAGAAACCAATTTAAGGAGGATGGCATGGCTCAGCGCAAGATAAAGATTCGGGGAGTTTATCGGTCACCCTCCCATTTACCCATTTGGGAAGTGCTTCAAGAGGCCGGTATCTGGGAGAAAGTGGGTCTGGACCTCGTGAGTTTTGATTATTGTGCCCAGCCTCCGCAGGCTGAGGCCGCTCTTTTTCGGGGCGACATCGATTTTATTTCCGGCGATCATCTCACCCCTTATGGTCTCGTGGCCCGAGGTAAGCCCATCGCCAGTTTGGCCTCGCCCGTGAACGGCCAGAATGCCAGCATTGCCTCTCGGGAGTCGATAAAGTCTCTTCACGATCTGCGGGGTCGCCGGATCGTCGATACGCCTATGGAGGGCAGAGACGGGGGGTTCCATCATGGCCGAGGGAACCACATGATGTATCTCATACGGGCAGGAATAGGGATCGACCAGGTCCAGTGGGTCGAGATCGAAGATTCCGATGCGCAGTTTGAGGCGCTAAAAGCTGGCAAGGCGGACGCGCGCTTCATCTCTGGCAGCGGAGAGAGGTACAAAGAGGCTGGCTTTCATGTCCTGCCTCTGGGACCCCTTCCCATGATAAACGGTCCCACGCTAACCACCTCCTATACGGTGTTGCACAAGAAAAAAGAGCTGGGTGAGCGTATGGTCAAAGCGATGGTGCTGGGAATCCACTTTACAAAAGCCCAGAGACAGAAGACTGAACGGATCCTGGAGAAGCTAAACAAGAGGACAAACGGCTCCTATCAGTACAGAACCTTGGAGCGAATGCCGGCGAAGCCCTATCCGGATCCACAAGGTGTGATCAACGCCTACGAGCTCGGCTGCATGAAGTCGCCGGAGGCCAAGGAGATCAGCCCCCTCGCCCTCTGGGATCTCCACTATTTAAGGGAACTGGACAACTCCGGGTATATCAACAAGCTTTACGCGCGCGCCAAGGGCTCGTCCTAGCCTGCACGCTGGTGCCTTAGAGGAGTAGGCCTATGCCATGGATCACATGGCTATTCGTGATTGGGTTGCTATTGAGCGTTCCTCTACCGGGCGCCTTTCATGTCCTGGCGGCTGCTCCTTTCTACCAGGGCAAAGTTCTGACAGTCATTCAAGGGCGAACCGCTGGAGGCCTGGGAGATCTGCGAGTCCGGGCTGCCGCGCCTTACTTGCAAAAATATCTCCCAGGCAACCCTCAGATAGTGTTCCAGTACATGTCCGGAGCCGGTGGCATTCAAGCAGCCAATCATATGGCAGGGCTGGCTAAAAACGACGGCCTGACTATAGCCAATATTGCGACCAGTCTTTTCATCAAAGCTATCTCGAACGACCCAGTGGTACGATACTCTTTAAACGACTTTATTTTCCTGGGAGCGCCTAGTGTCGGAGGTCCCTACGCGCTCGTTGTTCGGCCCCTGGGCCTGGATGGGGTGGAAAAGCTTAAGGCTTATAAGAAGCTCAGAATCGCCGAAAGAAGCGTGGGCCATACCATGTACGATGTAGGGCGGATCATGGCGTTCGTCCTTGAACTAAAGGATCCGCAATGGGTTGTAGGCTACAGCAGCCCTGAAGTCGATGTGGCGGTCGAGCGCGGTGAGGCCGACGCTCGAACCGAGGTGCTATACGATTTGATGAAGAACAAGCCCCATTGGTTGCAGCAGGGTTTCACGGTTCCCGTTGTGCTCCGAAATATCAAGGGCCGAGGTTCCGAGGCGGTTCCCGGCTCTCCCAAGACAGCTACAGTCAATGACTACGCAGACACCGAGCTAAAGAAAGAGGTCCTACGCTTTTACTACAATAGCCGGCCGGGAAGCTCTGTCTATTTCGCCCCTAAGCGCATACCGGAGGAAGTGGCAGCGGCGTTGCGGGTAGCTTTCAACAAGATCTGGGATGATTCTCAATTTGCAAAAGACTACGAGCGTATGACGGCAGAGCCGACGGAGCCGATAAGCGGCGAAGAGATAGAAAGGTTTCTCCAGCAGGTCCCGAGAGATCCCAAGGTAAAGACGGTGATGCAGCAAGTGCTCGGCGCCGGGCCACTTCCTCCGGTCAGATGATCTGGCGCTGGTAGGCTGCCAACGCGACAGTGTGATTTTAGCGCGAGGTCAGCTTGGGTTTTGGCCTGCAAGGATTTCTGATGAACAGCTTGTTTGGAGTATGATGGAGGCTATGACGATGGCGTATTATAAAGATATTCGTGAACTCATTGCCGCTCTTGAAGCTGCCGGCCTGATGGTTCGCATTGACAAAGAAATAAACAAAGATACACAACTGCATCCCCTCGTCCGTCTTCAATTTCGAGGCCTCCCCGAGACAGAGCGGAAGGCATTTCTATTTACCAACGTGACAGACGTCCTGGGAAGGCATTTCGACATCCCGGTAGTTGTCGCGTGCCTCGCCGGATCGCAGCAGATCTACGCCTTGGGCCTACAGTGCGAGCCCCAGAAGATCAGCCAAAGATGGGAGCATGCGCGAAACAACCCGATCGAACCGGTGCTGGTACAGGATGCCCCGGTGCATGAGGAGGTGCATACGGAGGAAGATCTCGACAAGCCGGGGTTAGGGCTGGAGGAGTTTCCCATTCCTATCTCGACACCAGGCTTCGACGCCGGACCCTATACCAGCGCAAGCCACTGGATTACCTTTGATCCCGAGACGGGAATACGCAATATCGGTAATTACCGCGGGATGGTCAAGTCGCGCACGCGGCTCGGCATGAACGCCGGCGGGCAGCAGCATATTTCCCAGCACTGGCGCAAATGGCAAAAGATTGGGAAGCCAATGCCGGCGGCCATTGTGATCGGCGCGCCGCCAAGTGTCTCTTACGCTTCCGTGGTGAAGATTCCTTACGGAGTGGATGAGTATGCTGTGGCTGGAGGATTGGCCGGCGAGGCGGTACCCGTGGTCAAGGCAAAGACCGTTGACCTCGTGGTGCCAGCCAATTCCGAGATTGTCATTGAAGGGTTCATCAACACGGAGTTGATGGAGCCCGAAGCGCCTTTTGGTGAGTTCACCGGTTACATGGATCCGCAGCAGCTTAACCCCTTCATGGAGATCACCTGCATCACACATCGAAAGAACCCCATTTTCGTAACGATGCTGAGCCAGTTTCCGCCTTCGGAATCGAGCAAGATCCGCGGCATAGGCGCCGAGGGTAATGTGCTCTCTTATCTGCACGGCCGCGGCTTCCATAATGTCAAGAACGTCGCGCTTCACGAATCGACCGGTAGCTGGGGGTTGTGCTGCATTCAGATCAGCAACTCCAAGCCCGGGCAAGCCACCGCCGTTCTGGAGGCATGCGATGAATCTCCCTCGGTGGGCAGCAAGATGATTATCGTCGTCGACGACGATATAGATCCCAGAGATGCCGACGCTATTTTCTGGGCGATGACTTACCGCATGCAGCCTCACCGCGATATCAAGATCAAACCATGCAGACTGCAGTCTGCTGATTGGTCAGCATTTCCACCCGGCACCGGAAACCCCGGAGGGGTCCAGGCAGGAAAATCCGAGATCGAGTCAACAAGAATCCTAGTGGATGCAACGCGCTTGTGGCCGTACCCTCCGGTATCGCTTCCGGCGAAAGAAATCATGGAGGAGGCTCTTTTAGTCTGGAAGAAGCTAGAGTTGCCACCGCTCAATCTGCGCACACCGTGGTATGGTTACGAGCTCGGATGGTGGTCCGAGGCCGACCTGGAGGCTGGCAGGCTTGCTATCCAGGGCCGCTATTACGAGACTGGAGAAAAAATGAAGCGGCAGCGCATACCTGTGCGCGGAGTGGAATAAGAAAAGCACCACTCGTAGGACTTACGCAAGGAGGTCAAGGTATGGGAACTAGATATCGCCTTTTTTCCGCCGACTCCCACCTGGAGATTTCTCCCGAGCGCTGGACGCCGCGCGTACCAGCAAAGTACCGGGATCGCGCCCCGCGTCTGGTTAAGCTTCCCACTGGAGGCGATGGGATCATCGTTGAGAATCGTCCTCTCTACGTAGTTGGACTTGCGGTCACAGGCAAGCCCTACGAAGAACATGCGCTCACGGGTGTAACCTATGAAGGTAATCCTGGCACCGGAAGTCCGGAGCAGCGTTTGCGTGAGCAGGACCAGGATGGGGTCAATGCAGAGGTTCTTTTTACTTCAGCCGGTAACCTTAGATTTTGGCGGGGAATACACGACGATGAAGCCTACAGAGCGGTCGTTCACGCCTACAATGAGTATCTGGCAGAGGAGTATTGCGCGGTGGATCGGGGTCGGCTCCTTGCTATGGGGGTGATTCCGAGCCTGTCCGTTGAGGCAGCGGTGGCGGAACTCGAGTACTGCTCCCGCGCAGGTTTGAAGGGTGTTGCTCTCAACACTTTTCCGAGCGGTAAAAGCTATCCGACACCGGAGGACGATCGCTTCTGGAGCGCCGCTATGGATCTTCGCATGCCGATCACAGTGCATGTAGGGTTTATGACGGAGGGACCGACATTTAGGTATAAGCATGATCCTGGAGAAGTCGCCTTTGGAGGTGATCCAATCCGGGTGCTGACTCGATTTGGGGGAACGAGCGGCCTGAACACCATCCAATTCATCCTGGCAGGTGTCTTTGATCGTTTTCCAAAGCTGAGGATCTTTTGGGCGGAGACCCAGGTCGGTTGGCTGCCCTATTTTTATGAGCAGCTTGATGACACCTACAAGCGCAGCCGTTACTGGATGGCTCGTTACTTTGGGGTTGAGCCCCTGAAGCGCAATCCCAGTGAATACATCCGGGAGCATTGCTACTGGGGTTTTGTCTACGATCCTCTTGGAGTAAGGTTGCGCCATGACATCGGTGTCGATAGGATCATGTGGGGCAATGATTTCCCCCATGCCGCAGGCGATTGGCCCTGCTCTTTGCGCCTACTGGAGGAGATGCTGAACGGAGTGCCGGAAGAGGAAAGGCGTAAAATGCTGTTAAGCAATGCCCTAGAATTTTTCCATCTAGACCATCTTTCTTAAGGAATTTTTGAGGAAGCGGTTATGGCTAGTTTCAAGCGCGAAAGGCTCTCCATGGAGCTCGTCCAGTTTGTCATGAAGCGGCTTTTGGTTATTTGCCTGGCACTTTTATCGGCCGGCTCAGCTCTATCCGCAGAAGCGATCGCACCTCAACCGAGGCGTGGAGGAACGATCACTTTGGCCATCCAGAAGGATCTTGTAGTGATGAATCCCATGATTAGGACGGCTTCGACGGAGATAAGTATTAAGGGGTTCGGCCCGAAGACTCGCATCCCGAGGAAACCCGCTTTCGGAGGAGCTCCATAGTAACATAGGAGGGTATTATGAAAAGATTTGCCGTGCTCAGTTTCGTGTTACTTGTTTTGCTTGGGGTGACCTCTTCCTTAGAGGGCGCCTCTGCTGAACCCAAGCGCGGGGGTACTATTACCTTGTCCATCAGCAAGGAGCTCGCCTCGATGAATCCCCTGGTTAACACGAGTTCGACGGAGGCGAGGATTCGCGAGCTTATGTTTGAGCCGCTGCTGGCTGTGGACCTCAAGGGGGCTATCGTGCCCAGGCTTGCTGAGGCATGGGAGGTCGCCAATAATGGCAGGCTCTATATCTTCAGGCTGCGTAAAGGCGTCAAGTTCCATAATGGCAAGGAAGTGACCGCCGAAGACGTCAAGTTTGCCATGGACTATACGATGAATGCAAAGAATGGAGCCTATGGGTTCGAGGACCTAAACGCCGTTGAGCGAGTGGAAGTAGCTGACAAGTACACCCTAAGGGTGCACGTGAAGCGTCACCATCCGTTGTTCCTCACCATGCTTACGGAAATTCGAGCTTTCTCTGTTATTCCAAAAGAGTCTTTGCCCGAAGGACTAAGAAAACCTCCAACGTTCCCTGCAGGTACAGGTCCCTTTAAGTTTGTCGAATGGCAACCTGGCCAGCGAATCGTCTTTGAACGCTTCGGTGATTACTGGGGTCATAAGGCCTTGGTAGACCGGGTGGTTATGCGTGAAATTGGAGACGCCACGGTCCGCTTCACTGCCTTGCGGGCTGGTGATGTGGATATCATCGAGCGAACTCCTTATGAATGGGTACAGCAGATCGTGCAGGGGAAAATCAGGGGCATTGGCTTTGCCAAGGCTGCTCGCGCGGGGGCTCGGAATCTCGAATTTAACGTCGCCGATCCTCCCTTCAATAACAAGAAACTCCGCCTGGCGGTAGCCCATGCCCTGGACAAGAAGGAGATCCTCCAGGCCGCCTACTTCGGCTTGGCTGACCCGAGTGACCAGAGATTCCCCGAGGGACATGTGTGGCATTTTGATGTGCCTTCGCCTCAGTTCGATCCTAATAAGGCCAGGGCCTTCCTGAAGGAAGCCGGCTACAAGGGAGAAACCATCGAGCTTATGGGTAACCGGGGGGAGGTGGCAGACATTGAAGGGGCCGCGATTCAGGCTCAGCTTAGGAGAATCGGCATTAAGGTTGAGCTGAAAATCTTGGAGCGCGCCTCGGCCCTTGAGGCTCGGCGGCAAGGAAAATATATGTTCAAGTTGGCCGGTGGAAGCGACTACCCAGACCCGCTTCCCGCTTACCAAGAATACCTTTGTGAGCCGGACCCGAGAAAGAGGCGCCTTAATGAAAGCGGTTACTGTGACAAGGAGTATGACGCTCTGATGAGAAAAGCAGAGGCGGAGCTGGACCCGGCGAAGCGTAGAGTCCTGTTCAGGCAAGTTGTCGCCAAACTGACGGATGACGTTCCTATATTCCCGATCGGCTTTACGCCGCGCTTTTTCACCTTCCGCGACTACGTAAAAGGCTTCGTCACTAACTCTAGCGGGGACTTTCAAGTTTGGGGCGGTGGCTTGAGCCATACATGGCTGGACCGATAGAGGAAACTTATTCATGCTTGCCCGCTATATAATCCAGCGCCTCCTCCAGCTCATCCCCGTCCTCATCATGGTGAGCATGGTAGTCTTCCTCATCATACGCATCATCCCCGGAGATCCGGTCCTGGTGATGCTCGGGATCGATCCCGAGGAGCGCTCTAGGATTAGTGAGGAGCAATACCAGGCGTTGCAACACCAGTTGGGCTTCGACCGACCGATCACCATTCAATACCTCAACTGGGTAAACAAGATTGTCCAGGGTGACCTGGGGTTATCGCTGCGCTCCCGCAGGCCGATTTTCGAGATCATCTTCGAGCGCTACCCGGCCACGATCTATCTGGCGGTGACGGCCCTGCTCACAGGTCTGGCTATCGCGATCCCTACGGGTGTGATCGCGGCTATGCGGCAGAACACGGGCGCGGACTACGCCGCTATGGGATTCGCCCTCTGGGGCATAGCGATGCCTAACTTCTGGCTGGCGCTCATGCTCATCGTTCTTTTCAGCCTGAAGCTGGGCTGGCTTCCCTCGATCGGATACGCGAGCCCCCTCGAGGACCCTTTTCGCTTCCTCCAGCACGTCTTCTTGCCCGCCATCGTCATGGGAACGGATCTAGCGGCTCCACTCACACGTTACATACGCGCCGAGATGCTGGAACAGCTAAGGCAGGACTATGTGCGCACTGCGTGGGCCAAGGGTCTGCCTGCACGAATGGTCATCGTCAAGCACGCGCTGAAGAATTCCCTGATTGCGGCGGTAACCGTTGTGGGTTTACAGACAGCCCGACTGCTCGGCGGCTCTACCATCGTGGAGACCGTCTTTTCCTGGCCCGGGGTTGGCAGGCTCCTGATCGAGGGAATCTATTCCCGGGATTACCCGATCGTGCAGGGATCCGTTCTGCTCATCGCGGTCACTTACGTGTTCATCAACCTGTTCGTAGATATCGTTTATAAATGGCTGGACCCCCGCATTAAGCTCGAGTGAAGTAGAAAAAGTATGAATCAAGAAGCGTTGCAGACTGCGCCCTGGGTCAATACGATGAACTCTTACCTTTCCGGGTTCATTGCGGCCTGCCGGGTGATTGCCCGCAATCGCCTGGCTCTGCTGGGCGTCGTGATCATCGCGACGGCGATGGTAACGGCTTTTCTAGCGCCCTACTTGGCGACTCATGACCCGTACGAGATTAATATACCGAGCCGCCTCAAGGGCCCAAGCGGTGACCATTGGTTAGGAACAGACTTCTTGGGTCGAGATACCTACAGTCGGCTTGTTTTCGGAGCACGCACTGCATTTCAGGTGGCTATCGGAGCGGTATTTCTGGGAGCCTTCTTCGGCATACCGCTTGGCGCCATTTCGGGATTTACCGGTCGTTGGGTGGATTCGGCCATCATGCGGGTTATGGACGCAATTATGGCATTTCCTGGGCGCCTCTTGGCCATTGCGCTGGTAGCCTCGTTAGGTGGGGGGCTCTTTTCTCTCTATCTCGCTCTTGGCATCAGCTCGATTCCTTCCTTTGCTCGGATCGTGCGCGGTGCTGTGCTCTCTCAAAAAGAAAAGGAGTACGTAGAGGCGGCGCGGATGACTGGAGAGTCTGACTTTTATATCCTCTTTTTCCAGGTCCTGCCAAATTGCTTCTCTCCTCTTCTGGTTCGCCTCAGCCTCGATTTCGGACGCGCCATCCTGGCCGAGTCCTCTCTTAGCTTTCTCGGCCTGGGGTTACCCCCGCCCACCGCAAGCTGGGGGCTTATGTTGAAGGAGGTGACACCCTTTCTGCAGCTTCAGCCCATGGCCGCTTTCTTCCCTGGGCTGACGATTTCTCTGGTGATCCTCGGCTTCAATCTGCTCGGGGATGGCCTGAGAGACGTTTTTGATCCCCGCCAATACAAGAGATAGAGATGGATGCCGCCCTTCTCGAGGTCAAGGGGCTGCAGGTCCAGTTCGAACTGCAGGCGGGAGTGCTGACCGCGATCGACAACCTCTCTTTTTCCCTCAGGGAGGGAGAGACCCTTGGGATCGTGGGAGAGACAGGATGCGGCAAGAGCGTGACGGCGCTCTCCATCCTGCGGCTCATTCCCTCACCTCCCGGCAAGATCGTCAGGGGCGAGATCCTTTTTGAGGGACAGGACCTGCTAAAGAAGAGCCAACGCGAAATGGAAAAGATCCGAGGCCGAAAAATCTCCATGGTCTTTCAGGAACCCATGACCTCGCTGAACCCCTCTTTGACCATCGGAGAGCAAATCGCGGAGTGCTATCGAGTCCATATGGGCCACTCCAGAAAGGTGGCGCGCGAGTGGACGGTACACGCTCTGGATTTGGTGCGTCTCCCTTCGCCCAAGACACTCATTCATCGTTACCCTCATGAGCTCAGCGGCGGCATGCGGCAGCGCGCGATGATCGCGATGGCCTTGGCCTGCCAGCCCAAACTGCTCATCGCCGATGAACCCACAACGGCCCTGGATGTAACCATTCAGGCCCAGATCTTAGAGCTGATCGAGGAGCTGCAACAAAAATTGAAAATGGCGCTCATCTTCATCTCGCACAACCTCGGCGTCGTCGCCCGGCTGTGCGATCGGATCGGCGTCATGTATGCGGGCGCGTTAGTCGAGCTGGCGGACAAAAAGTCTCTCTTCACAAGCCCTATGCATCCCTACACGATCGGCCTGCTTCATGCGATTCCGCGGCCCGAGATGCGCGCTCGGCCGCTCCAAGCGATTGCCGGCGTGGTACCCGACTTGCTCGACCCTCCCTCTGGGTGCAAGTTTCATCCGCGCTGTTTTAAGGCGAAAGAGCTCTGTAAAACAGAACCGCCGCGTCTCGAAAGAAAGCTGGGTGAGAACTTGGCCGCTTGCTACTTTCCAGGTGAGTGATGGATCTTCTCGAGATCAGGGGTCTGACAAAATATTTCGATTTGAGCGGCGGCCTCCTGAGTCATCTCCTCAGGGGCGAGAGAATTCTCAAGGCGGTGGATCACGTCTCCTTCTCTCTGCCTGAGGGGAAGACCTTTGGTCTGGTGGGGGAGAGCGGCTGTGGCAAATCGACCACCGCGCGCCTCATCACGCTCCTCATCCCGGCCACCGGAGGTGAAGTCTACTTCGACGGGAGAGAAATCTTGAGCCTGCCGAAGAGAGAGGTGCGCGAGCTCAGAAGGCATGTCCAGATGGTCTTTCAGGATCCCTACGCCTCTCTCAACCCCAGGATGAAGGTCGTGGACATCGTGGGGCGTCCTTTGACGCTCTATCACGGTATGAGGGGAGCCAGAAGAGCGGATCGGGTCGCCGAATTGCTCGAGCTCGTCGGACTCCAGGCGGCGCACCTCTACCGCTATCCGCATGAGTTCAGCGGCGGTCAGCGCCAGCGCATCGGCATCGCGCGCGCCTTGGCTGCGGGGCCCAGACTCATCATTGCCGACGAACCTGTCTCCTCCCTAGACGTGTCGGTTCAGGCGCAGGTGCTCAACCTGTTTAAGAAACTCCAACAGGAGCTGAAGCTCACCCTGCTTTTTATCTCTCATGACTTGAACGTGGTCAGCTATCTGGCCGATATCGTCGGCGTGATGTACGCCGGCAAGATCATGGAGGTCGCGCCGGTTGAGGCCATCTTTCAGTCTCCCCTTCATCCCTATACGCGGGGACTTTTGGCGTCGAATCCGAGTCTGGAGTCCTTCATGGAAAAAGTCTCGACTCCGCTCAAGGGAGAGGTGTTTTTTCCCGTGAACCCGCCCACGGGTTGCCGATTGGAACCCCGCTGCCCCATTCGGGTGGAGAAATGCAAGTTCATCGAGCCTCCACTGGAGGACAAGCATTCTCATCATTGGGTGGCTTGTCATGAGGTGTAATTACTCCGGCGACGGAGGAGGATGCGAACCGGATAATTTTGGGGAGGGCTTGAAGAGATCTATACAGAATGTAAAATGACTTGCAAGCGTCGCAGACATAACTACTTTTGCCCCAGCTCTTTTTTCGGATCGGGTTAAGATCTCTTGACGCTATGGGAGAGTTGAGTATACGCTCGACCTAGTTTCGTAAAGCATTTCCTCACAAAGGGGAGTTTTCCCAAAGAGTCCGGGTTATGCGTTTTGAATACTTTGAGCCTTCCTCGTTGGAGGAGGCAAGAGAGGTTTTGCGGAGTGGTCACGGACATTACAAGGTCCTTGCCGGAGGGACGGACATCATCCTCCAGCTTCGGCGGCGCGTGAAGCAGTACCGGGGCTTAGTCAATATTAAGCGGCTCCCGGATATCAGCAACTGGTCCGCAGAACCAGGAGAGGGCTTGCGGATAGGCGCCGCCACACTCATGCGGGAATTAGAGACCTCTCCTCAAATTATCCAGCGGTTTCCAGCTTTGGTTGACTCGCTAAAGGTCCTTGGGTCCATCCAGCTTCGAAATATAGCCACGGTCGGCGGGAACCTCTGCAACGCCTCACCGGCTGCGGATAGCGCTTCCCCGCTGATCGTTCTTGGGGCGAAGGCACTTTATGTCAACGACGGTTCCGCGCCGCAGACGATACCCGTGGAGAAGTTTTTCGTCGGGCCGGGAAGCTCGATCCTCGGTCCAGATGGCCTTCTCTTGCGAGTGGACGTCCCTCAGCCTCAGGGGTTGACCGGCAACAGCTTCGAACGGTTGACCCCCCGGGGCGCGATGGATATCGCCATCGCCAGCGCAGCATCCCGGGTGACCCTCGATTCCTTGAGCAGGAAAGTGATCGACGTAGGTATCGCTCTGGGAGCGGTGGCACCCACTCCGGTGCGGGCGCCCAGGGCTGAGGACGTCCTCAGGGGCCACGAGCCTACTCCCGAGATGATCGCTAAGGCGGGAACGGTTGCCATGGAAGAGTGTCGCCCCATTGATGACATTCGCGGCTCGGCTGCTTATCGTCGCGCAATGATTGGGGTGCTGGTGCGACGTACCTTGGAGCGCTCCGTAGAGCGAGCCAAAGGGACGACGGGAAATTAAGCTGGCGAGGAATTTGCGAATTGAAGCGCCTGTATAAACTGAACGTAAATGGGCAACTTCTGGAAACGATGGCGGAGCCCTCTGATTCACTCCTGGATGTGTTGCGGGAGAACTTAAGGCTAACCGGAACCAAGAAGGGGTGTAACGAAGCGGAGTGCGGGTCGTGCACGGTAATGCTCGGGGGAAAGCCTGTCGTTTCCTGCCTGGTTTTGATCGCGGATGCGGCGGCGAAGGAGATCATCACCATTGAGGGTCTCTCACGCGCAGGCACTCCTCATCCCATCCAGCTTCACATGGTCAACCATGGCGGCATCCAGTGTGGATATTGCACTCCGGGAATCATTATGAGCGCCTATGCCCTTCTTCGGGAGATTTCCAATCCCACAAACGAAGATATTAAGGTCGCCATTGCCGGCAACATCTGTCGTTGCACAGGCTACAACAAGATCGTCGAGGCGGTGGAGGCGGCAGCCACAGACCTCCGCCGATCACGAAGGGTCTGACCTGGTAAACGCATGAAAGACGCGTCGGGCACGCCATCCCTCATGAGCATGGAGAGCCTTGAAGAATACCTCTGGATCGGAAAGAGCGTCCCTAGGCTAGATTCCTTGGAGAAGGCGCTGGGGGCGACACAGTACGCAGGCGATATGCAGGTACCTGGAATGCTTCACGGGCGCATTTTATGGGCCGGCATTCCGCACGCCATCATTCGCGGAATCGATACCTCGGCTGCAAAAAAGGTCCCGGGGGTGCGTGCTGTACTCACCGCAGTCGACATCCCAGGCATCAATCGGTATGGTCTCGCAGTGCTGGATCAACGAGTCTTGGCAGACGGTAAGGTTCGATCCGTTGCGGATCCCGTTGCGCTCGTCGCTGCGGAGACAGAGGAAGCCGTCGAGGAGGCGGTTTCGAAAATCCGGGTGGATTTTGAACCGCTACGCCCGGTTCTTACCATCGAAGATGCCCTGGACCCGGCCGCTCCGCCTGTGCATGAAGGCGGCAATCTGTTTCAGCGCACCAAGGTCCGTAAGGGAGACGTGGATAAGGCTATCAAAGAATCGGATGTCATTGTTGAAGGCACGTATCGGACCCAAAGGATGGACCATGTCGCGATGGAGCCAGAAGCAGGTTTGGCCTACGTAGATCCTTCTGGTGTTGTGAACATTCTAGTAGCGACGCAGTATCCTTTTAGAGACCGGCGCCAAATCGCGCCGGCGCTCAATCTGAGCATGAATAAAGTGCGGGTCATCCAGGCCCCAATCGGAGGTGGTTTCGGGCGAAAGGACGACATCACCGTAGAGATTCACGTGGGTCTATTGGCGCTTAAGACACGTTGTCCAGTTCGTCTCGTTTATACACGCGAGGAGTCACTTACGGTTAATACCAAGCGACATCCCATGTTGATGAAGTTCCGAACCGGAGCGCGCGCAGATGGACGCTTAACGTTTCTCGACGGGGATATCTATGGGGATACGGGCTCGGGACTTTCGCTCGGCGCCTACGTCGTGAAGAAGGCGGGCATCCACAGCGCGGGTCCGTACACCATCCCGAACATAAGAGTTGACACGTATACCCTTTACACGAACAATCCCGTCTCTGGAGCCATGAGGGGATTTGGCGTGTTACAGGTTGCTATAGCCCATGAATCCCAGATGGACAAGCTAGCGGAGAAGCTCGGCATCTCTCCTCTGGAGATCAGGTTGATCAATTGCTTAAAGCCGGGACTGGATTCGTCGACGGGCCAGAAAATGAACGAGGGGTGTGGGATCGAAGCCACCCTGCAAAGAATAAAACAGTACATGGAAGCTCACCAGTTGAGGTTCAATCGTCTATGGCAAAAAGACGCGGTATTGGCATAGGATCGATGTATTATGGTATCGGTTACGGCTTTAGCCGGGCCGACATAGGGTCTGCCGCTATAGAGATGGCGGAGGACGGGACAACTACGGTCTACTCTGGCGCCTGTGATATGGGCCAGGGCGTCACGACGATTATTGCTCAGGTGGCTGCTGAAGGAATTGGGATTACACCGGACATGATC
>JBOHVJ010000380.1:0-5753 GCA_050735075.1 Binatia bacterium
CCCCAGACCCGTTGGCATGCGCGCCCCGCGCAGGCCCCCGAAATATGGAAGCCGTTGTGGTAGCGCGAATTAGCCTCAATCACACGTTGCGGAGGAAGTGGTCATGAGATCAGGACTCAGTCAAGCCCAGGAACAAGCGCTCATGCGTCCGGCGCCGGACATCATGCCGCCGCCGGCCGCCGCACCGGCGACCAAGGAAATTCCCTACGACTATGTGGCCAAATTCAAACTCCAGGGAAAGCCCGGTAATCGCGTGCAGGATGTGATCAACATCAGCGTCGAGGGTGCGTTTGTGGCAGTGGCGATTGGGTATAGCTTCATTCCAGCGCGTCAGGACCTCACTCAGCCAGCATCCTCGATACCCTTTATAACGCCTCTGCTGGCCATCATCCAGCCTAACCCAGATCTACGGGTAATATTGGAATGCCTACTGGTGCGACTGTGCGGGATCGACTTCAAATACAGTATCGTTGATAGCGGCACAGGACGCGAGCTGCAGAATCAGCCGATCCACAATATCGCCGGGTTGGGTGAGGCGACCGGCGACCGGCCTTTCCGCCCCCTGGCCAAGCCGATGCTCTTCATGCCCCGCTCGACTATTCGGGTCGAGATTGAGGAGATCTCCGAGGGACCGATTTATGGTTACGATGAGCTGAACTCGACCGGACAGAAGACGGGCACGCGTATTGGGGCAGAACTCTACTTTGTATTGCACGGCTACAAGATGCTGGGTTACGGGACGGCGCTGCCATGAACGTGCACCACCTCTGCGACATCCCTCGGGACACCGGCTATTCCAATGCCTGCCATATCTGCGGTGTTCCCTTGGATGCCGGCTATTTCGATGTCGCCGACATCAAACCGGCGCCACAAGCGGGGCAAGAGGTGGAGGTAGCCCGCTATGAACTTCATTCCCAGTACTGCGGAACCTTGCTATATTTCGCCCAGTATGCGGAACAAGTAACACCGCCACAGCTCCCACAGCAAGTGACCTCCAAAACCCCCGGCTACGAATGGATCATCCTCTGCAACAATCAGCCCCGAGCGCCCTACTTGCCCACAAATCTGATTCTGAACCCTTGGGGGTACAACGCCCTGCCTATCCACTTGCGGTTGGAAGAGGGGTGCATGCTGAGGTTCGTAGTCAGAAGAGTAGCGCCTACGGTGCGGCTCGAATTGTCCCAAGTCGGCGGGAGGCTGCTTGGCCGTTCCTGGTACAACACCAGCTACGGCGGAGTACCCAACCGCTTGTAGGGATGGAAAAGGGAAATCGAGCTCGTTATGAAACCGCTAGTCAATGTATTCAATGTAGGGTGGGTTAGCGGCAGCGTAACCCACCACAGCCGTCGGCAAGGAAGCCGACTCATTACCGGCCCAAGGTCTGAAGAGACAAGCTGCGCTTGTCGGTTCGGTGGGTTACGGGCTGTCGCCCTAACCCTCCTACATTAGCTGCCGTTCATTCGTCGCTGGGGACGAGGGAGAGAACTCATGTACATCCATTTGCACGGTCTGGCACAGCCTGGGGGCCAACCAGTCCCAATGCCCAACCCGCTGGTCCCGCCACCGCCGATCGTGTCGCCGCCACAAACCCTGCCGGTTCAGAGCCTGGTTCAGTGCACCGCGGCCCAGCTCGCCGCCATTCAGAACATCGTCGGTCCGGGAACCACCATCACCGACGCGGTCGTTCGTGGGGCAATTCAATCGGCTCACAATAACATCTTCCCCGACCTGACCGACCCGGGCATGCCGCCCCGGCAGTCACTCGCGAGTCCGCGGAGCGGGCTCACGGAGGTACGATTCAAGGCTGCGTTCGGAAGATCGCCGGACGAGTTGCCGTGGCGGGGAGCTCGCTCGGACCTCGGCCGGATCGTGGCCGCGCGCCTAGGAGGGGCTCGGGCGACGATGCTCTCGAGCTCGATTCGGATCTCCTGCTTCGGGTGGCCGTGGCCGGGCGGCGGGGTTGATCGCCCCGCCGACTACATGGTCAAGACCCTTCCGAAGCGGGAACGGGTGGCGCTCGGCGCGCTCTTTTGGAGGAGCTTCGCGAATGGCGACGCGGTCTCTCAGGGCGCCGCGATACTGATCGCCGGGTTGGTGATCCGGTACGGGATCTCCTACCGGATGCTGGGGCGCCCACTCCGCAACATCCACTGCTACGTCAAGTACGGCCTCCTGATGTTGCAGCACCCGATCCCGCAATGGGTCGATAACAACTGTCGGGCCGAGGTGGTTTGAGTCGTCAAGAATAGGAAATTAGCCGCGACAAGGGTCGGAGTCATTTTCATCGTAACGAAAAATGGTTGCGAACGGCACGCCACAAAATTCACTGACTCCATTTTTCCATCTACGGCCGAGCACCCAACCGTTTGTAGGTGACGAACGGAGAAATCGAGCTGGTTATGAAACCGGTAGCCAATGTATTCAATGTAGGGGGTTAGCGTCAGCGTAACCCACCACAACCGTCGGCAAGGAAGCCGACTCATTACCGGCCCAAGGTCTGAAGAGACAAGCTGCGCTTGTCGGTTCGGTGGGTTACGGGCTGTCGCCCTAACTCACCCTACATTAACTAACGAGCAGGATGAATATCAGATGCTCCAGAGGATGTCCGGCTATGTTTTGGAGCCGGTTGTTCTTCCGCCACCAGGCATAGTGATGGTGTGGGGATATTTCACAGTCGCAACTGGCCCATCGACCGAACCCGTGCTGAACATCGGCGTGTCCGTTCAACCTCTGCCCAAGAGCAGGGGTCTTGGGTATGTCGTGCAACAGCAGGAGGATCGCTATGTACGTGCGGGAATTTGAACGGCTAGGACAATCACAAGACATCGAAGATCAAAAGCGAGAGGTCTTACCGCAAGGTGTACTAAAACGAGCGGGATTGAAGACCACATCGAGGGTAGACGGAAAGACAGCGATGGCCCTCCAAACCGCCCTGGAGCAGAGCCTCGTTCTCAGACCTTTTATCGCGACTAAGCTAGCAACAATAACAATCCCCACGAATTTCTTCCACTACGGCTTTGACGAAGAGTTCAGCTCCAAATACCTCAAGTTACATAAAATCGTTGTTCCCTTTGGGTCAAAAGAAGAAAAGGATTTGCTTAATATCCGCGCATTTTACGATCGCCCCACTGACTCGATTCACCTTCGACCATACACGAATCTCGGCCAAGCACTCCATATGGCAATCAGGAAGTTCTCGTCCCCCGCCTTTCGGAATTTCTTTGGTAAGTCTTTGGATGATGGACTAAGCCTGTACTTCGCAAACCTTGTTCTTGAGGAACAAGCACTCGCACAGATCGTACCCCACCCCTATAAAGATCAATTGCGTTGCGCAACAAATTTAGTTGGATTGGTAGGCCGCAACATGGCCGGGAAGGCCTATTTTGAGAATCATTCGGATCTCGTTGACCACCTCACTACCAGACTAAGCATTGGTCCTGGTCAACTGGCAAGCGATGCTCTGTGCAGCTGCCCCCGTGCTATCGGAGGATGCGAGTATCCTCTGCTACCTATTCCGCCGAGCTTGCGAGGTCCGTCTGGCGAGCCAGGCCAGATCTTGCTGGATGGGAAGGCCACGAAGATCACCCTTTACCATGGATTTTATACAGAATTCCTTCAGGATCGCGAGCTAGATTGGCACGTTCATATCGTCCTACCCAAGAGTACGAAAGACACGCTGATTGCTCACCTACGGGCGGCGACCGGGTGCAACGTGACCGATAAGGACCTGGAGGATTTCTCCAGTGAGCACATGGTATTGGACAGCCCAAACGAGTTTGTTGACGACCAGGCGCCCCCGCGTTTGGGTTATCGCTCTGCAGATGTATCGCTCCCGTTGCGCTTGCGGGGCAGTGAACACCCCGCTTGGGATCTTGGCTTGATCGCTGCGAGACATTCCCACGAAGGCAAGGATTTCACCAAGTATTCACGATTGCGCACGGATTCGGGATACGTATACCTGCAGGGCGCATTCGTAAACGATGCGTATCACGGCCCCAAATTAGAGATCCATCCGCTCGATTCCATTGCCTACGCCTTAGACGCAGAAGAAAAGATAATTCCGGGAAAGCCCTACATCGCAAAGACAATCCCTGTCAAGTATGGCCAAGAAGGGTGGCCTAATAAGAGTGTCAGGTGGCGAGTTGCAGTCTTTACTAACTCCAATTTGCATCGGATAAATAAATGTTCCTATCTGCAAAAAGAGCGAACGACCACGTGGTATCTTGATCTCCCCAGTGATGCATACAGCAACCAGAGTGGGCGTGCCAAAAAGGTAAATGTTGTACCGATCCGTCACAAGCTTTGGAACGGTGTTCAGAGGGCGTGGTATGAATCCCGCGGAGTCAAGTCAATTGTTAGAACTTTAAAGAAAGATCCGCGAGATGGCCGAATGAAGCTCAAAATAATAGTGACCATGAAGGCGCCGGATAAACTTGGCGGAATGTGGGTATGCGACTTTCTCATCCAAACCTGATTTGACATCTTATACGTGAGCTAGCCTAGCGCAATGGAGAAATGGGGTCGGAGTTGGAAAGACCACGCTTATTATGTTATCGGAAGGTGATGGAAAATAATGGGGGCGGAGTGAATTATTTTTCAACACAGTCTACGGCGGAGCACCCAACCGTTTGTAGTCGGAACGGGGAAATCGACCTGGTCATGAAACCGTTAGAGTCAATGTATTCAATGTAGGGTGGGTTAGCGTCAGCGTAACCCACCATAGCCGTCGGCAAGGAAGCCAGCTCATTACCGACCTATGGTCTGAAGAGACAAGCTGCGCTTGTCGGTTCGGTGGGTTACGGGCTGTCGCCCTAACCCACCCTACATTACTACAGGAGCGGAGTATGAATGTGCCCCTCCTATCTCAGAGCAATGGAGCCCCATACACAGTGGAAGGAGGACCAGCATGTATATACGCGTATACGAAACGAAAATAGGAGATGCACTCCGATCCCAATTATCCTTACCAGCTCTTGAGGGAGTGCTCGGCAAAGATGAACGCACCCTGGTAGCAGACACTTTAAAAATACCAAATCGCTGGATTTGCGCCATAGATATTCTTGTAGATAATCCCAAATGGGGGAGGTTAGGTGAACCGAAATTTATCTCTAGATCGAGGGCAACAGGTATTCTCATAGGTCCCCGTTACGTCTTGACTGTTGCGCATATTCGCAAGAAGCAATGCATCGAAATTGACGGAAAAACTAAATTGGTTGACGTTAAGGGATTTACAGTCAGCCCGGCCCGCGATGGCGACAACAATCCTTTCGGCAAGGTGACGGCAAAATCTTTTCTGGTCTCTCAACCATATAAAATCCTTAAGAAAATGATAGTGGGGTCTAAAGTCAGAGAGATTCCGGTTACACAAATCGATGATTACGCGTTGATCATTCTCAAAAAAGATGTCACACACTCTAAGATGAAAGGCGAGCTCGGTTACTGGGGCCATCGTCCCGCAGAGACGGTAATTCTGCGTTTGGAGCCGGATGATCTGAGCGGTAAAGAAGTTGTAGTTATTGGATACCCAGGAGATACTTGCGGTAAAGATAAGTTTTCGGGTTCCAAGGCGGAGAAGGAGAGGAAAATATCCTATTGTTGGCACCGTCGAAACGATGAATGGGCATCGACTCAGTGGAGAAGCGCTGGCACTTTACAAGTTGAAAAGAATTCAACCAGGGTGTTTCACACAGCCGACACCTATTGGGGTCAGAGTGGGGCTCCCATCTGCCTTTGGTTTGACAAGAAACTAGCGC
>JBOHVJ010000381.1:0-2056 GCA_050735075.1 Binatia bacterium
ACATCTGGATTGCCGCCCTGGCGCAGCAACACGGGCTGATAGTGATCTCTCGCGATCAGCATTTCAAAGAAATCGAGAGCCTTCCAGTCGAAGCGTGGTGAAACAGCGCAGGGCCTCCAAATCAGTCTCCGCGCGAGGGTGTCAGGGCGTCGTTCGTATCTCGTGAAGCGTCGTTCGCCGTCCGTCGCCATCGGCAGGCCGTTATCGGTTATCGAGGAAGAATCTCCCATCTATCTTTGTATTCTTCCTTTCGAGGAAACCAGTACCATTTGCTGCGCGGCCTAGTTGAAACCTCCATATCTCTTGCCACGACCTTGCTTGGCACAATGTAAAACTCTGCTCGCATACCTTTGTCCTTCAGGTTAACAAACACGTAGAACATGGACTCCGCCTTATCCCGTTTAGCTCTTTCACTGAGCAGCCAATAAGCTTGTGTCCCCTTGGGCTTATTAGCCTTCACTTGGATGCTTGCAGCTTTCTTTAGGTTGGGAGATACGGCGATAATGTCCACCCCTGGAGCATTCCTTGAAGTCACTGCGACAATATAATTCCGCAGACTTAATTCAGCCGCCACCGAATACACACCTGTCATGCCGGTCAAGATGTTCTGACTCATCAGTTTGCGCTCCTTTGGAAAAAGGAATGCAGACATTCGGCTTTTAATGAGAGAGCGCGATGAACCAGACCGAACCACTCATCCAGCATCCGCACCCGCGCGAGATCGTTGAGCTTGGCCAGGGCCTCCTCCGGGCCCTCATCCGCAAATCCGCCTGACCCCCGCAACGCCCTCATCGAGCTTCTGAAAAAGTAGCCTGGCCCTCTTTTTCTGTTCAAGAACGAACGAATTGGTCCATGACCGGGATTACCACTCGCGGGACGAAGCCCGCGCGGAGGTGTTTGAGTTCTTCGAGGCATTCTATAATCGGCAGCGGTTGCATCAATCACTCGGCTATATCAGTCCGGTCCAGTTTGAGGCCAAGTGTATACCTTAACTCGGTGTCTACGGAATCGGGGGTAGCTCACCCTGTCCCCATTGTTCTCAGTAAAGTGCGCCTCAACCCTTTCACCTCACTGTGGCGACGGCCGAATCGGCTTGGTCTTTTCTTGGATCTCCTGCTCGATCCGCTTTAAGGCCTCCAGCTGATCGGTCAATTCCTCGATCTTCTTCTCTCGATCAAGCCAATGCCACACCAACCGTTCAGCCACCTGAGTCAGTGCGATGGTCTGTTCGTCGGAGGAATAGGAGCCAGCCGCCCCGCCCTGTAGGAGCTGTATCCAGAGAGCGCTGGAGGCCGCTAAACGACTGTTCGGGGCCGCGGTAATGACCCGTTGGAAGGATTTCACCGCCGCCTCTCGGCTTTCAAACAGAGCGACGAGCGCACGGGTGAAGTGGACCTGGTCGCAGGAACTTTGCTCCGCGCACTTTGCGGCCAGCGCGTCTTGCTTCCGAGCCAAGGTCTGCAGCATTTTGAGGTCTGCAGGATCCGCGACAAAAAATGGCGCAGAAGGCAGTGGTGGAGGGCTGACCGTCATGCAGCCCCAGATGGCTCCGGCCAACAACACCCACGTTGCATGACTGAGCCAAACAAGCTTGTTCATGCTGTTCCAGCTGGTTTCATGTCCTCACAGAGTGGCTGGACGTCAGCCAGATCGTCGAGTCGGCCATGAAGGATAGCTCAGCTTGTACTTGGTTTCAACGATGAACAGACTTCCTGCATGAGCGGATCGAGTGAATATTGATACTCTCGGCCGGTCCTAAGGTGAACCCATCCCCGGTCCCGCCGTGGGAGTGGCGAAAACTACCAGGGAGATGAAGGTATGATTACTTCAAGCCGCCGCCTGACGCCATCACCATCCACGCCAGTCTCGGATCATGTTCCTGGTGAGTCGCCATCGGCAGGCCCTCAGTGGTGCAGCGGGATTATAGCAGAAAAGTAGCCTGAGCTAGCCCCACTTTCGTGGACACCTCAAAAAGGGGACAATAGCCCTGCGGAGGTGTCCGATGGCCAAGCGACAGCGATTTACCAAAGAGTTCAAACTGGAAGCCGTCCGGCTG
>JBOHVJ010000382.1:0-22726 GCA_050735075.1 Binatia bacterium
GGTCAGGGGTGGCGGGGAGATGGCCAGCGGTATCGCCTACCGGTTACACCGCTGCCATATGCGGGTCTTTATTACGGAGGTTGCCATGCCAACCGCGGTGCGCCGTCCGGTGGCTTTTGCCGAGGCAGTCTATCAGGGAAGCCATACCGTAGAGGGAGTACAGGCAGTTAAGGTTTCTTCTCGAGAGGAGGCTGACAAGGTCTGGGAGGGTGATGGGATTCCGCTTTTTGTCGATCCTGAGGCCAAGGTTCGAGAAGCCATACGACCGGCGGTGGTCGTAGATGCCATTATGGCCAAGAGAAACACCGGTACTGATAAGACTTATGCTCCATTGGTCATTGGCGTGGGGCCTGGCTTTACTGCCGGAATGAATGTCCACGTAGTAGTGGAGACGAATCGGGGTCATAACTTGGGACGGGTCCTTTGGCAAGGGACGGCCGAGGAGGATACAGGGGTTCCAGCCCCCGTTGGGGGTTATACCGATGAGAGGGTTCTGCGCGTCCCTCAAAAGGGTTTTTTTAAGGCCCTGCACGAGATTGGTGATCGGGTGAATGCAGGTCAGGCTGTGGCTCAGGTCAATGGTTATCCCATCCGGGCGCAGATCAAAGGTGTTTTAAGAGGCCTGCTCAAGGACGGTATTCCAGTGGAGGAGGGGATCAAGGCCGGAGACATTGATCCCCGAGGGAAAAGGGAGTATTGTTATTCGATTTCCGATAAGGCTAGGGCCATTGCAGGAGGAGTCTTAGAGGCTATTCTTCATTCTTTGAAAGACCTAAGTCCACATTCCACTTGAACTCCGTCCCAACCCACATGCAATGCGAGGTTATCAGTGAACCCGAAGAAGCTCACCATTGAAAAGATTCAGGAGGCCTTGAGGAGGCAGCAGTATATCTGCGATCGCTCGCTGGCCACCGTGGTTTATCTTTCGATTACTTTAGGTAAACCTGTGCTCCTGGAGGGAGAAGCAGGGGTCGGCAAGACCGAGATCGCCAAGGTACTGGCCGAGGTCATGGAGACCCGGCTGATTCGTCTCCAGTGCTATGAGGGACTAGACGCCAACACGGCCCTCTACGAATGGAACTATCCGAAGCAGATGCTGCGCATCAAGCTGGAAGAGGTCCGGCATGGGGATCGTGAGGTTGTGGAGACAGAGATCTTTACCGAGGAGTATCTCGTCAGGAGGCCTCTGTTGGAGGCCATTCAGAGCGATGGCTCAACACCGCCGGTCCTTCTCATCGACGAGATTGATCGTGCGGACATGGAATTTGAGGCCTTTCTGTTGGAGGTCCTCTCCGACTTTCAAATCACCATACCCGAAATCGGAACGATCCGCGCCAAGCTCCGTCCCTATGTCTTCTTGACCTCAAACCGTACTCGGGAAATCCACGACGCCCTGAAGCGGCGCTGCCTCTACCACTGGATCGATTACCCTACCTTTGAGAAGGAATATGAGATCATCATGACCAAGTTTCCCCATGTAAGAGACCTCTTAGCCAGGCAGATTTGTGGCTTTATGCAGCGGGTGCGCCAGATGAATTTTTACAAACGTCCAGGTATTGCGGAGACGCTAGATTGGGCCTCTGCCCTGATTACCCTCAATCGACACGAATTGGACGAGAGGACTGTGGAAGAGACCATGGGCTGCGTCTTTAAATACCGAGAGGATCTCCACCACTTGCGGGAGGAGGTGGCTGGCAGGAGGTTGGACTTGGATGAGATGCTAAAGGAGCCTGCCGTGCTCAAGGCATAGATCATGCAAGTGTCGGATGAAGCCATTCTTGAAGCGGTGCATCGATTCTCCGCCGTGCGGAGCCAAGGGACGTTGGCTAACCTGTTGGCCTTTGGCCGGGTCTTGAAGGAGGTAGGCGTCAAAGTCGGCCTGAGTCAGGTGATTGACGCCAGCCGCTCCCTGGAGCATGTGGATCTCGGCCGCAGAGCGGATTTTCACGCCGTCTTGCGCTCCAACCTGATCTCCGAAAGAGAGGATATGTCGCTCTTTGATCGGGTCTTCGATTGTTTTTGGCAAGACCACACTCCCGAGGAGTCGGCCATGGAGTCAGTAGTGTTGGGAGCTCTCTCGAAAGATAGCAGTTGGGAGTCACGTGAGAACAAAGGGAGTTTGGAGGAGATGCTTGCTCAAAGCTCCAGCCAGGAGGCCGAGCTGAACGAAAAGGAATCCATCGCTGTCCCCACCTACAGCCCGTACGAGGCGCTCAATAAAAAAGACTTTAGCGAGATGGGCATCGAAGAAAGCCGTGCTATCAGCCGGGCCATCCTTTTGATCGCCACCAAGATCGCGACGCAGGTGAGTCGCCGCAAGAAGCGCGCCACCAAAGGGGGTCAGATCGATCCCCGCTGGACTATGCGCAAGAACATCAAATACGGGGGAGAGATCATCGAGCTCGTCGCACGCAAGCGGAGGATCAAAAAGACCCGTGTTGTTCTGCTCTGTGATGTCAGTGGCTCCATGGATTGTTACAGCCGTTTTTTGATCCAGTTCATGTATGGGCTGCAGAATGAACTTTGGGGCGTGGAGACCTTTGTCTTCAGCACCTCTTTAAGCCGCATCACCCATCTCATTCGCACCAAGGACATCGGCAACGCCTTAGAGCGAATTTCCAGTTCTGTTTTGGGCTGGTCAGGAGGAACCAACATTGGCCGCTCGCTTTATACCTTCAACCGGGAGTTCGCCCCCAGTATGGTGAGCCATCGGACCGTAATCGTTGTTATCAGTGATGGGTGGGATCGCGGCGACGTGGCTCTGCTGGAGCGGGAAATGAGGACTCTCAAGCGGCGCTGCTACAAGATCATTTGGCTCAATCCTCTTTTGGCGAGCGAGAATTATGAGCCTCTATGTAAAGGGATGCAGGCGGCGCTTCCCTATCTTGATCTTTTTTTATCAGTGCATAATTTGAACAGCCTTATCAGTCTGGGTCGGACGCTACAAAGGTTGGTAGCATAGAATGACAGGGGACCGAAGACGGGAGACCGGTCAGCCGTCGTCGGTCATCGGTCGGTTTGTCGCTTAAGGAGGTAACTATGGATTCCATCTATCATCAAGTGAAGGAGTTCTTGGAAAAAGGGGAGACGCTAGCGGTAGCCACGATCGTATCGACGCGCGGTTCCACCCCTAGAGAGGTAGGGGCAAAGATGGTGGTGACCGCCTGGGGGGAGATTTTGGGGACGATTGGAGGAGGTTGTGGAGAGGCTGATGTGCGGCGTGAAGCGATCGATGTGATCCGGACGCGCAAGCCCAGGATGGTGCGTGTCGATCTCCTTGACGATATCTCCTCGGATAGCCCGGCGGTCTGTGGAGGGATTATGAATGTTTTTATCGATCCCTGGTGGAAGGAACAAACCGAAGAGAAAACAGGAAAAGAACAAACGTGATCCGTCAACGGCTTGAACCTTTTGAACGATTTGAACGTTTTAAACAGTTCCAGTCGTTTAATCCGTTGCTGATTTGGTAACCAATAAAAATGAGCCGGTTAGCCGACGATTTGATTCAGGTCAAGGAGGAGGGCGCCGCTGCGGTTTTGGCGACCGTCGTGGAAGCAGGGGTAAACGGGCGCGTGGAACCCGGCGAGAAATATCTCATCAGGGAGGGCGCGATCAAGGTGGGAGTGATTCGCGACCCGACACTTCTGGAGGCCATCCTTAAAGAGGCAGAGATTCGCCTGCGGGAGGAGAGATCCAAGCTGGTTCCATTGGAGTTACCCGCCCCTGAAGATAAGATAGAGGTCTTCTTCGAGGTGATTCCCTCTCCTCCCAAACTGATCGTCGTTGGCGCGGGCCATATCGCTCTTCCCTTGGTTAAATTCGCCAAGGTTTTGGACTTTCATGTAAGCGTCCTTGATGATCGCATGCTCTTTGCCAATAGGGAGAGATTCCCTGACGCGGACGAGATCCTGGTAGGGGATATGGCGGTAACCCTGCAAGGACTGCCGATCACTCCCTCCACTTATATCGTCCTCATTACCCGGGGCCATAAGTATGATGAACCCTGCCTGCGCGAAATCATTCATAGTCCGGCTAAGTACATCGGAATGATCGGCAGCAAGAGGCGGACCAAGGCATGCTTCCAGAGATTCAGGGAAGAAGAAAAGATTGCCGAAGAGGTCATCCAGAGGGTTTATGCCCCCATCGGTTTGGACATCAACACGGAGACTCCTGAGGAAATTGCCCTTTCTATCCTGGCTGAAATTATCAAAGTGCGTCGAGGGGGCAAGGCCAAGTCTCTGTCGGGTAAGTGAATGGAACGGTCTCGCCCCTTCGCTCCAAGCTGTGCTGCGACGCAAGCTTTAAGCTTTCATGGTCGAGGGTGATTTAAGCAAATTCATGAACCTTTCGATTCAAAGTGATGGAACCAAGAAAAGTTACAGGAGTTATCTTCTCTGATTTGGGTAAGGCAGCATCCTTTATGGCTTTGGATTGGGTGCAGAAGATTTTGCGAGAGAAACTTGGCTTCTCTCCCTACCCGGCCACATTGAACCTAAGACTTGAGTCGGATGAAGAAATAGGCGTGTGGCGGGAAGTGAAAAGGCAGGGTACCAGCGTTGATCTTATCTCACCGGACCCTTTCTTCTGTCAGGCGCGCTGCTTTCCAGTCATGATTGAAAAGAAGTATGAAGGCGCGGTGCTTCTTCCCGATGTCGCGGGCTATCCGGCAGATAAGATCGAGGTGATTGCGGCGGTTAGGCTTAAAGAGGAGCTAAGGGTGCGTGACGGAGATCGAATCACTTTGGAGTTTATAGACTAAGCATCTATGAGAAGATTTTCGTCGGTGCTTCGACGGGGCCTGTCCTGAGCATGCCAGCCGTATCCTTCGACTAAGCTCAGGACGAACGGCTGGCGTGTCGAAGGGCTCAGCACGAACGTTTTTGTACACTTACCCGGTCACCCTGAGCTGGTCGAAGGGTGACGAAAGGATCTTTTGATCATCTCTGTATGCGTCGCTTAATTGTAGGCATATCAGGCGCCACAGGGGCCATCTATGGAGTTCGGACCTTAGAGGTTCTTGCACGGCTTAAGGATGTTGAGACCCATTTGGTGCTGACTCGGGCAGGTAAGATGACTATCCAGGTGGAGACCCCTTACTCTGTAAAGGACGTCGAAGCGATGGCGGATGTCGTCCATGACATCAACAATGTCGGCGCCAGCATATCGAGCGGGTCCTTTCGCACCGAGGGCATGGTGATCGCACCTTGTTCCATGAAATCGATGGGTGGGATTGCCCATTCGGTCGGCGGCGACCTTTTGGTGCGGGCCGCTGACGTCGTGCTTAAAGAGAGAAAGAAGCTCGTCTTATTGGTGCGCGAGACTCCCCTTCAT
Source organism: Binatia bacterium (assembly GCA_050735075.1). Classification (GTDB taxonomy): domain Bacteria; phylum Desulfobacterota; class Binatia; order UBA9968; family UBA9968; genus JAHFAO01. The sequence continues at coordinate 5,332 of JBOHVJ010000382.1, forward strand.
TTGGGACATCTGGAGAGCATGGTTGCCCTTACCCGGATGGGGGCGGTGATCTTTCCTCCGGTCCCGGCCTTTTACCATCGACCTAAGACCCTCGATGATGTGATCAATCAAACCGTCACTCGCGTCCTCGATCAATTTGGCATCGATGTGACCCTCTTTGAGCGATGGAGTGACGAGCAGATGAGTCGCCATCCCGAGGCGGCCAATCCGGCTTCCATGCCTACTGGCAAACAAGAGAGGAAGGCCGTGAAAAAAGCCACGTGAACCCCGATCCGAAAGTGACCACTGATGGAGATGAAATTTAGCATCTATCCTCGTGCCACCATGGATTCGATCCATTCCAATCCGCAATCAAAAAACGGATCGGGGTGAAATTTCCCCTGTCACAGTATGCCACGCGGAAGGGGTAAAAAATCCCTCTCAGCAACCCAGCAAAGGAAAAAGGAGCACCTTGAGCTCTGTCTTGAGACCGACGCAGTCGCCGGCCCCCACGCGACAGGCTTGGATCGTTACTTTTTTCTCCACAACGCCCTTCCCGAGGTCGATATCGCCGAGATCGACTTGAGCACGGTCTTTCTCGGCAAATCGCTCCAAGCCCCTCTCTTGATCTCCTCCATGACCGGAGGATTTGAATTGGCGCGCAAGGTCAATCGGAATCTAGCGCAGGCCGCTCAGCAATTGGGTTTGGCCATGGGGGTTGGGTCCCAGCGCGTTGCGTTGGAGGAGCGGGGCGTAGCCGATTCCTTCAAAGTAAGAGATCTGGCCCCGGATATCCTTCTTCTTGGCAACCTCGGGGCCGTTCAGCTCAACTACGGTTACACCGTCGAGGAATGTCGCGAGGCAGTGCGGATGATTCAAGCCGATGGCTTGATTCTTCACCTCAACGTTCTCCAAGAGGCGGTCCAGCCTGAAGGGAACCGGAATTTTAAAGGGCTAAGCCACAAGATAGCCGAGGTCTGCCGCGAGCTTGAGGTCCCAGTTATGGCTAAGGAGGTAGGGAGTGGGATCTCCGCAGATGTGGCCTTGCGACTTAAGCGGGCTGGTGTAAAAGCTATCGATGTTGCTGGCCGGGGAGGAACCTCATGGTATGCCGTAGAGGCCAAGAGGGCAGCTCAAAGAGGAGAGCCTGGTGACCTTACCTTTGCGGATTGGGGTATCCCTACAGAGGAGGCCATAGTCAAGGTGCGGGAGGCAGTTCCCGACCTGGAAATCGTCGCCTCTGGCGGTATCCGCAGCGGTTTGGATATTGCCAAGGCTATTGCCTTGGGGGCCAATATCGCTGCCATCGGACAGCCCCTCTTGGCACCAGCCTTGGAATCGGCTGAGAAGGTGATAAAATTTTTAAGCGGGATCCTTTATGAGATAAAGGTGGCGATGCTTTGCGTCGGGGTTAGCGACCTCAAAGCGCTGAGAAAGGTCCCGTTAATACGCCGGTCCTACTAAAGGAAAGACCGAGGACGGGCGACGGAGGACCGGTCTTCGGTCATCGGTCGCCGGTGATCTTTTTTTCTATGGACGAAGAGCTTAGGCGGCAGATATTAAACTACATGGAGGGTCATAACACGATGACGCTTGGGACCTGCAGCGGGGATATTCCTTGGGCAGCGACTGTTTTTTATGCCAGCGATGGCCTGCGTCTATACTTCTTTTCTGCTCCAGATTCCCGGCACTGTCAGAATTTAACTGCAAATCCTCAAGTCGCAGTGACGATCCAGGAGGACTATCGGGATTGGCGCAAGATCAAGGGTATCCAGCTTGAGGGGAAGGTCGTGACAGTGGATTCCCTCATTGAAAAGGGCAAGGCAATGGCGGTCTACGCGCGCAAATATCCGGAGGTCATGAAGCTCTTTACCGATCCTGCAAGCGGTGTATTTTACAAGGCTTTTCTAAAAGTGAAGTTTTACTGCGTGGTTCCTGAAAGGGTTTTTTATATCGATAATGAACAGGGGTTCGGTAAAAGGCAGGAGCTTGTAATCAGTGAATAGATGAAATATTCCCTGAAACGTCTAAATGTATCAGGAGGATAGGGAAGGGTGTCGCAGCTTTTGGGCAAGGAGTTGACTGAGGAGCTCTTCGAACGCCTCAAGGGGGAAGATGTAGGCTCCCAGATGGGCAAGGCCATTGTGCTGGTAACCGTCGATGGGCAAGGGTGGGCTCACCCTGCCATGCTTTCCTATTACGAGGTCGTTGCCAAGGACCGGTTCCGAGTCAATCTAGCGATCGGTAAAACTAGCACTACAGCCGAGAACTTGAGGCGCGCCGGCAAGATTACCCTATTGATCACGGATAGAGGGATGAATTACTATCTTAAAGGCAAGGCGCGGGAGATCAAGGAATCGATGGGCGGAGTACCCTTTATGTCCATCTTTCGTATGGACATAGAACAGCTCTTAGAGGATCAGGAGCCTGATGCCGTCATAACGAGCGGGGTCACTTTTAGCCGTCCAGAGAAGCAGGGGGTCGGAGAGATCGTAGAAAGGATCTTTGAGGGTGTACGGAAAGAACCATGAAGCTAAAACGGATTGCTGCGGTAGCTAGCGTGCTTATCCTTGCCACTATCCTAGGCGTGGCCTTTTGGCGTTTAGGGGATGGAGCTAAAGAATCACCTTACGTAACCGTACCGGTGAGAAAGGGGAATATCACACAAGTGGTTTCCGCTACGGGAACCCTCCAGGCCGTGGTCACAGTTCAGGTAGGGAGCCAAGTTTCAGGCACGATCTCTAAGCTTCACGCCGATTTTAATAGCCAGGTGAAGAAAGGTCAGTTGATCGCTGAGCTTGACCAGGCCAAGTTTAAAGCGCGTGTGGATGAGGCAAAAGCCAATCTGCTGGCGGCTCAGGCCAACGTGGCAAGGGCGAATGTTACCATTGAGGATGCGCGGAGGACGCTGGCTCGGACTGCGGAGCTCAAAAAGCGCGAGCTGATCTCGCAGAGCGAGCTGGACGCTGCTCAGACCGCCTTTGATGCGGCATCCTCTCAATTTGAAGTGACCAAGGCGCAGGTAGAACAGGCTCAGGCTTTGTTGAATCAGGCCTCAGTGGATCTGGCCTATACGGTGATTCGGTCTCCAGTCGATGGGATTGTGATCTCACGCAATGTCGATGTGGGGCAGACGGTGGCAGCGTCCTTACAGGCCCCGACTCTGTTCACCATCGCCAACGACCTCTCTAAGATGGAGGTCCATACAAGCGTCGATGAGGCCGATGTTGGCAATGTCTGGGAAGGCCAGGAAGTGACCTTTACCGTGGATGCCCATGCCACGCGGCGATTTAAAGGGAAGGTCTCCCAGGTGCGCCATGCCCCTACCGTGGTGCAAAACGTGGTGACCTATGACGCGGTCGTCGGTATTGACAACCGGGAATTGCTCCTGAAGCCGGGGATGACCGCCAATGTAGAATTCTTAGTCAGCCAAAAAAGTGATGTTCTTCGGATTCCCAACATGGCGATACGCTTCAAGCCGCCTTCAGAGAAACAGGATGCACAGGATATGTTACGTCAGGCAAATCGTCCCGGGACAAGTGGAAGAGCGGGCCGGGGACGTGCCGGGGGAAGCAGGGCGAGAAGCGGAGATGGCAAAGATGGTCGATGGGTAAGGATCTATGTGCTGGAGGATCTTCAGCCGAAACCAGTGCAGGTGCGTTTGGGGATTACCGATGGCTCCCATACTGAGGTTATCGAAGGTGAGATCAACGAAGAGCAGCAGGTCATCATGGCACTCTCTGAAGGTGCGAAGGCCGGTGGTCAATCTGGCGTTGCGAATCCCTTTCAACCGCAGACAAGGGGGTTAGGCTTCAGGTAGACGAACGCCGATCCAAAACCGATGGCCGAAAACTCACAACATACCATGGGCAAAGATTTGGATCGGGGCGATATCATCCGTGTCCGCGACCTCCACAAAATCTACAGGATGGGAGATGTTGAGGTTCCGGCACTCTGCGGCGTTAATCTGGATATTAAGCAGGGCGAGTTTGTTGCCGTCATGGGGGCGTCGGGCTCAGGCAAATCCACCTTCATGAACATCTTAGGCTGCCTGGATCGTCCTACCAGTGGAACCTACTTGCTGGAGGGCATGGAAGTTGGGTCGCTTCCCCCGGATGAATGGGCCCATATACGCAATCGCAAGATAGGCTTTGTCTTTCAAGGGTTTAACCTCCTTCCCCGCACCACTGCTTTAGAGAATGTGGAGTTGCCGATGATGTACAACGGACTGCACCGCAGAGGGAGGCACGATCGTGCCCTGGAGGTTCTCTCCTTAATTGGGTTGGAGGGAAGATTGCACCACACCCCGAATCAGCTATCCGGTGGTCAGCAGCAGAGGGTTGCTATCGCTCGAGCCTTGGTAAACCGTCCTTCTCTGATTCTTGCCGATGAGCCTACTGGTAACCTCGACTCCAAGACGAGCGGCGAGATTATGGAGCTCTTTCGAGATTTGAACATGAGAGAGGGACTCACCATCGTCTTGGTGACTCATGAGACGGATATTGCCGCTTATGCCAAAAGACAAATCCACTTTCGTGATGGACTTGTCATCTCTGACCATTTTACAACTAAGCTTTCACGGGAAGGTTTAAGAGTTTAAGGGATGAAAGGATTCTGGATTAATCTAAAATCGAAAATCCAAAATCGAAAATCGATATGTGGTTCATGACCTTAAGAATTGCCCTGCGTGCCCTGGGAAGGAATAAGCTCCGCTCTTTTCTTACCATGCTGGGAATTATTATCGGCGTCAGCGCTGTCATTGCCATGGTGGCTATCGGAGAAGGGGCGAAGGCCTTAGTGCGAGCACAGATCGCCAGTCTCGGAACCAATGTCATGGTGATTCTTCCCGGCGCCAGGACTGCCGGTGGGGTCTGGACAGGTGCCGGTGGGGTGAGGACTCTCTTGGACAGTGATGCCAAAGCCATTATGGAACAGGTTCCTGCGGTGCCCTTTGCTTCGCCTTCCCTTAGGCGCACGGAGCAGGTAGTAGCGGGGAACCTGAACTGGTCTACGTTGATTCAAGGGGTTGCCCCGGAGTTTCAGCAGATTCGCGGTTGGCAGGTGGAGGAGGGGCGCTTCATTACAGAAGGGGATATAGACAATGCCGCTAAGGTTGCGGTCATTGGACAGACCGTGGCGGATAACCTTTTCGGCAATGAAGAGCCGATCGATGCTGTGATACGGATCAGGAATATCCCTTTTCGGATCATTGGAATATTAGGAGTGAAAGGCCAAACAGGCCAGGGGACAGACCAAGACGACACGATTATGATCCCCTACAGCACGATGCAAAAGAGAATCATGAGAATCACCTGGGTGCAGAGCATTCACCTGTCTGTGGTGAGTTCAGACCGGGCCCAGGAGGCTCAGCAACAGATTACCGCTCTGTTGCGTCAGCGACACAGGATTCAACCGGATCAGGAGGATGATTTTACTATCCGTAATCTCTCCGATATCGCCGAGGCGGCCTCGAATACGACCAAAGTGATGGCTATTCTTTTAGGCAGCATTGCCTCGGTTTCTTTACTGGTTGGCGGGATCGGCATTATGAACATCATGCTGGTCTCTGTGACCGAACGAACCCGTGAGATCGGGATTCGTATGGCCGTTGGCGCGCGCCGGCGGGATATTATGCTTCAGTTCCTTGTTGAGGCTGTCGTGATGGCAGCCTGTGGGGGGGGCCTTGGTATTCTGCTAGGAGTTGGTAGCTCTACCCTGCTTCACCGTTTGGCCCAATGGCCCACGCTTATTAGCCCGGGAATTGTTACAATCGCCTTTCTCTTCTCCGGCGCTGTCGGAATCTTCTTCGGTTTCTATCCCGCCCAAAAGGCCGCCAACCTGGATCCGATCGAAGCCTTACGGTACGAATAAGGGCCTCCTTTCTTTTCTTTTAAAATCCAACTACCTGCGGCTTGACTTCCCTCTTGTTTCACTATATTCCCGGTTTCGCCAATGGGTGAAACACGGAATCCAATAGGTCGCTGCGGAGGGCGTGAAGGTTCTCCATGTATATTTTGGAAGGGTAGAGGGAAGAGGAGTCCGAGCTGCCACACAAATGTTGAGCCGCTTCGAAGGCAGACCAGCTAACGAGGCGAGGGCTATGGTCAGGGGAAGCTTCAGTCGTTTTTTTGCGGAAATAGGAATGGCAGCGAATTTTTGATTTTGACTCCAGCAAGCTCCCGAAGGGGTAGCCCGAGCCATCGCAATTTGACTGAGGCGTCGTTCAGTTGAATCCGGCGTAAAACCGATAGGTCTTCTACGCTAAAAACCCATTGAAATCCCAGATGGTTTAACCCCTTGACGGATGCCCGTTGCTTAGCATAAATAGAGACCCAATTATTGAGCCTGTTAGTTATAGGCGGGGTCATTTGATCCAGTCACATCTTCGATTTGTTTTACATCAGCCCGGACTGGGTCTCCCCATCCGGGCTTTTTGTTCGTGAGGATCTGGGAAATCCGGTAGTCCTGGAAATTGGATAGAAATTAAGATTCAACAGACCTGAATCACCCCCGATTCCGAGGAAGGCCAGAGGAGCGGAAACACCTCCTATCATTGAGCCTGTCTTTTTCTCCTCCCACACGCTCATCTTCAGAGTTCTATGATTGCTGCGCCGAAACCGTTTCATCGGCGATTGACCCGAAAAAAGCTACGGTGTATATTCTCAGAAAAGATACGTCACAAAGGAGGTGAGCATGTCTTCTCTGAAACGTAAGAACTTTCTGGTGGATGAGCAAGCCTTGAGGAGGGCCAAACGGATACTCAGAGCCAAAACGGAGTCCGATGCCGTGCGTCAAGCGATTTCCCTAGTGGCTTTTCGCAAAGCGGTCATGCGTGGGTACAATCGGGCTGCTGGTAAGCTCTCCGATTTTAGGGTTTAGAGATGTGGATGGAGGAAAGCTCATCTACGATACAAGCGTTTACATAGAAATCCTCCGCTCCAAAGCCTTCGCTGTCTCCCTCCGCCCTCGCTATGAAGCAGATATTCCCAGTACGTTTTTTAGCTCGGTCGTGATCCAGGAACTATTAGCAGGCGCTACTGACAGATTGAAGCGGGCTGTAGTTGAGGGTCTTTATCGTCCTTTCAAGCGCAACCGTCGCATCGTTACCCCGAGCGATATAGCTTGGGAAGAAACCGGTCGCCTTCTTGGGGTTATGCGGGGTGAGAGAAAGGATCAAGCCGACCGCATGGCGGGTAGTTTCGTTAACGATCTCCTTATTGCTCTAAGTGCCAGAGGCATAGGAGCTAGGGTCGTCACCCTTAACGCCGATGATTTTACCATTATTCGAAGATGCGTTCCCTTTGGGCTGGAAATCTTGAGAGTTTAAGATTGCGTTTTCCTACCATTTTTCCCCTTGACGGATACCCGTTGCTTGGCATAAATAGAGACCCAATTATTGAGACTATTTATAGGCGGGGTCATTTGATCCGGTCACATCTTCGATACGTATTTCATTAGCCCGGACTGGGTCTCCCCAGACGGGCATTTTTGATTTCAGGGGAATACTGGCTTATTGAGAGAGGGTCGATGCGGATGTTGCGTTGGATTTTTGAGGCTAGGGCTGCAATTCTAAAGGGGAAAGATAAAAAAGACAAAACGTAAGCACGACCCCATCACGTCACACCTTTTCTGCCTGACGAAATCTGCTTGATAAGGGTCAAGTATAACAATAAAATTCAGCGTACCCCGATTCGCTGCGAAAGCTGCGATCGGATGGTCAGCATATCTAAAGGCCCTTAAAAACCGTGGAAGCCATTAACGTCGACTGGAAGTCGATCCGTCCAATCAACGGGACCTGCCCGGAAGGGTTTGAGGAGCTTTGCTCTCAGCTCGCCGACGCCGAACGTCCAAAGGATACTTCTTTTGTTCGGAAGGGTAGGCCTGATGCCGGGGTTGAGTGCTACGCAGCATTCGCGGACGGCACTGAGTGGGGATGGCAGGCAAAGTATTTCGACACGCTCGGTGATTCTCAATGGAGTCAGCTTGATCACTCAGTGCAGACCGCGCTGGATAAACACCCCCGGCTCGTCCGTTACTTCGTATGTCTGCCGCTTGACCTCTCCGATGCTCGTACCGAAGGACGGCGTTCGACAAGGGACAGATGGAACGACCGAGTTGAAAAATGGTCGGGCTGGGCGCGTGATCGCGCCATGGACGTGGGGTTCGTTTACTGGGGAAGGTACGAACTCATCGAGCGCCTAAGCCGTCCTGAAAATCGTGGTCGACTCTGGTTTTGGTTCAATCGTCGATACTTAGATCCAGATTGGTTCGAAGCCCGGCTGGACGAGGCGATAAAGTCTGCGGGCCCACGGTACACCCCGGAAATTCACGTCGAGCTCCCCATCGCTGCTAAATTCGAGGCCTTCGGAAGAACTGAACGCTTCATCGACGCTTTAAGAGTCCGTGCCCGCTCACTCCGGGAGAAGTCCGAGCATCTGCGTTCACGTGTAGACTTGCTCGGAGAGTCGGCTGGCATTAGAGACAAATCGAAAGACGGCTTGCCCGAGGGGGACCAACTAGAGGGCCAGATCGTAGCCGTGGCCGGGGCCGTAGGCCGTGTCATCAGTAGGCTCGTGGAACTTCGTTCCGATCCTATTGGTCCTCTTCGACTCAGGGAGTTGGCTGACGAGATTGACGCGATCCGTCCTGCTTCAGGTGCTCTGGAACAGACGTTGCGGGACCATGAAAAAACCGACGACGAGAGGGAAGCTAAGATAAAGGCCGAAGGGAAACCTGAGCCCTATCGACCGAACCCTTTTCGTGAACGAAGGCACCGCCTGTACGAGCTCCAACGGGAACTAAGGGAGCTAAACGCTGCCCTTATAGATGCAGATATCTTCGCAGGTGCGACCCTTCTCGTCTTAACGGGGCACGCTGGAACAGGTAAGACACACCTCTTGTGTGACATTACGCGAGCGCGGCTCCGGGACGGCCGGCCGACTGTGTTGCTGATGGGCCAGCGCTTTCTGAGCAACGAGAACCCGTGGATGCAGGCACTCCAGCATCTCGATCTCGCTCATCTCTCCGCCGAAGAGTTTGTTGGCGCACTTGAAGCGGCGGCGCAGACGGCCGGATGCCGTGCTCTCGTCCTGATCGATGCGCTAAATGAGGGTGCGGGTCGGCGAATTTGGCCTGAACATTTGACGGCTTTCCTCGCTCATCTCAGTCGGTCTGCTTGGATTTCCATTGTACTGGCGGTGCGCTCGTCGTATGAGCAGATGGTAATCCCCGAAGAGATTCGCCGGCGCGCGGTCAAAATCGAGCACTATGGGTCCTCGGAAGTCGAGTATGACGCTGCCCGAACTTTCTTCGATTATTATGGACTTGAGCGACCCTCGACTCCACTCCTTGTCCCGGAGTTTAGTAATCCGCTTTTCCTCAAGGTGCTCTGCCGTGGATTGAGCGCGAGCGGTCATCGCCGGCTGCCTCGCGGCTTCCACGGAATATCTGCGACGTTCAATCTTTTCCTCGACGCAGTGAACGCACGGCTCGCGACCGATCTTGGTTTCAACCCGAATCGTCAGTTCGTTCGGAAAGCTATAGAATCTCTGGTGAGGCTGTTTGTTGAGAGACGCCAAAGTTGGTTACCCTTCGAAGAGGCCGAAGACGTTGTTAACGGTCTTCTTCCGGGCCGTGAGTTTGAGCGCTCTCTCTTTCGCGGTTTAGTCTCAGACGGGGTCCTAATTGAAGAGGTAGTCTGGCGGGACGACGGCACAGCCCAAGAAGTGGTGCGAGTTACTTATGAGCGCCTGTCCGATCACCTTTTCGTGCAGACACTTCTCGATCTTCACCTCGACCCGGAAAGACCGGAGGCAGCTTTCGGCAATGGTGGACGACTTGAGTATCTTGTTGATCCAAAAGAATATGTTTCACCCGGGCTCATAGAAGCGTTTTGCGTGCAACTTCCTGAGCGGACGGAGAAGGAACTGAGCCAGGTCGCACCGAAACTGCAGAGGCGGCGGATTTTTGCTGAGGCTTTCAGGCAGAGTCTTATTTGGAGATCACCTAAAGCCTTTTCCGAGACTACGCGCACGGTCCTGAACGAGATAACTCGAAGCGAACACGATATCGCTGAGACGCTCGACGCGCTACTAACGATGGCGACGGTTCCGGACCATCCATTTAATGCAGCGTTCCTTCACGCCCGGTTGAGCAGAGACTCCATGCCTGAAAGGGACGCTTGGTGGAGTATCTTCCTTCATAGAGCTTGGGGTAGCCGTAGGGCGGTCGACCGCCTTGTCGAGTGGGCATGGTCAGTAACGCCGGGAATGGCTCTTGAAGACGAAGCCGTCGATCTGACCGCAGCCGCCTTGGCTTGGATGCTCACGTCTTCAAACCGCTTTCTCCGAGACCGCGCTACCAAAGCACTCGTTAGCCTACTCACGGGCCGGCTCACCTCTGTAGTTAGGCTCCTCGACCGGTTTGCTGATGTGGATGACCTGTACGTCGCCGAGCGGTTGTATGCTATCGCCTATGGCTGTGCACTGCGAAGCCACGATGCCAAGGAGGTAGGCCACCTTGCGCAGACTGTCTACGACCGGGTATTCAAGAATGGCTCTCCTCCGGCTCATATTCTCCTCCGAGATTATGCTCGTGGGGTTATCGAACGGGGACTCTACCTCGGGGCTGCGCTTGATGGTGAACCGGACCGCATTCGCCCACCTTATCAGAGTAATTGGCCACCTATTCCGACAGAGGAAGAGATAGCGCCACTAAAACCGGACTGGAATCGGGGGGCGTACGACAGCCGGGATCTTGAGTGGGCGCGTAACCGCATCGGGAGTTCCGTCTTGGACGATGACTTTGCTCGCTACGTCATCGGAACAAACTCATCGGTAACAAGCTGGTTATCGCTCCGCCGCGAGGAGCCGTTGTGGAGATCACCCGACGAACGCCTCGCCGCGTTGGTTGAATCCTTTGGGGAACGGGAAAAGCTAGCGTGGGAGGCTTACGACTCCGCAGACCGCGCGCTTAAGGAAGTCATTCCATTCAACATCAAAATTATCCTGGAAAATCACGAGCAGGGAGCACCCGATGATGGGGAAGCTGATGACGTAAATGCAGAGCTAGATAAACGCATATTGGAACTCGAACAGGTACGGGAGAGTGCCCTCACGAAAGCTCTTGGCATCCTCACTCCGCATCACGCGGATCAGCTTCGAGAGATCCTCGCCGCAACGAGGGACACGAACGCGTGCCGCCCCCCTTCATTTGATCTCCGCCTGATCCAGCGTTACGTCCTTTGGCGGGTGTTCGACCTTGGCTGGACGATAAAGCGGTTTGGTCACTTCGACCGCTTTGACATAGGGTACGAGGGGCGAGCGGCTTCGAAAGCAGAGCGGATCGGAAAGAAGTACCAGTGGATTGCTTACCATGAGATCTTGGCTCTCATAGCAGACCACTTTCAGTACCGCAGCTGGCATGGCAGTAGTGAGGACGATAATGCGCATGTTGGACCTTGGCAAGATTCCTTCCGAGACATCGATCCGTCTTGCACCTTGCGAGAACAGCGGGGTGGAACATCATGGGATGGTCACTTGCCGGCATGGTGGGGTTCTTCGACTTATGAGGACTGGACTGGGGATGCTGATCATGAAGAGTGGGTAAAGCGCACTGACGATTTACCCTCAGTCGAACGTCTCCTCGTTGCAGTCAATCCACAAGATGGCTCGAGGTGGCTAAACCTCGACGGCTACCTAAACTGGAAGCAGCCGGCCCCGCTTGACCGTGATCCTCATGATGTCGATCGCCGGGAGATCTGGTACATGGGGCATGGATATCTGGTGCCCGGCGACGAAACCGCAGCGTTTATGTTATGGGCTGAAGCCGTCGACTTCTGGGGACACTGGATGCCCAAACCCCATGAGAGCTATAAGCTATTCCTCGGTGAGCATGGCTGGTCGCCTGCCGCGAGGTATTTTGAAAGTCCTTACTATGGTGTTGCAGGCTGGATACGCGCTGATCAAGGTTGTCCGGCTCGCGTGTGTGTGGCGAGTTTCCGGCGCCTGGAAGAATCGAGCGGATTTGACTGCTCTATCGACGACAGTTACACCCTGCGCCTGCCATGTAGCGATCTCGTGCGCGCACTTGGGCTACAGTGGAGTGGAAACGTTGCTGATTTTGTAGATGGTGGGGGCACGGTGATAGCTTTCGATCCGACTGCTCACAGCGTAGGGCCAAGCGCACTCCTCGTAAGGCAGGAGGCGCTTTTAGACTGTCTTGAGCGCGAGCGATTGGCTCTTTGTTGGAGTGTTATTGGCGAGAAGCGCGTACTCACGGCTGGAGATTTCTACTCTCTGCGGATATCAGGGGCGTTTACCCTTAAAGGGGGTGAACCCACCGGCTTTTTGAAGTGCATCCATGAATCAAGGACTACGGACAAAGGCAGTACCGCGGAACCGATGGTCGTGACGCTTCGGACTTCTGAGCGGCGACCATAGAGCCACAGAGTGAAGCGTATAGTGCAAGCCCGGTCCCCTGGAAACCAGGAACTGGGCAACGTGTTACCGATCGCTCTGGATTTGACCACGGACTCTATAACGTGAAGAATATGGTTCCTGACACGTTTTCTGCGCTTCTTTCACGATCGAGCGCCGAGTTTCTTTGAGAGGACCAAGTGGAGGTCAATGGTAATCTAGCTCACGAAGTCTGATTCCTTTGAGTCGCAGTTTGAAAGGCCCTGGCCAAATAGCACTACTGGGGATTTTTGAGGCGCTTCTGAAGCAGCCGAGATTATAATTGTGCTTTCCGAACATCCGATGGGCCAAAAAGGTAAAAACTGTGCTATCTTAGCCCTTGACGGTACGGGACGATTGGAATAAATGAAGACCGGCGTCTTGAGCAAATGTGTATGGCGGGGTCATTTGATCCGGTCACATCCTCGATTCGTTTTACATCAGCCTGGACCGGGTCTCCCCAGCCGGGCTTTGGAAGTTAATGAAATTAGGCAAGTCTGACACGGATTTATTGGCCCTTGACGGCTACCCATCACCGAGAGTAAATAAACACCTAAATTATGAGCAAGGCGAAGCCAGAACGAATCAAATTCGAGAACCCGCCGCTAGTTGAAGCGGTATGTGAATTTAGGTTTGCTGAGATACGTGTCCAGCCTGTCCTCGTTCCGGGACGGTACTATGAGCGGGTAAAAGCTGAATATACTGACATTGAGGTGAGCAGGAAAGTAGGGGTACAAGCGGGCGGCCAGGAGCTGGCAATGGCTACCGAGGAAGTGACGGTCTTTCATAATCGTTCTGCGAACCGCCTCGTGCAAATTGGCCTTGGGATGCTTGCGATTAATCAGCTTCGGCCTTACTCTGACTACGCGACTTTTCGTCGGGAGATTGAGACTCGCCTTGCCGACTATAGAGATATAGCTCTCCCCAAGAGGCTAACGAGACTGGGTTTGCGATATATCAATCGCTTACCGGTGCCGGAAGGTAAGAATCTGGAGGCAGTGCTTCATGTCGGATTTAGAGTTCCCCAATCTCTGCCTGGGAAACCTGACCCGTACCTCTTAAGACTGGAGTTTGCCTACCAGGCGGGCAGGGATCGGCTGTTTCTGATCACTGCTAAGGCTCCTCGGCATCAAGATGGATCAGAAATCGTGTTGGATCTGGACTATGTCCTCGTTAAACCTGATCAGATCGAGGAAAAAGAGTTGATGGGATGGGTGGACACGGCCCATGAGACGATTGAAGAGGTCTTTCATGCATGTGTCACCAAGACAAGTTTAGCCTCATTTAAACCCATTCGTTGCGAAGGAGGGAAGCTGTAATGGTTCTGTCGCCAAGCATTGATCTGGAGGCCAAAGATTATAGGGGTCTAGCGTATTACGACCGATTCTATCCTCCTCCTCGCGTTGAAGAACACGTGCAGATTGGGCAGACGTTGGCTGGTAGTACCTCTTCCCTACTCGGTTATACAAAGGCACTTGTTGACCTCTTTGGTTTCCATGAGACTTCGTCTCTATCTACAGCTCCGGTGGATTTGATAATTGCGAAACCGACGGATAAGGACCTATGGCTGAGTCTTATCGGTATCTTTGCATCGGGTGATCCACATTTTGCCGAGCGGCACGACGAGATTTATGGACAGAGGGTATGAAGTTATTCTTAGACACCGGTGGTTTGTTGTCTGTTTTTGACCGCAGTGACAAGGACTATCCCGCCTGCAGTGGCTTCTGGAAACAAATGCTTGATCAACGGAGTTATGAGCCCGTCATTTCCGACTATATCCTGGATGAGTTAACGACGAGGATTCGAAGGCGGGTCTCGCATGCGAGTGCCTTGCAGGTGTTGAGTACGCTGCTTCAGCTTGTTGACCGTGGTTGGTTGTCTCTAATTTGGATAGATAAAGATCACTTTTCTCGTGCTCGGCGTATATTCGAGCGTTTCCGTGACCAAGATTTCTCTTTCACCGACTGCACGAGCTTCGCGATCTGTCAGCAAGTTGGCATCCAGAATGCCTTTGCCCTCGACCGTGACTTTCGGATCTTTGGCTTAAATATCTTCCCCACTGAAAACCGCTCTTGAAAGGTTATTCCAGAGGCCGAAAACTTCCAGAAGTTCCGGCCATTGCTTAGCATAAATAGAGACCCAATTATTGAGCCTATAGCTATAGACGGGGTCAGTTGATCCAGTCACATCTTCGATTCGTCTTACATCAGCCCGGACTGGGTCTCCCCAGCCGGGTTTTTTGTTTCCGGAGGACGTAACTTGCTAAGGGGGGCTTATAGTGTTGAGGGACGGTCAGATTCACGTATACAAGCCTGATCCTAATCCCTCCGCCTGAATGCCTGACACTAAAATGCTCGCTAAATCGCTACGTAAATGAGTCTGACAGTCTTTATCCTCGGAGCAGGGGCATCGAAGGAAGCAGGCGGCCCGCTTATGGCCGACTTCGTGGATACTGCAGATGAGCTTCGAAAGACGATAGATCTCGGCGAGGATCGAACGAGCTTTGATCTTGTTTTCAAGGCCCTTTCGGCTTTGCAGGCGGTTCATTCCAAGTCCACGTTAAACATCTACAACATAGAGTCAGTATTTGCCGCATTTGAAATGGCTTCTCTGTTCGGAAGGCTTGGAGCACTTACCCCTGAAGAGGTTCGTGGAGTTGGCCCAGCGATACGACGGCTGATAGTCCGAACCCTCGAAGAACGGGTAAGATTGCGAGTGGAGGGGAATAGTGTGATACCTCCTGTGCCTTACGACAAGTTTGTCAATCTCGCTTCAGGGTTGCATCCGCCGATTCCTTCAAAGGAGTTAGCCCCGGTTGCCGTCATTACTTTTAACTACGACATGGCACTTGATTATGCTTTGCACTTTCGCAACATTCGAGTTGATTATTGCGTGGAAACGTCGAACGATCGGACTCGCTTCCAGGTAATGAAGCTTCACGGGTCACTTAATTGGGTGCGGTGTAATCAATGCAAGAGGATAATTCCCTGGCACCTTGAAGAATTCTTTTCGAAGAGGGATTGGAATCTAGGAATCCGCAACAGACCGACCTCAGTAAGGCTCAATATCGTATCGCTGCTCAAGGATTTTACCCACTGTGGCACGCCAACCTCGCCAGAACCTGCAATTGTTCCCCCCACGTGGAACAAAACACAATACCATCAGGAGATCGGAACGGTTTGGAGGCGAGCCGCTGACCATCTATCTGAGGCGGAGAATATTTTCATAATCGGCTATTCTCTGCCAGAGACCGACCAGTTCTTTCGGTATCTCTACTCATTAGGGACAGTAGGGGAGGTTTTGCTGGGAGGGCCCTTCCCAACATCGATGCCAAAAACGATTCTTAAAAATCGTTCCTTTGTTGAAGCTGTGGTTGTTGGAGACGGCGAGGAGGCTCTCCACAAATATATAAGTAACGAACCTTACGAGTCGATACCGAACCTCTGCTTTCGGAAGGGGGGTGCGATCGTTCAGAATCCCGAGAACGTTCTTGAACTCGAATCGTTGCCTTATCCGGATTACCTCAACCTTCCTCTTGAAAAATATTTTGAGAGTTACGAAACACGGTACTCAGATTTTAAACCCTTCAGGAAGTCGCTCGCGATTTATTCTCGCAAAGGCTGCATTTGGCGAGATGCCTCAAATGGAGGCTGCGTTTTTTGTATGATTCCACACAAAGGCATTCGTTACAAAAGCCCTAAAAGATTTTGGAAAGAAATAGCCTTCTATAATCGCCGGTACGGAGTTAATTATTTCTGGGAAGTTTGCGATACTTTTACCGAGAATAGCCGATGGATCGACGACTTCGTCCGCAGCAAGCCTGGTGACCTCGATGTCTCGTTCCATGTTTATGGGGTGTCAAGTAATATCTCTCGGAAAATGGCAAGTCAGCTTAAAGAACTTGGTGTCTATGAAGTTTTCATTGGCGCTGAATCGGGCGATGATGGGATACTGGCTCTGATGAATAAGGGAATCAAGGTAGATCAAACAAGACGGGCCGTTGAATTTCTCGCGGAACAAGGAATTAACGTTGTCGTGTCGTTTGTATTTGGGCTACCGGGTGAAACTTCTCAAACTCTTCAGAAGACATTTGACCTTGCACGGGAACTCTATCTTTGCGGCAATATTGTAGAGACTTCCAGTAGCGTCCTACTTCCTATCCCAGGAAGCAATGCTTTTGATCTGCTCATGCAAATACCGGGCATGAGGGAGAAACACTCGTCTGACCTGCTGGATCTAGAGGAACTTAAGATAGATTGGATAAAAAACTTCACGCGAACAACCCCTGCCGAATTGAGGTCAGCCCTGGAAACAACATTGGATATATTCCCTCTGACGAACACGTTTATAGAGAAAGACGCCCGATCAGCCCCGATGTGTTAGAGACCAAGTGGACCCGTGAATGGGGATAGGTCAAAAGATACTAGCTGCTTTTGCAATTACGTCATCAATTGCGGGCCTACTAGCTTTCATTCTGGATCCACATTGGGCGTTCGTAATTTGGCTGGCCATATTCCTTTCCGCTACCATTTACGTTGTCTCTAGTTACTCCTGGGCAGTTGTGCGGATAATTCGGGGCTATAATGATGCCTTGGACTTTCTTTCTGATATCATAGAGCAGGGCCGCAATGAATATGTTTTCATCTACGCCGCTTATAATATAACTGAGGAGATGAGAAACCATAAGTATTTCAGGAAGACTGAGGACATGATCACAAAGAATGCTTTCAATGACTACACACGAGTCGTTGTGCTTGGGACAAAGGCAGATGTTGATATGACTGCTGACTTTTTGCGGAGGTTTTATCGAGTCCCGAAGTTTAAATTAGGAGTGTACGAACGAAGTCGAGCTTTTTTCATCAATATATTAGCCATCTCCCCGAGCACAACCATGCTCCCGCAACTCTTCGTAAATGGCCTGATCGCTGGCAGCATCTATGCCCTGGTGGCCTTGGGGTTCG